>DAOUEM010000483.1:0-1839 GCA_034430555.1 Anaerolineae bacterium | reverse complement strand
TACCGGGCGTGGCACCTTGTATACCAAACCCGAAACGAACAAATAGACGAACATTGTTCGTTTATTTGTTCGATGGTTTTGATGCTATCCACGCCTATGACGTTTCTCGTCTCCGTGCAGGCCGAGGGTTCACCAACCGTGCAGTCAAAGCGAAGGGATATTGTCCTGACCGAAAAGTCTCATCCGCAGACACCTAAATGCTCTGCGCCGTAATGTCAAGCAACGTCTCCGTCGTTGGACCAAGCCCGACAACCAACCCTTGGCCCTCAATGCCTTCTTGGACCTTACCCGCAGCACGTCGGAACTGGTGCTCGAAAACGCTCTCCTCCGCCAGCAACTCATTGTGCTGCAGCGACACGTCAAACGCCCTGCTCTCACCTGGCCTGACCGGGCTTTGCTTGTCTTCATCGCCAGCATGCTACCCACCTGGAAATCGGCTCTCGTGATCGTTCAGCCCGATACGCTACTGCGTTGGCACCGCGACGTGGGCCACATTCCTACACAACCATGCCAAGGACATCTGGGCCGTTGACTTTCTGCAGACGTATGACTTGTTCTTCCGCGCCATCTTTGTCTTTGTTGTCATCGAGCTGGGTTCTCGTCGCCTCGTACATTTCGGCATCACCAGAAGTCCCAACGATGCCTGGGTCGCCCAGCAACTGCGCGAGGCAACTCCCACACCTGTTGCCCTTGCTGCAGAATACAGCAGAATCGCTCTCCCCGTAGTCTTTCAGCGAAATAGGTGCGTGCTCGCTGCTCAATGCACACTCTGAGCAGCGAATCTGCTGGCCAAAGGCACCGATAGTCACCTTCGGCCAAGCTGTCTTGCTATCCTTGAATGCGTGGAATGGATCCCAAAGGGATGAAACTGATTGTAGATGCTCAGCCAGGGGGGATTACCAAAATGGGCTAGTGGCGCTAACCGGCTGATCCTTGCATGGATGGCATTTTTCGGCCAGGACACCATTGGCCGTGCGACCGGTCTACCTACACACCGATGAGCGGATCGAGGGCTTGGTCTTTGTCACGCTGGTGGCCTTGTTAGTACGTGCGCTGTTGGCCTTTCAGTGCCAGCAAGCGGGACTGAACGCCTCGGTTGACCGCATACTGGTTGAGTTCGCTCCCTGGTCGGCGGTCGAGTTGTACTTGACGGCTGGCAGCCAGGTACGCCAGGTTGCGACACCGACCGAGTTCCAGGCTGAGGTGATGAAGCAGTTAGGAGTGCCAGAATGTAAGCGATACTTGACCACTCTGACCAGATAGGACAGACACTTCATCGCCAGCGGGACCTGTCCGCGATGGCAGGGGCGTGAGGGAAACGGCATCGTATGCCGTCTGGTTGTCGAATCTCGTCCCGGTCATCGGCAGCCCAAGCTGTACTGGGCTTGCCCTGGTATCCCAAGCGGAATGTCGAGGATCATGGTGCCGGATCGAGCAACGCTGGTTGTGCCAGGCGCGGTCGGGCATCAGGCCGCGAGCATCTTGACCAACCTGCACGCGCCAAGGCTTACTTGACTTTGACCCCAGCATGTTGTTCCAACTCCTGATCAATCCGCTCCTTTAGAAAGACCTTGATCAGGGATTGATACGGTACATCGCGTTTGTTGGCAATGACTCGCAACTCATCCAGCATTGTCTCCGGTAGCCGCAAGGAGATAGTCTTGGTTGATGGTTTCAGATGTGGCAGGATAGTGGATTCAGCGTTGTCCCAATCAATATATTCTGTTGAGTCGTGCGTGGCCCAAAACGCGCGCTCTTGATCTTCATCTCTGAAGTCTGGTATCTCTTTGAATTCTGTCAGCATATTTTCTCGTTTCCCTCTGATTCATATCACGGGCT
>DAOUEM010000482.1:0-2919 GCA_034430555.1 Anaerolineae bacterium | reverse complement strand
GATCTCCTGCAGGAAGGCTTCGGCCACGGTCTGGTCGTAGACGATGACCGGGGCGATGACCCGCCCCTTCAGCCACATCTCGCCCTGCGCCACCAGGTTAACGAGCAGGTTGTCGGCCCGGCCCTGCAACATAGCCGTGTTGACCGTCTGCCGGGTATCCAGGGAGACGCCCAACTGGCCGGCCGTCATCTGCCAGAAGTTGTCGCCATCCCGAAAAGTGAAGACGGCCCGGTCGTCGTACTCGAAACGGGCATCGAGCGCGCGCGCGGCCTCATCGAAGGTCAGGCCGCTGAGGTCGACGCCATAGGTCGACACGCCGGGGAATATCCGGGAGGCATACTGCATCTGGTGGGCGGCAATAAACATAACGACCAGGATCAGCAGCAGGACCAAACCGGTCGCAGCCAGCAGGGGCAGGCGCACCAGCCAGGCCGGCACGCCACGGCGCCGGCGGCGGGGACGCGGTCCAGGCGGGCGTACAGGGGCCATCGGCTGGGTGTCGGTGAGATGGGTGGTATCCGGTGCGGGCACGCGCGCGGACTCGCGGACGGGAGCAGCGTTGTGAGTGGGCATGGTCGGTTTCGTTACACACCATCCAATGCTGGCAAACGGTCGGAAAAGCAGCCTACAAAGTTATGGTAGCATTTTCGGGCACGCCCGACAATGCCCCGGCAAGTTGCCGTAACTTTTTCTCTGTAATGGCGTATAGTTATTCAAGAGACCGTGAATATTTTCACACGATAGCTTTTCATAGAGGGAGAACCCATGACTCAGAACGCCAAAGAATACGGATGCGCCACCTGCGGTATGCGAGCCAAAGCCGAAACCAATCCCAGAGGCATAATGTCACGGCTGTGGAAGTGGCACACCAATTGGTGCCCTGGCTGGAAAGCCTACCAGAAAGCGCTTGCCGAAGGCGATCCCAACGCCGTCGCGGCTGAAGAGGCCCGCAACAGCCAGTAACATCCAGCACCCAAACGGGGCAGGTCATCGACCCGCCCCGTTATCATTTAGAGCATCAGATGTTTAGCCCGGCTGATTGCCTGCAGCCTGGTCATCCAGAGCAGAAATCGGGTTGGCCGGCAGCAAGACCGGCTGGTTGTTGAGCACCGTGTACCAGAACGGTATCCAACCGACGCCAAACAGTTCCATGTAGATATTCTTCTTCAGCGGGTTCACGCGCTGTTCTTCGGCTTCCATGGCGACCGCGGTCCACTTCTCGTTCACCGCTTGCAGCGCCTGTTCCATTTCCTGCGCCGTGCGGTCCATATCGTCTTCGATCTCGCGAATCACGTCCACCGACTCGTCCAAGTCCGCGCGCGCCTGCCGCGTATAGCGGCGGGTGCGGCTGTAACGGCTGAGCGTATAAGTGGTGCGCCCTTTGAACAGGCTCAGCGCGGCCTCGCCAGCGGTGAACAATTGCTCGCGCTTGCGGTCGGTGAGGTCCATTTTGTCCGCGTCCAACTCGCGCTCTTCTTTGCGCAGCTTGTCGTCCAGCCGGTCCAGGGCGGCGCTGTACTTGGCCGTCACCTTGTCGACTTCGGCGTCACGCTGCTCGCGGATCAGGGCCTGCAATTTGACGCGGAAGTCGCGGTGGTTGGAGTCCGGGTCGCCGTAAACCTTGAGCGTCGGGCTGTAGAGCACGGAGAGGTAGGTCGAATGATATACCTGGTCGATGATCTCCTGCTGCAAATCTTTGAGCAGTTTGGCATCGATCAGGCTGCTCGACACGTCGCCAAAGATGGCCTCTGCGAATGGCTCATGGGCCAGCGATTGCGGGTCGACCGGCTGGGCCAGGTAGCGGTCCCAGTGGATCAGGCCGACTTTGGGCACGTCCGGCACATGATAAGCATACTGCCGCGTTGTGTTGATGTCGGTCTTACGGTCCATGTAACGAACCGCGAGTTGGGCCAACAGGAAGGGCTGGTAGATCAACTGCGCGCCGCTGAAGCTCTGCGCCTGGAAGCCGTACCGGCGCTCCCAGTTGGCGATGGCCGTCCGCGTGGGGATGGTCTCCGGCAGGAAGTACTGCACCACGCTCGAAGGCAGCACCGGCGCATTGGTCGTGAAGCCTGGCGGCGCGCTGCCCTGCTGCGTCGCCCCTCGTGTAGTCACGGGTGAAGACCCCGGCGGGAAGAAGCCCGACTGGTTAGGCACGGGGCCGGCCGGCTGGGTGGGCTGCGGCGTCTGGTAAGCCCCATCGGCGGGCGTCGACTGCGGCGGGACCGGCTGCCCGTACCCCGGTGGTTGCGGCAACGAGGTGGGCTGCGGCGTCGCACCAAGCGGGAATCCTCCCGGCAATGAAGTCGGCGGCGGAGTCGCGCCCATCGGCAGCGGTGGCTCCGGTTGGACCGGGGCCATGGGTCGGCTGGCCTGGGGCGGTATGTAGCCACCGGTCCCCGGCTGCGGTACGGCGCGCTGCTGCATCTGTTGACGCTTTTTCGCCATCAACTGGCCGATCTGCTGGCGCGTCAACGGCCCACGCAGGTAGCTCATCGCCCAACGGGTGTGCAGCAGCAATGGCCCGCTCTCGTCGTGCACGTTGTGCATCAGGAAGACGCGCGGATCAAGCTGCTCGATCATATTGGCCACGTCTTTGATGTTGATGCCCGCCTGGGCATTGGCCATCGCTTCCAGGCCGGTCAGTATTTTTTTCTGGTCGTTTTCGGTTTGCAGCTTACCGATGAACCAAGTCCCGGCATTGGCGAGGCCCTTGTAATCCAGGTCGCCGGGGTTCTGCGTGGCCAGGACCATCCCCAATCCAAACGCCCGCGCCTGCTTGAGCAGCTTGAGCATCGGGTCTTTGGTGGGTGGGTTATAAGGGTACGGTGGGAACATGCCGAATACCTCGTCGATGTACAACAGGGCGCGCAGGCTGGTCGTGCCGGAGAGCGTGAGCATCCAGGCCAGGATGTTCTC
>DAOUEM010000481.1:0-2569 GCA_034430555.1 Anaerolineae bacterium | reverse complement strand
TGTTGGCTCGTAGACTTCCCGCAGGCCTTCTGACGGGACCGTGGCGCGTTGTTCCCCGGTGCGAACCGTGTGTAGGCGCACCTTGGGCGTACGCCACCTATCGCGCCCGCGGTGGCGTGAAGATCTTGACGTCTGTTTGAGTGCCTCGTCATGGGCTGCGGATTCCTCATGGTGGTCCCCTCCCCCGCGCCGTGGACCGTGGGTGGCCGTCGGTCGAATCGCGGGCTTGGAGGGGGCGCACCAAGACGGCGCGCATCGGCCGTCCGCAGAGGGGACACCGGGCGTAGTCGGGCCCGGACCGGGACGGGGCCGGTTCGCGGACCAGCGGGGTGGCTTGCGGGGACTCGCCGGCCGCGCTGTTCTGGCAGGGCCCAAGAGTCTGCTGGAGCGCCTCGAGCTGGCCCTTGACGCGCCGGGCCAGGAAGCCGTAGCTGCGCACCCGCACGAAGCGGCGCGGGAGGACGTGTTGCAGGAATCGGTGCATGAACGCGGGTGCCGGCAGGGTTTTCTTGAGGGTGCGTCCGGACGCTCGCTCGCGGTACGTGAAGGTCACCCGGCCACGGTTGCGGGAGACGATGCGCGGGTTGCAGAGGGCAATGCGATAGATGTAGGGCGCGAAGTAGCGCAACACGGCGTCGCCCGAGCCAGCGGGCTTGGCGTGCACGATCCAGGGGGTCGCCCACACCGCCGGCGGGACTACCGAGAGCAGGTCATGGCTGGCCAGGGCATCACGGATCTTAGCGCGGAAGATCTTGGCCAGTGCCTTCACGGGCAGCAGGAAGCGGGGCTGGGGCGCAGCGATCCAGTCATTCGCGCCCGGTGCCAGGCCGCCGGCAGGGAGCAGGATGTGCACATGAGGATGGTAACGCAGATCGCGGGTCCAGGTGTGCAGGACGGCCAGGAGGCCGAGTCGCGCACCCAGGTAGACGGGATCTGCGGCGAGGACTTGCATCGCCGCCGCGGCGGCGCGGAACAACAGGGAGTAGATCAGGCGCTGGTGCCGATAGGCCAAAGGCCGTAGGGCAGCTGGCAGGGTGAAAGTGAAGAGGAAGTACGGGACCGGCAGCAGGCGCAGGCGCTGGGCGTGGAGCCAACGGGAGACCGCGTCATTCTGGCATCGTGGACAGTGACGGTTCTTGCAGGAATGGTAGCAGAAGCGCGTGAAGTGACAGGGCTCACAGGAGAAGAGGTGGCCGCCGCGAGCTGGGGTGCGACAGCTGACGATATCGTCCATGGCGCGCCGGTGGCTGGGCAGGATGAGGTGGTGGAAGCGGGCTCGGTAGGCAGGGCCGTGGCGGGCGAAGATCTCGGACACGGTGCAGGCCATGACGAGGCTCCGGGCACCGGCTCAGAGGGTGGCCATGAGGCGGTTGATCTCGTCGATGGCCATGGTGGTGGCCTTGTCGGTCAGGTGCGTATAGATCGCAGTGGTGCCGGGTGAGGCGTGTCCCAGATAGTCCTGGATGAGTCGCAGGTTGACGCCGGACTCGAGCAGGTGGGTGGCGTAGGCATGGCGCAGGGATCGGACCGAGGCGCGCTTGTGCAGGCCGCTGTCGCGCAGGGCGTGACCGAAGGCGATCTGGACGCTGGAGCGTGGCATGGGGGTGTTGGCGCTTGGCATGCCGATGCCGCCGCGGCCCGGTGCGGGGAAGATCCACAGGGCGTTGCGGTGGGTTTTCCAGAAGGCGCGTAGGATCTCGAGGGTGCGATGTGGCAGCGGGACATAGCGGTCTTTGCCGCCCTTGCCGCAGCGGATGTGGATGAGTCGGCGCGCCCCGTCGATGTCGGGGATCTGGAGCTGCACGGCTTCTCCGAGGCGCAGGCCGCAGGAGTAGATGGTGGTAAGAGCGGCGCGATAGCGCGGGAGCCGGACGTGGTTGAGGATGCGGTGGACTTCCTCGACGGTGAGGATGACGGGCAGCTTCTTCTCCTTGGCGGGTCGGACGAAAGTGAGTGTGGGCCAGGGGCGCTTGACGGTGTGTTCGTAGAAGAACTTGATGCCGCAGAGGGCGATGGTGCAGGTGTTGCGTGCGTACTTGCGGACGTTCTTGATGTGGAGGAAGTACTGGCGCAGGTCCTCCTCGGAGAGAGAGTCGGGAGAGCGGCCGTAGTGTTCGGCCAGTTGCCGCACGGCGCGTGCGTAGACCTGTTGGGTTCGCGGGGCCAGCCCCCGCAGCTGCATGTCCTCGATCATCCGCTGACGCAGTTCGGTAGTCATGAGAGCCTCCTTTCGGGAGGGTGTGGTTGGATCCTCCCGAAAGGAGTATGCTCCTGGGCGTGGTCAGAGTGCGCGTGACGTTCGCGCTCTGCGTGAGCGCGTCGGGCTTGGAACTGGCCGCAGAGCGGCCTTCGTTCAATCGGGTAGCCGGGGGTGTCTAGCCCCCAGCCCCCACACCACCACGACATGCGGGTCCGCACCGGGCGGTTCACGGTGATGGAGCACACGACGAATCTCACGCGTAGCCATGAGCCTTCAGCCACAGATCGCGAACTGAGACCAGCCCCTGGCTCGCAAGCCACACGTTCGTCATCCCGGTCTGCGTTGCGAGGGTCCGTGACAGATGCCAGT
>DAOUEM010000480.1:0-5027 GCA_034430555.1 Anaerolineae bacterium | reverse complement strand
GGGGGGGGGGAGTCAGCCGCAGCAAACGGTCGGAGGCTTGACCTGGAAGTCCGGGGTGTCCTCGCCGACCAGCTCAAAGCGCCGGGGCATATCCGGCATCAGGGCGCAGTCGTCGGCCTTGTTGCAGATCGGGCAGATCAGGGCGCCGCCAGCGACCTCGCGCAGCTTGCCTTTGCGGACCCAGTATTGCAGCATGCCTTCCAGCATCCCCGGTTCGATGTCCAGGGTGCGGGCGACTTCCGTCAGGGACAGCGGACCTTTCGCATTTTCGAAGATGAGCAGCACCTTTCGCAGGACGGTAGCCATGAGTTTATCCTAGCCCTAACAATAACCCGGTTTGATAGAGGAGAACCGCCGCGATCCAGGCGATGCCGAGCGTATAGACGGCTTGAAACACCGTCCACCGCAGGCCGAATTCCTGGCGCATGGCAGCGATAGATGACATACACGGGATGTAAAGCAGCACGAAGACGTTGAAGGCCAGCGCGGCCAGCGGCGTGAACGTCTCCTGTAAGGCGGCTTCCAGCGTCGTGTCGATGGTTTCTTCCTCAGCCCGGCCCAACAAATCAAGCTCTGCGATGTTGACCAGCGGCAGGACGTTGAGCGTGCGCGGCACGATGTTGACGATCTCCTGCCCGGTCAGCAGCACGGCTTCCGCCAGGCCCTGCCCGATCGCGGCCAGGTCGGCGGCCAGGTGGACCGGCGGCCGGCCCGCTTCGGCCATTACCGCTGCCTGCGCGTTCGCCTCGCCGAGGTAGATCTGGCTCAGCGTAGAGACGACGACTTCTTTGGCGACCAGCCCACTGACCAACGCGCCGGCGGCTTCCCAGCTGGCAAAGCCGGCCGGTCGGAAGACCGGGGCCACCAGCCGGCTGACCGCGCCAAACAGGCTGTCGCTGGCAGGCACCTGGTTGAAGGCGCTCAAGTCTCGCCCGACCGGTAGCGCCAGCAGGAACCAGACGATAATCGACGTGACCAGGATCACCGACCCGACGCCCCGGATAAACTTGGCCGTCCGCTCCCTGATGTGCAGCCAGACGCTTTTCGCCGTGGGCAGCCGGTAAGGGGGCAGTTCCATGATGAAGGGCGGCGTGGGCTTGTTTTTGAAGATGGTGCGCTTCAGCACGATGCCGGTCAGGATGGCGACGGCGATGCCCAGCAGGTACATGGCGAAAATCATGTGGCCGGACGCCGCCCCGAAAAAGGCCGAGCCGAATATCACGTAAATCGGCAGGCGCGCCCCGCAGCTCATAAACGTGGTCAGGAAGGCGGTCAGCTTACGGTCGTCCTGGTGCTCCAGCATGCGCGTGGCGTAGATGGCCGGGACGTTGCAGCCAAAGCCGACCAGCAGCGGCAGAAAGCTCTTGCCGTGCAGGCCCAGCATATTCATGAAGCGGTCCATCACGAAGGCCGCGCGGGCCATGTAGCCCGAATCTTCCAGCAGGGCAATCGCCAGGTACAGGAAAAACAGCACCGGCAGAAAAACCAGCATCCCGCCCACCCCGGCGATGACGCCGTCCACCAGCAGCGATTCGACCCACGAGCCGCTCAGGCCCAACCCGCCCAGCAAGACGATCGTCCAGCGGGAGAACGGCCCGGTCATCATGGCATCGACCCAGTCCAGCAGCGGGGCGCTGACGTTGGCTACCATCTGGAAGACGATCCACATCAGCATCAGGAAGATGGGCAGGCCCAGCCAGCGGTGAGTCAGCACCCGGTCGATACGCTCCGAGGTGGAGACCGCTTCGTGGCTGGGGCGGCGCACGGCCCCGTGCACGACTTGGCCGATGAAGCCATAGCGCCGGTCCACGATCAGGGTTTCCGGGTCCTCGTCGCAGGCCGCCAGGACCTGGTCGCTGTACTGGGCCGCCGCCCGGGTCAGGGCCGGCTGGTCCACCGGCCACCGGTCCAGGATACTGGTTTCGCCTTCCAGTAGTTTGAGGGCCAGCCACCGGGCCGGATAGTGAGGCTGCCGGAATGCAGCGCCGTCGAGCTGGTCTTGCAGCGCGGTGATTCTGTCTTCCAGCAGCGCGCCGTAATCGATCAGGCCGGGGGCGGCGCTCGGGCGGGCGCACCTGTTTTCCAGCACCCGCAGAATGCCTGCTTCCAGCGCTGCCAGGCCCTCGCCCTGGCGGGCGGCGGTGGCGATGACCGGGATGCCGCCCAGCCCTGCCGATAGTTTTTCCGTGTCGATGACGAGGCCGCGCGTGGCCGCCAGGTCACTCATGTTGAGGGCCAGCACCAGCGGCGCGCCCATCTCCAGGAGTTGCACGACCAGGTACAGGTTGCGTTCCAGGTTGGTGGCGTCGACCACGGCCACGATGGCGTCGGGGTGCGCTTCCACGATAAAGTCGCGCGTGATGACTTCTTCCGCGGAGTATGCGGTCAGGCTGTACGAGCCGGGCAAATCGACCACGGCGACCCGGTACGCGCCGATAGTCGTGGTGCCCTCCTTTTTCTCCACGGTTTTGCCGGGCCAGTTGCCGACATGCTGGTGGGAGCCGGTGAGCGCGTTGAAGATTGTGCTTTTGCCGGCATTAGGGTTGCCGGCCAGGGCAATGGTGTATTTTTCCATGAAGTTCTATTAAATCTCCAGGCGCGCCTTGTCAGCCAGGTCTGTTTTTTTGCAGCCGGGACTGCGCCGGCGAGGGCGGGGCGGCGCTCGTCAGACCTCGACCACGATCACGCGCGCTTCCGCCCGGCGTAAGGTCAGGTGATAACCTTTGAGCTTGTATTCGATGGGATCGCCCAGGGGGGCCTTCTTCACCATTTCGATTTCGGCCCCGCCGACCAGGCCCATGTCCATCACGCGGCGGCGAAAGGCGCCTCTGCCGCCGACTTTTTTGATGATGGCGTGCTGTCCTGGCAAGAGCTGGTCTAGCGTGCGCAGTGTAGTGGTCGTTGTGAGAGTGGCCGTCATAATGTCTCCTTCGTGGGCATCTTTCGGCTGGGATGATTGCGCTTGGCGTAAAGCGCCTTTTTTACAAGATAATAGATAATAGCTAAAAAAGCAATGGTAATCAAGGCCCACTTTAATGCTGCCGCAATTGAAGCCAGCAGAATCAGCGGCGCGGACAGGGAGGCCGGGTCCGCCAGAATGACCAGGTGCAGCGTATTTTCGGTGTAATCGCTGAGCGCGGCCAGGAAACAGGCGGCGAACAGCGTCCGCGGTAGACGGCCGGGTGGCGTCTCTTCTGCCGGGTTCAGCCGCGCGATGATTCCGGCCAGCAAGCACGCATAGGCTGCCGGGAACAGGTAATCCAGCCACAGAGTGCCCCGGAAGTGGCCGATACCCGCCGCGCCCCAGGTGTCCAGCACGGCGCGGAAGTTTTCCACCGTGAAAGCGAGCTGCAGGCCGAACACGGAAGTGCCGCCCCGCTCGTTGGCATTGGCTTGCAGCAGGACCATCAAGACCAGGGCGCTCAGGCCGGCGGCCAGCAGGGCACGGTTACGGGACAGCATGCGATACAGGATCGTCATGATTGTTTCCCGGGTATGAAGATTCTTATCGTTGCTGAATATGACAACTTAAGTATGATCGGGTTGCCGCTCCACTCCAAGTGACATGCGTCATGACTTTACCAGACGCTTGTTGCAAGCGATTCGCAATAAGTCAGAGCTGCCGGTCGGCCAGAGATAACGAGGGAAGCGTCAAATGCAGGTGTTTGGCCTCGACTTCACCAGCGCGCCGGCCCGGCGAAAGCCGATCACGTGCGCGGTCTGCCACCTGGCAGGGGAAACGCTGCACGTTTTCGCCCTGGAGACCTTTCCCGATTTTCCGGCCTTTGAGGCCTTTTTGGCCCGTCCCGGTCCCTGGATCGCCGGGCTGGATTTTCCGTTTGGCCTGCCGCGCCGCCTGATCATCGACCTGGGCTGGCCGCAGACCTGGGCCAGATACGTCACGCGCATTCAGGCGATGGACGGCGACATGCGCCAGTGGGAGCACACGCTCAAGGTCTACCGGGATGGTCAGCCGCCGGGGCACAAACATCACCGGCGGGTGACGGACCGGCTGGCCGATTCGCGCAGCCCGATGATGCTTTATGGCGTGCCGGTGGGCAGGATGTTTTTCCGGGGCGCGCCGCGTCTGCTGGAATCGGGCGTGAGCGTCCAGCCCTGTCATCCTACCGCTGCCGACCGGGTGGTGGTGGAAGCCTACCCGGCGCTGCTGGCCCGCCGCTGGGCCGGTCGACGGGGCTACAAGAGCGATAACCGCCGCCAACAAACACCGGACAAATCCGACGCCCGCCGCGCCATCGTGACCGGCCTGCTGTCTGGAGACCTGCGTGCCGAATTCGGGCTTGCCCTCAGGATGGCGGCGAATCTGGCCGACGCCTGCGTGACGGGCGCTTCCGGCGATACGCTGGACGCGGTGCTGTGCGCGGCCCAGGCCGCCTGGGCCTACCCGCGCCGGCATGATGGATACGGCATTCCGCCGGACGTGGACCGGGTCGAGGGCTGGATTGTCGACCCGGGATTGAGCGGCGGTGGTGGTGCCGGGTCGGGCGATCCGTGGTGAGGCGTGCCTGACGGGGTATAATGCCGGGGGCGAACCGGAGGAGGGATGACGGGATGCGTATCGAATTCCTGGGCACGGGCGGCGCGACGACCACGCCGCGGCCCTGCTGTGACTGCCGCATCTGTGAGGAGGCGCGGACGCGCGGGGTGCCTTTCAGTCGCAACGGGCCGGCCATCTTCGTGCACGGCCCGGACCTGCTCATCGACACCCCGGAAGATATCGTGCACTCGTTGAATCGGGCCAACATCCGCCGGGTGCGGGCCGCGACCTGGAGCCACTGGCACCCCGATCACACCGCCGGCTGCCGCGTCTTCGAGTCAATGAACCTCCGCCTGTGGGACTGGCCGCCGCACCACGAGACGACGCCGCTTTACCTGCCCGCCGGCGTCAAAGCGGACTTCGACCGTTTTCAGGGCCTCGGCGAGAGGCTGGATTACCTGGAAGGGCGCCAGGGCACTATCCGGCAGCACGTGCTGACCGAGGGCGACAGTTTCACGCTGGACGGCGT
>DAOUEM010000479.1:0-1816 GCA_034430555.1 Anaerolineae bacterium | reverse complement strand
CGTTTCGGTCGGCGGTATTAGCCTCGGGGGCTTGAGCGAAGGGGATGCCATAGCCGCGCTGCGTGAAGCCTGGGCCGACCAGCGCCTGACACTGCGTGACGGTGACCGGACCTGGCAGGTCTCGCCCACCGAGCTTGGTATCCAGATCGATGCCATGGCTTCCGCCCGGCGGGCCCTGGAGTACGGGCGCACCCAGGGCGGCCTGAGTGACATGATCGGTGCGACCTTGTCCGGCGTGGACCTGGAGCCGGTGGTGGACATCAACGTGGCCCGTGCTCGTGACGGCCTGCTGCGATACGCCGCGCTCATCGAAATCCCGGCGCAGAACGCCACCGTCCGTTTACAGGGCGTGATCGCCACGCACATTAACGCATCGGCAGGGAAACGCCCTGACGTGAATCGTTTATTGGTGGCGCTTACTATAGACCCGGCGGCGGCTGTTGCCAGCGGCGTCATCGATCTGCCCATGCGCACGCTCCAGCCTGCTGTGACTGACGCCACACCCCTGGTTGAGTTTGCCCAGGCACTGCTCCAGCACCCATTGACCATCGAAGCCTACGATCCGGTAGACGATCAGGGTTATCCTTTTGTGGTGCCGCCGGCGCAGTGGGGGCAGTGGCTGGATACCCGGCTGACCTATCACCAGACTGGTCCGCGCCTGTACCTGACCCTGGAGCCTACGCCGGTCCGCGAATACCTGGAGCAGCAGGCGGCCACACTGCCGTATCCGCTGACTCTCGATATCGAGGACGGTGTGCGGGCCGTGCAGGAAACCGCGGCCACGGGCACGCTCTATACCTGGGTCACCGTGCGCTACCTGCCGACGATCTATACCGTACAGCGTGGGGAGACGGCTTACCGCATTTCACGCTCGACCGGTATTCCCTTCTACCTGATCGAGCAGGCGAACGCTGATCGAGACCTTTCTGAATTGTACGTGGACGACCAGATCAATTTACCTTCGCGGGATATCATGCTGCCGTTGCGCCCGGTGCGGGGCAAGCGAATCGTCGTTGATCTGAGCGACCAGCACTTACAGGCCTTGGAAAATGGGCAGGTGGTATTTGACTGGCCGATCTCAAGCGGGATCGACACCGCGCCCACCTCAGCCGGTGTCTTTCAGATACTCAGCCATGAAGAAGTGGCTTCCGGCAGTAGTTTTGCCCTGTGCGACGAAAATGACGACGCTACTTATAGCTGCGGTCAGTGGCGCATGCACTGGTTTATGGGCGTCTATGAAGCTGTGCCCGGCCTGATGAACGGGTTTCACGGCGCGGTCGAGCTGCCGGACGGTCGCTACCTGGGCGGCGGTAATGTGGGCCGGCCCTATACCTTTGGCTGCATCATGTCACTGGAAGAAAATGCCATCAACCTGTATAACTGGGCAGAACAAGGCGTGGTGGTGGAGATACGTCAGTGATGAACAGCGGGTCCGACATCTGGGTCACCATTATCCGCCTGCGTGATTACGCCGAGGTCTATACCCCGCAGGTCCAGGTGCCGTCTAACCTGAGGCCTGGCCTCCAGTGGATTCAAAAGTACTGTCCGCTGGGCGAACCGACCAGCGTCACGCTTGCCGAGCTGGCCGACGTCTGGAATGTGCCGGAAG
This sequence comes from Anaerolineae bacterium, assembly GCA_034430555.1. Lineage (GTDB taxonomy): Bacteria > Chloroflexota > Anaerolineae > Aggregatilineales > Ch27 > DAOTXK01. The sequence goes on along the minus strand of DAOUEM010000479.1, from coordinate 207 downwards.
CAGTGATTTTATTGGGCTTACGGACGTTACAACGCAGCGGCTTTTTTGTGTTGGAGGATGACTGAAGATGGAGGAACACGTCCTGTCATTGGCCTCGCATGTCGAGCGCCAGTCCTATTGGACGGGACGGCTCTACGAGTTGAATGTGTTGTTTTCCTCGTTGCGGGACGACCAGTGGCGGCAGGTATTGGATGTCTTGTGGGGAGT
>DAOUEM010000478.1:0-5576 GCA_034430555.1 Anaerolineae bacterium | reverse complement strand
AGTAGAATACTCAAACAGCGAGGTTCACGGTATCGTGCGATGGAGGAGACCGTACAGGAGTGAAGCCGGTGGATGTCATATATGAACGCTGCGCAGGGCTCGATGTGCACAAGAAAACAGTAGTCGTCTGTCGGATTGGGCCGACCGAAGCAGGTTTGTGTCAAGTCGAACCGCGCACTTTCAAAATGGTGACCATTGATTATCTGGCATTGACTGACTGGTTACGGGCAACAGGTGTGACGCATGTGGCGATGGAAATCACTGGGGTGTACTGGAAGCCCATCTTCAATATCCTTGAGCGTGATTTTGAGGTTCTATTGGTGAATGCCAAGCATATCAAGCAAGTGCCGGGGCGCAAGGCGGATGTCAAAGATGCCCAGTGGATCGCGCAATTGCTGCGGCATGGACTGCTCAAGGGCAGTTTCATTCCTGAAGGACCCCAACGTGCTTTACGCGATTGGTTCCGCTATCGCACGAAATTGATTCAGCTACGCAGCAGCGCAATCAACCGGGTACAGAAGGTCCTGGAAGATGCTAACATCTAGCTGGGCTCGGTGGTCAGTGACGTGATGGAGGTGTCATCACGTGAGATGTTGAGTCTGCACCTGGAACATATCGATGATTTGAATGCCAAGATCGAGCGTCTCAACGAGGAGATTGAGCGTCAAATTGCCTCTTTTGATAAAGATGATCTCATCGCTCGTCTGGATGCAGTACCCGGACTTGATAGGCAGGCCATTCAAGGCATCATCGCGGAATTGGGCATTGATATGAACCGCTTTCCAACCGCTGCTCACGCGGTGTCATGGGCAGGCTTGGCTCCCGGCAAAAATGGAAAGGCAGGGCGCAATCGCTCCGCTCGTACTACCAAAGGCAACAAACATCTCAAAGCCTTGTTGGTCCAGGCTGCGCATACGGCAGCACGTTCCAAAGACGATTATCTCGGCGCTCAATTTCGACGTTTGGCTGCGCGGCGTGGCAAAAAACGCGCCGCTGGAGTCGTAGCACGGTCTATTTTGGTGATCGGCTATCATATAATCCGCGATGGTACGGAGCACGTTGACTTGGGCGGCGATTATTTCGACAAACGCAATCAAGCTCAAACCGAGCGGCGCTAAATCAAACGCCTTGTGCAATTGGGGCACAAGGTTGCTCTCGAACCTCGCGCCGTTGCCTGAATCCGTTTCTTTTCGGAGTAGTATCAGTCCCTGCAGCACCACCGCCGCAGTCGAATGCATACAGTATAGTTGACAGCATAACGAAAATAAGTAAGAATGTAGACAGTGTAATCCTGTAATAGCTTCACTCAAGGATAAGTCTAGCACGTAAAGTAGCGACGGCTGAGCATCGGCAGCAGCCGCCCATCGTTGAAAATCAGAGAATTGGCCATACCACTCTTCACCCGGCGCTTGCTCCGCAAGGTCTCTGATTCCAGTCTATCCGGGCACTGCACCGACAAAGGCTTCCCCAAGGCTATGTTGGGCTGTCGCAAAGGCGGACATGACTTAGCCGACTGAGTCCAAGTTGAAATGCTTAGCCTACCAATATTGGCCTGCCTTCATCCATCAGGTTCATATGGAATATGTTCCTGAACAAGGGAGAAGATGAATGAACACGATCGGTCCATCCGTGTTCAGCCGGGTGAAAGCACGAGTTGGCCGTATCTCCCCTCGCCGGCGACGAGGTTACCTCACGTTTATAGCGTTTATCGCACCGAACTTCATCCTTTTTGGCATTTTCACGTTCTGGCCTTTTGTAAACAGTTTTGTGCTGAGCCTGACAAAGTGGAACATGATCGGGGCGGCAAAGTATGTGCAGTTCGACAACTACGATAAGATGTGGAACGATCCCGTTTTCTGGCAGGTCCTGAAGAATACGGTATACCTCGCGCTCGGTGTTGTCGTTGTCAAGCTGGTCCTGGCTCTGGCCCTGGCCCTACTCCTCAACCAACGCCTAGCTGGCCGGACACTCTATCGCGCTATCATCTTCTCGCCCACATTCACGACCAGCGTTGCAGTGGCTATGGTCTGGTCCTGGATTTTCGATCCGTTTTACGGGGTCTTGCGCGTTCCGTTATCATGGATGGGGCTGCCCTCGCCTGAATGGCTCAGCGATGTAAACTGGTCGTTACCAGCTATTATCATCGTCTCTATCTGGAGCGGGCTGGGCTACGATATGGTCATCTTCCTGGCCGGCCTTCAGGGAGTCCCCAGGGTTTTTTATGAGGCAGCGCGTGTCGATGGCGCGTCGAGTTGGCAAGTGTTTCGGAATATTACCTTTCCGCTCTTGTCGCCCACTACATTTTTCCTCTCCATCACGTCCATCATCAACGCTTTTAAGACGTTCGACATCGTGTCGGTGATGACCGGCGGTGGCCCTCTGAACAGCTCAAACGTCTATATACACTACGTCTATCAAAATGCGTTTCAATGGTTCAGGATGGGGTACGCCTCGGCGCTGGCTGTCGTGTTTTTTATCATTATTCTCATTATTACGATTATTCAGTTCCGCATCTCGCGCCGGTGGGTACACTACTAGCTCAAAAGGGGGAGAGGACTTGTGCTAAAGGTCAAGAGCATGAAGAAACTTGCCGGGGTATCGCCAGATAAGAGTGTATCGTTTCGAAACCGTCTGCGCATTGGTACCTCTCATGCTATCCTTATCGCCACCTCTATTATCGTGGGTGTTCCCTTTTTCTGGATGTTGACCACGGCCTTAAAGTCCTCTACTGAGGTCTATAAATTCCCGCCGGTCTGGATTCCTCAGACCCTGCAGTGGGAGAACTTTGTCACCGCCTGGGAAGCGGCGCCATTTGCCCAGTTCTATATCAACAGCATCATTACCGCGGTGATTGGCGTAACGCTGGAAGTGGTGATCGCCCTGCTTTCCGCCTATGCCTTCGCGCGGATTGATTTTCCGAAACGCGAGATAATTTTCATGGTGGTGTTGGCCGGCATGATGATACCAGGGCAGCTCACGCTGATCCCCAATTACGTCACGTTGTCCCGCCTGCGTTGGATCAATACCTACCAGGGCATCATTATACCTCACGTCTCCAGCGTATTCGGTGCGTTTTTGCTTAGGCAGGCAATTCTCGGCATGGAAAGGGAGATATTCGAGGCCGCCGAGGTCGATGGCGCCGGCCACCTGCGAATGTTGTTCTCCATTGCGTTTCCTATGGCACGGCCAGTGGTGGCAACCCTGACCCTTTTCCTCTTCATCGCGAAGTGGAACGCGTACCTGTGGCCGCTCATTGTGACGAACACAGAAAACATGCGCACGTTGCCTGTAGGCCTGGCAATGGTCCGTAAAGCCGAGTATCAGATTGGCCCAGAGCATCTGATGGCCGCTTCGTTGTTTGTCTTGGTGCCTGTGCTGGTTGTTTTCGTGTTCACCCAGAAGCAGCTCATCGAAGGCATTGCTTCAGGTGCAGTGAAGGGCTAGTGTTCTATTCTGGGGGAAAGGAGCGTAGTATCGAGATCTGACAGTATGAATCTCGATCGGCATTCTCAAGGCAAGCCGAAACCAGAACCTTAAGGAGGACCCAAGATGAAATTTCGCACACTCACCATTTTCTTGGTACTAGCGATGCTGTTGCCGAGCATCAACTTCGCCGGCGCGCAAGATACCCCCATCACCGTTGTGTACTGGCGCGCCCTGACCGGACCTGCCGGTGATGTTCAGGACGAGCTGGTACAGCTATTCAACGAATCGCAGGACGAGGTCTTCGTGGATGTCCAGTTTCAGGGCGCGTATGCTGAGGTCTTGCAGAAACTCCAGGCGGCACTCATCGCTGGTGATGTGCCCGACCTGGTGCTGCTGGACTCGCCGTTTGTCGCGCTGTTTGCCAAAGACGGTGTGCTGGTGCCGCTGGATGACTTCGCCGCGGACCCCGAAGACGGGCTGGATATGAGCAGTTTCTTCGAGGGACTGGTCATGGATGGCTACTACGATGACACGCTCTACGCGCTGCCGATGATGCGTAGCACTCCGTTGCTTTACTACAATGCTGACATGTTTGCCGAAGCAGGCCTGCCTGATCGTGTCCCGGAGACCTGGGATGAGTTCAGGGAGTTCTGCGATGCGCTGACGATTGTCGGGGATGATGGCATCCCGGTACAGCAAGGCGTGTCGTTTACGATGACCCTGACCACGGCTCACTGGTACCTCCAGGCTGCTATCTACGCCTATGGCGGCGAGGTCTCGGATGAGGAGTTCAACATCCTGCTCGACAGCCCTGAAGCGATAGCGGCTGCACAGCTCTGGCAGGACATCGTTTTTGAGTACAACACCGGCAAAGCTGGACTCGACGAAGGTGGCTCACATGGTGACTTCCTGAATCACCGGGTAGGTATGGTGTTCGGGTCAACCGGTAGTATGGGCGGGCTGCTTGAGCGGTCTGACTTCACGCTTGGTGCGGGTATGATTCCTGCACAAGAGCGCAGGATGGTGCCGGTCGGCGGCTCGGTCATCGCCATGACCAGCACAGACGAAGCACGGCAGGCCGCCGCCTGGGAGTTCATGAGGTTCGTAGTCAGCCCGGAGAGTAACGCCCGGATCGTGCAGCAGACAGGTTATCTGCCAACCAGCGAGGCCGCACTGGAAACCGAGACACTCCAGGCGTACTTCGAGGAATTCCCTGAGCGTGCAATCGCCCTGGAACAACTCCAGTATGCGCGCCCACAGGCAAGCGTCATCTCGCTGGCGATGGGCACTGAGATTCTGCGCCAGGCGGTCGAGAAGCTGCTGGTGGCGAATATACCACCCGAACAGGTGATGGCTGAGGCGACAGAGGCGCTCGTCCTAGAGTACGAGGAGAACTTCAGGTAGTGCCTGCCATCCAGCCTGTATCCAGCTAGGGATCCGATTCAGATACCCATCAGGGTGGCCCATGCCAGGCCACCCTGACTCCCTATGTAGACCAGTTGAGAGGATATTCTCGCCAATGAGGGACCACGCTACACAACGCGTTATCGTGCTTGGTATGGCACTCTTGGTCGCTTGCACGTTGGTTGAACCGGCACGGGAAACCGAGGAAACGATGTCGATATCCGATACGAAGCCACTGGTTATTGCCCATCGTGGCGCACGCAGCCTGGCACCTGAGAATACGTTGGCTGCTGCGCGCAAAGCTTACGAAGTAGGCGCCAATATGTGGGAGCTGGATGTCGCTGTCACAGCCGATGGGGAGTTGGTGCTGATGCACGACGACACCCTGGACCGCACCTGTAACGCCGAACAGGTGTTCCCAGATCGAGCGCCGTGGCGGGTGTGGGACTTCACCCTGGAAGAGATACAGTCATTGGATTGTGGATCCTGGTTCAATGCGAGCGATCCGTTCGGACAGATCCAGGCCGGTAATGTTTCGCAGGCAGATCAGCAAGCTTATGCAGGCGAACCGGTGCCGACCCTCCGTGCGGCTTTAGAATTCACACGCGATAATGATTGGCGTGTGAATGTGGAATTAAAGGCGCAGCCGAGCGCCCAACTGGATGTCACCATTATTGAGAAAACGATTACATTGATCGAAGAATTGAACATGGATGATGGCGAGCAGGTCATCATCTCTTCGTTCA
>DAOUEM010000477.1:0-4971 GCA_034430555.1 Anaerolineae bacterium | reverse complement strand
CGATTTGGGCGACTGTGGCGTGGATCAAGTCGGGCCGCAGCGCCAGATTAAGTAGGCCGGTTTCCATTCCGTACAGTTCCATTATCCGGCTGAACACAGGATTCCACCCGCCTACAATTCGGGCGTAATCCGCGGCCTGGTTGGCCCAATCGGCTATGGTGAACATTTTGCCCTGCCAGCCGAGGTTGTGGTAGTCCAACCAATCTGGGTCTGGCCAGGAGTAGGCTTCCACCTCTGCCACCGTGTCCACCGACGACAGCGGACGCTCGAAGATATCCGAATATGTTTCTATCCCGGCCCAGGTGCCCCATATGCTACGCGTCACTTTGGTAAAGGGGTATTGGGCCACCGCCCCGGGCACTTCCTCCAGGGGCGGCCCGATGTAACGCGCGGCAGCCCAGCGAAACTCTGCCCTCAGGGCATGAAGCAGTGCCTCAAAATCCTCAGGGTCATGGTGGTAATGGGCCTGCAAACCGGCGCGTATCTGGGGATGCAAGCCGCTCTCAAACAGGTCAACGGGCACCGGCCACACTTCCTCACCCTTTACGGCTGCCAGTACACGCTGTCGTGGATTCATCACGGGTTGCCTTTGTGGCATGTGTTTCGACGCAGGACAGCAGTTCACATCATGACAATAACGCGAGCCAGGGTTGGTTCAACAAATACCCTAAACCCTGGCCGTTGACTGGTACAGTTTGACAGGTCGCTGCCGCTAGCCCTTCATACCGGTCAGCGCGATACCTTCGATAAAGCGCCGCTGCAAGATAAGGAAGACAATGAGAGCAGGAACGATGGAAATAAAGGCGCCCGCGTTGACCATAGCATAGTCTGTCCAATAGCGGTTGTTGAACATCGCCAGTCCCAGCGGTAAGGTGTACATGCTCTCGCTGTTGAGCACCACCAGCGGCCAGATGAAGCTATCCCAGCTCCCCATGAACGAGAAGATGCCCAGCGCGGCCAGCGCGGGACCGGCCATGGGCAGGATGATGCGCCCAAAGATGGCTGGCTCGGAGGCGCCATCAATGCGTGCCGCATCAATCAATTCGCCGGGGATACCTTGCATGTACTGCCGCATCAGGAAGATGCCAAAGGTAGTGAACAGCGCCGGGACGATCACCGCCTGGTAGGTGTTCATCATCCCCAGTTTCAGCACAACCAGATACTGGGGGATCAAGAGCATTGGCCAGGGGATCATCATGGTGGAGATGATGGCAAAGAAAAGCTTATCACGTCCAGGGAAGTGTTGTTTGGCAAACACATACCCCACCAGCGAACTGGTGAACAGCTGCGCGGAAGTCACGCAGACGGAAATGAACAGGCTGTTCATAAAGAAGCGTTTGAAGTCGATCTCAGTCCAGATACGGCTAAGCAGGTCCAGCGATGGATTATTCGGGAACAGGGTGGGTGGATAAAGGGTAAGCTCGCCAGGTTGCTTGAAAGCCGAGGAGATCATCCAAAAGAATGGGAGGACCATGACGATGCCGCCGAGGGACAGGATCACATACGTCGCTACGGTAACCCAGGATACATGCCGGCCAGAACGCACCGTGGTCGGTATGGTGCCTGGAGTTACCGCCGAAAAACTGATTTGGCTGTCTGTGGCCATATGCCTTGCTCCCAGGGTGGCGGCTAATATTGCCAGCGTGTACGAGTTAGACGAAACTGAACCAGCGTGAAGGCCAGGATAATGACAAAGAGGATAAAGGCCAGTGAGGAGGCATAACCAAATCGCAAGGACTGGAATGCTTTAGAGTAGAGATGAAACACGATGGTCCTCGTGGAATTCACCGGACCGCCCTGGGTCATCACCCACATGGGCGTGAAGACCTGCATGCCGCCGATCAATCCCGTGATCAGGACAAGGATCGTGGTAGGCTGCAGCAGGGGAATGGTGATGTAGCGAAGCCGGTGCCAGACTCCTGCTCCATCGATCTTGGCCGCCTCGTAGAAGACGTGGGGGATACTGGTGAGGCCGGCCAGGAAGATCACCATCGTAAAGCCAACCCCCTGCCAGATGACCATTGCCGTCACACTGGGCATCGCCATTGATTTGCTCGTCAACCATTGCACGTTCGGGTTGACCCCCAGCCCGAGAAAATCATTAAGGATTAGGCGGAGTGATTGGTTGAGTAGGCCAAAACGCGGTTGATAGAGATATCGAAAGAGGACCGAGACGGCGACGCCCGAGGTGATCACCGGCAAGAAGTAGATAACCCGGTAAAAGCCGACCAGGCGAGGCAGGGAGTTGATCATCACGGCAACGAGCAAAGCCAGGACAGCCCCCAGGGGCACGACGATACTGACATAATAGAAGGTGTTTCTTAAAGTGACGCCGACCATCGGATCGGTAAACAGCGCTTCCGCAAAGTTTTCCAGGGCCACATAGGGCGCTTCGGCGGAAAGCGGATTCCATTCATAGAGACTGCCGATCAGCGAATAGACCATCGGGATCACCAGCCACACGATATAGAAGATGATAGTGGGGATCACAGCCGCCAGGATCAAGAATCGGCGGCCCGCCAGGTGAATTTCGTTGCCCGTTCGTTTACGTCCCCATTGAATGTTGCGGATCATACCGTTCTCCTTGCGACCTGTGACCATACTACGTATCAGGATTACCAGTAGACCGCAGCGTCAGTTCGAGGGACCATAGCTTCCCACTTCCAGCATAGAGCGGTCTACTGATTACAGCTTCTCTCGGTTCGCATGACATGGTGTGGGTGGTGACACTCACCACCCACACCACCATCTTACCATAGCCAACCTAGGGTTGGTTCGGAATCATCAAATCGTCATATCGGTAATCGTGCTCGACGATCCACCAGTCCGAATCCTGCGCGGCCAGGTCACAGGCTTCCTGTGTCTGTTCGATGATCTCATCGATAGACGCGCCACCGATCATATTGCCATCCATATACTGGATGAGCGCCTGATCAAACGGGTCCGGCCAGTCGCCCGGGAAAACCGTGTAAGGCAGAATCGGGGCCAGGTTGCCGATAGCGTCGTCCGCCACGACGTCAGGATGGTCGGCCAGTTTCACGTAAGCCGGCGGAATGTTCAGGCCCATCGCCTGCTCGACCAGGAACTGATCCTGGCTGTGCAGCCAGTGCATGAAGTCCCAGGCGATTTCCTGGCGCTCGGGGGGTTTGTTGACGGAGACCACGTGGCTCACGTCGTAGTTCTGCCGTCCGTACGCCGGGAAGTACTCGCCATCTTCGGTGGGCAGGGTGAACGTGGGTAACGGGAAAGTGAAGAAGCGCTGGTCGGGGGCGTTCGCGCGCCGGTTGCCAGAGTACCAGGTCCAGTCGTAAACCATGACAGTTCTGTTGTTATGGAACGCATCATTCGCTTCCAGGAAATCCCGCGAGTTGACGCCCGCCTCATAGAGGGCATCGAAGTATTCCAGTATCCGCCGCGTTTCCTCGTTATCGACCTGGCAGCCGGAGCCGTCTTCGGTCCACATGTAGCGGCCCAACTGGTACATCATATCGCTCCACAACACAGCGACCATGTTGTTGAAGTCCCAACCGGCTACCTCGAGGTTGCCCGCGTCATCGAACTGCGACAGGCTCGCGGCCAGTTCCGCCATTTCGTCCCAGGTTGCGGGAATGTCGTCCTCGGTCAGGCCGGCTTCTTCCCACAAATCTGTGTTAACGTATATCAGCGCTGCCATCGAGCCGTAGTTGATGAAACGAATGCGGCCTTCGTCATCCGTGAAGTGGCCTTCCTGGAAGCCCAGGTAGTTTTCCATGTAGTAGTCGGGATCGAACATTTCCTCGGGGAACGGTTCCATCAGGTCGTTTTCGATGAACTGGTTGGCCATGGAGTTGTGGAAGGCGAAGATGTCAGGCCCTTCGCCAGCGGGGATGGCCGCGATGATCTTGGTCCAGTATTCAGCCCCCGGAACCTGTGTGATCTCGATGGTGATATTGGGGTACAGTTCGGTGTAGAGCGGGGCCCATTCCTCCCACAGGAGGGTGCGCGACGTGAACCAATCCCATATCTGGAGGGTGAAGGGTTCACCGTTATTCAGGGATTCCTTCCTCTCGTAGACCACGCCGGTGGCGTCGCCCCCCAGCGTATCCTCGGCGCTAATCCCTCCGCCCTGCGCGCCAATGAGTCCGGCTGTAGGCAGGATCAGGCTTAGCAGTAGTACAAGTGTTAGTAAAGGGTGCTTTTTGAACATCCGGCTTTCTCCTTTTTTCCTCCTCGGACATTGTTTCTGTGTGCCATTACACACAATAACATGTTGGCGTCGCACCTCCTTCTCCTGTATGAAAACTTGCATGGTTACAGGCTAGAATCTGGATGTGAAACAACGGTTTCACCGATAGATGAAACGCTTCGCAGTAAAATGAGGCAACCAATCGCACGCTGGTTGCTTTGGTCATTTAACCGGTCAACAGCTATAATACGAAGAAGTCGTCTGACAACAGGCGGATTGAAGTTGGGACGAGGAAAACGTTGTGTGCCTAACTGCTGCAAACAGGTTAGACCGCATCCCTGCATGGTAGTTGTGGCGCAACCGACTAGAGAAACCCCATGTGATTCTATAGTAGCATTTCCGGCTACTGCTTATCAACCGCTCCTGCGACGCATCCGTGCCATTATGTGACATTCGGGAGTTGAGCGAAGTGCCATCCAGCATTGAACTGACAGGCCAGATAGCTGATGCCTATGAACACCTCTACGACCTCGTATACCTCCGTTCCCACCCCTTGACCGCTTTTCTTGTGCCAGATACTTCGCTCTCTCGTCGCGAACGAGCCTGGCGTTTGCACCACATTCTGCTGGATATAATCAATGAGTTAATCCCGGGACCTCAGGCGCCTCCCTTCTCACACGAGTGGCGCCGTCACCGGTTGGTCGTTCTGCGCTACCTGGAGGGCCTTGACCCACAAACCGTTGCCGACCAACTCGCTATCAGTCGTCGGCACTTCTACCGGGAGCAGAAAACGGTCATCAAAGCCA
>DAOUEM010000476.1:0-6068 GCA_034430555.1 Anaerolineae bacterium | reverse complement strand
GATTTCCGTCAGGAGTGTCTGCACTGCTTTGGCTTTTAAGGTACACTTTTGACAAGACATGGTTTTCTCCAAAAACGTGGTGGTTTTTGCCTGAGAATACCATGTCTCAATTCATTAACGCTTAACTTGATGGGTATGACTCGCCCGGTCGCCTCTGAAACAGTCGATCGTGATAGCAGGTGAACGGGCTTGCCCGCCCATGATCAGGACGCGATCAACTCCGCGATTTCCTCCGGCGTCTCAGCCACCCGCACGCCAACCTCGTGGAAGCGCGCGATCTTCTCAGCTGCCGTGCCGACCCCACCCTCGACGATGGCGCCCGCGTGCCCCATGGTGCGACCTTCCGGCGCTTTGCGCCCGGCGATGAACCCGACCACGGGTTTGGTCATATGTTGAGCGACAAAATCGGCGGCTTTTTGTTCATCGGTGCCGCCAATCTCGCCGATCAGCACCACTTTTTCGGTATCGGGGTCATCTTCGAACATCTGCAGCACGTCGATGAAATTGGTGCCATTGATGGGATCGCCGCCGATGCCGACGCACGTGCTTTGCCCAAGGCCCCGCATCGTCAGCGCATAGATGGCCTCGTAAGTCAGCGTGCCGCTGCGTGAGACCACCCCCACCGAACCGGGCATGGCGATATGCCCCGGCATGATCCCGGCCTTACACTGACCGGGCGTCAGCAATCCCGGACAATTAGGGCCGACCAGCCGGCTGTTCGACCGATCCAGTATGCTACGGACCTGCATCATATCGGCAATCGGCACTCCCTCGGTAATGGCGACGATCAACTCGATGCCGGCATCAATGGCTTCCAGTATGGCATCCATCGCGAAAGGCGCGGGGACGTAAATCACTGTTGCGTTAGCGCCGGTGGCTTCCCGCGCGGTCAGAACGGTATCGAATACCGGCTTACCCTCGACCCACTGCCCACCTTTACCGGGCGTCACGCCGCCGACCACGTTGGTGCCGTAGGCCATCATCTGCTGGGTATGAAACAGGCCCTGCTTGCCGGTGATACCCTGGACCAACAGCCGGGTATCGTGATTGATGAGAATAGCCACCTTTACACCCCTTTGACCGCTGCCACAGCATTTTGCGCAGCTTCCGATAATGTCGTTGCCATGACCATGTTCGGGATGTTGGCCGCCTCTAACAACGCCCGCCCTTCTTCTTCGTTGGTGCCGACCAGGCGCATCACCTTCGGGATGGCAGTTTCGAACTCTCGAAAGGCCGCGATCACACCGCGGGCCACGTCATCGGCGCGCGTGATGCCGCCAAAAATGTTAAGCAAAATCGCCTGGACATTGTCATCGGCCAGGATGATCCGCAGAGCCGCGGCCACCGTCTCCTCATCAGCACCGCCGCCGATATCCAGGAAGTTAGCCGGCCCGATGCCATCCGCTTCCCCGTAGATGCTGGTCATATCCATCGTAGCCATGGCCAGCCCGGCGCCGTTGACCATACAACCGATCTGACCGTCCAGCTTGACATAACTCAGACCGGCTTCCCGCGCCTGTGTCTCCTCCGGCGGCTCGGCGCTGACATCACGCTTTTCGGCGAGGTCTTTGTGACGGAACAAAGCGTTATCATCGATGGACATTTTGCCGTCCACCGCCAGCAAATCGCCTTGCTCGGTTATGATCAAGGGGTTGATCTCGCAAAGCGTGGCGTCGCTCTCGATGTAACAGCGGTACAGGCTCATCGCAATCTTCTGGAACTGCCGCCACAGCTCGTAAGGCAGTTCGATACCGTTGGCCAGCGCGTTGACCTGGTAGCCGCGCAGCCCCATCATCGGATCGACATGCACCCGGATGATGGCGTCTGGGTTGACGCGGTTCACTTCCTCGATATCCATGCCGCCTTCGGCGCTGCACATCATCACCGGCATCCGGGCTGCCCGGTCGTTGGTGATGCCGAGATATATCTCCTGCTTGATGTTCGATGCGGGGTCGACCAGTACTTTGCGGACAATGTGTCCTTTAATGTCCAGGCCGAGGATGGCCTGCGCGTGCTGCTCAGCTTCGTCCGGGGTTTGCGCCAACTTGACGCCGCCGGCCTTACCGCGTCCACCAGTCAATACCTGCGCTTTGACAATCACCGGGCCGCCGATTTCCTCGGCAATAAGCCGTGCTTCCTGAGGGGTCTCGGCCACTTTGCCGTGAGGAATAGGCAGGCCAAACTCCTCGAACCGAAACTTCGATTGGTACTCGTGTAGATTCACGAAATGTTTCTCCAATTCTGAAGTCTACCGACTGAAGTGGTCTCGCAAAAAATGAAGACAGACCGTTGGAAGTATACCACCCGGATCAGGCATCTTCAACGAGGCCCCTTGTTTCGGCACAAATACGACCCGATAAGCAGGCTAAGATCGCCTTGCTCAAATCACGCCGGTCACCCCTTAGGCAAGGCCTACATAATGGTGTAGGATTAACGTGTGCCGGTGTGCGCCGGAAAGAAAACCCATGACTCTCATATACCTGACCCTGGCCTGGACAGCGGGGATCATCCTGGGGCAGTACGATAACCCGATCACGCCCGTCGTGTGGGGTACGGTCGCGCTGCTGGCAGCGGTCGGAGCCGCCCTGATACGCAAAGACCGCACACAGCGGCGGCTGCTGGCCTGTCTCGCTGTAGGGATATTGGGCCTGCTCCGCATGAACGCCGCCAGCGCCCCACCCGGCCCGGATGCCCTGCGCAGCACCAATGGGCAGGGCTGGCGCAGCTTCGAGGGTGTGATCGTGGCCGAACCCGATGTGCGGGATACACACGTCAACCTGCGCGTGGCGGTTGAGGTCACGAGCCGCTACGAGGATACAACGGCCATCCAGGGCACCGCCCTGGTACAGGCGCCGCGCTACGGCGGGTACGCCTATGGGGACCGCATCCGGTTTTCTGGCACGCCACTCACACCGCCAGAATTCGACGATTTCTCCTACCGGGACTACCTGGCGCGCCAGGGGGTTTTTACCCTGGTCCCGAATGCCGCCGTCGAGATACTCAGCGGCGGGCATGGCAGCGCGCTTATGGAAGCGATGCTGTCGCTCAAACGGCAGGCGCAAACCCTGATCGCCGACTCGCTGCCGGAGCCGCAAGCCTCGCTGCTGACCGGCATCCTGTTGGGCGTGGAAACCGGCATCTCGCCGGAAGTGCGCGACGCCTTCAACGCCACCGGTGCCTCCCACGTGATCGCGATCTCGGGCTTCAACATGACGCTGATTGCCGGTCTGCTGAGCCGGATGTTAGCCATCGCCTGGCCGCGGCGGCGGGTGCTCACCGTAGTGATCGGCAGCATAGCCATCCTGGTTTATACCCTGTTCGTCGGGGCAGACCCCGCTGTAGTCCGAGCGGCCATCATGAGTATCCTGCTGATCGCCGCCCCATTGTTCCGGCGTCGGACGTATGTGCCAGCCTCGCTGGCTTTGGCCGCCCTGGTCATGAGCGCGCTCGATCCTTTCGTGTTATGGGATGTAGGCTTTCAACTCAGCTTCGCGGCAGTGCTGGGCCTGGCGCTTTTTACCACTCCGGTTGAACAGGCATTCCGACGGGCCTTGAGCCGCTTCTTCCCCACGGAAAAAGTGGAACAACTGCTGCGCTTGTTGAGCGAACCGCTGATCGTGACGCTGGCTGCGCAGATCACGACGCTGCCTTTGATCGTGTATTACTTCCAGCGGCTATCGCTGTCGTCCTTCGCCGTGAATTTCCTGATCCTGCCGGCCCAAACCCCACTGCTGCTCCTGGGTGGGCTGGCCACACTCGTGGGACTGGTCGTCACGCCGCTGGCCCAGCCGCTGTACTGGGGGGCGTGGGTATTCCTGAGCTGGACGGTGGAGGTCGTGCGTTTGTTCGCCCGGCTGGGCGGCGATTACCTGGCGCAAGTGGACGGGAGACTGGTGCTCGTGTTTTACCTGGGAATCCTTGTGGGGGCGATAGCACAGGGCACGCGGCCCGGCTGGATACGAAAGATCGGCCCATTCCTGCATGGCCGCCGGTTTGGCGTAGTGGCATTAGGCGCGGGCGTGATCGTTGCTGTGATGTTAGGGGCGGCAGTCATGGCCCTACCGGATGGGCGGCTGCATGTCCACTTTCTGGACTCCGGTCACAGCAATGCCGTCCTGATCGAAACGCCGGACGGCGCTCACATCCTGGTCGACGGCGGGCGCTACCCCACCCGGCTGCTGACGGCGCTGGGCGATCACCTGCCCTACTGGGATCGTGAGATCGAACTGTTGATCCTCACCCAGCCCAAAGATGCACAGATCGCCGCCGTGCCCGCCATGTTGGCGCGCTACACCATCAGTCAAGTGCTGACCAACGGCCAGCAGGCGGATACCGAGAATACGCTCGCGCTACAACAGGCGTTAGCCGAACGCAGCATCCCGGTGCTGCCGGTAGTGGCTGGGTATACAGTGGAAACATCGGAAGGAGTCCGGCTGGAAGTGCTGCATCCGCAGGCTCCCCCGGAAGCCGACAGCGAACCGAACGACGAGGGCCTGGTGCTGCGGATCAGCTACGGCGACGCCTCCTTCTTGCTGACGCCGGACCTGAGCGAACAAGCCGAGGCAGCCCTCCTCGCCAGCGGACGCTGGCTGCACGGCACCGTGCTGCAAATCCCCGCGCACGGTTCCAACAGCGTCACCGGTGAAGCATTCCTGGCGGCGGTCGGACCGCAGGTAGCCGTGGTCCAGGTTGATCCGGGCAACCGCTACGGCCACCCGGCGCCGGAGGTCGTGGCACGCCTGGGCAACGTGCCGCTCTACCGGACGGACGAACACGGCACGGTGACTTTCAGCACCAACGGGCAGACAATCGAGATTTCAACCGATGATCCACCCTAAACCAGATGACCGATGACATCCCCGGTCACACCCGCCACTAGCGACGCCGGCGGCTCATTTGCACATTTACCGCTATACGCATGGTGGCCGCGCCTAACAGGAACGACACTACCGCCACCGCGACGATCAAGAGCAGGTCGGTACCACTCCCCCCGGAAGTACCGGTCTCAGTGAAAGGATTGGCGCCGGTGGAAGCGCCGGTATCCGCCTGCAGCGCACTGAGGAGATCGGCGGTGAGCGCGTCTTCGTCGCGACTGTAGCGCATCTGGAAGCTCATCATTGCCCCGGCATCCAGCGGGCCAAACTCACCCACATGATACAGCAACCCGTCATCCTGGCTGACCTGCGCCGACGGCAATGCCGGGTCGATGCTGAGATCGCTGGCGTGGGGCGGCTGCTGCACTTCCACCAACAAGCTGTCAACCGGATAATCTCCCGGCCAGGTGAACAACGGCTGTCGGATCAGGTCGTTACGTTCCAGACTATCGTAATATTCGAACTGGAAACGCGGACCGTTCACCTCGAAGATAACCGTGCGCCATAAATCTCCATCAACCAACTGATAGTCCGCTTCGTCCAGGGCTTCTCCCGGCGCCCCCTGAACGGCCACCACGTGCGGCGCAACGACACGGGCCGGCATCCGCAGGCTGACGGTCGCCGGATAAGTCGTCGACTCGGCCAGCTCGCCGATGTAAATCACCAGCAAACCGGGCTGGTCGTACTCCGGCCAGAGACGCACCCACAGTGATGACAGTCGCAGCTCATCCTGGGCCAAAACCGCCGGGCCGAGAATCGCGGCGAAAATCGTCGCCAGGAAGATCAACAAGATGATAAACCGCTTCACGAGGAACTCCTTAACTGATAGCCGGTAAACGTAGATCGACGTCAGTCACCGGTTTGGCCGGTCACAGTCTGGCAGGGTATACTTCCGCCACGCGCCCCTTTGGCATTTTCCGCTAAAAAGGCTCCTATCCGACCGCAACCTTTGCACACAGAAGGTGTTTGTAACCATGACAAGGCCCTACACCAGAGACTACGGGCAGGCGGATGACGTACAACTGGTCGCCTGGGCACGAGATGACAACGAGGCGTTCGGGGAATTATACCGGCGGTATATCCAAAAAATCTACAATTACGTCTACTACCGCACCAATAATCACCATGACGCCGAAGACCTGACTGCCCGGGTTTTTTACCGGGCACTGGCCCACATCGATTCCTATACGGAGC
>DAOUEM010000475.1:0-7400 GCA_034430555.1 Anaerolineae bacterium | reverse complement strand
AAGCGGGCTGATCTGCAGCTGGTCATACAGGCTCTCATCCAGCAGCCGCATGACCAGATAAGCGCCGTCCGGCTCGCGCCAATAGTCAAACAGGGGGACGATGTGTGGGTGTTCCAGCCGGGCGACGAGTTGAGCCTCGGCTTCAAAACGGCGGATGAAGTCCGGCTGGTTGGCATAATCCGGGAGGATGATTTTGATGGCGACTTCCCGGTCAACAACCGCCTGATAGGCGCTGTATACCGCCCCAAAACCACCAGCACCGATACGATTACGGAGTTCATAGCCTTTGATGTGCCTGCCGGCTACGTTATCCATTGTATGCCCCCCTGACATCCAAGGATTCCTCGATTATCCTGCCATTATAGCGCAAACAGCAATCTCCCATGCCAAAGGGAGTCCACGAACAAGTTGTCAGTGAGTTGTGGGAAAGGAAAAGGTGAAGCCTCCGAAGCTGTCCGGCAGGATAGTGGTCACCACAACCGTGGCATGAACGCTATCGTGGCCGGCTACCTGCAGGGCAATACCACTCGATGCTGCTCACGCCTATCACCGACCTACTGCTGGACTTCCGGCTGGCCACCTACCTGCATAACAGCCCAGATGCGGTCGCGGGTGGGCTGCGTCATCATCGCAACATCCTGGCCCGGGTCAGGACCAGGGACGCCGCCGGGGCGCGCCAGGCCATGTACGATCATCTGGCCCAGGTGCGTGGTATTTTTGAAGCGATCCAGCGGGCGGAGGAACAATCCTGATACCGGGCGTATCCCGGAGTCACGCGCGGCCTCCAGGGCCGTGACCACTGACGCCGTGGCGATTGATGCCGTCCATAACGAATCTTGCCCTTTCAAAGGAGACACCTACAATATATACAGTTCATCTTTTTTCCAAAGGAGGAATTGGCATGTCTGCCAATACCTGCGATGTGTGCGGGCAGCCAATCACCGGCTACGTCGAGAAGAAAAACCTCTACACCGCACGCCGTCTGGGAGCCAGCACCCAAAACCTGGGCAACAAAACCATCTACCGGACCGCCTACGAGGGTTTCCAGACCCATGTTTATACGCTCTGTGAATCGTGCATCGGGCGCAGCCGTCAGGAAGACTCGGTCTATAAATACACGGCGTGGATGTTCAATCTCAAGTGGTCGTTTTTCGGGTTCACCGCTATCGCTTGGATCATCATCGCTCTGCTTGATGCAGGCCAGACCTCCAGTAAAAACCAGTTCTATGGAGCCGGCTTCCTGGGTATCATCCTCTCTATTGCCGTAAATCTCCTGTCTGAAACAGATTTTGTCCAGGAGCTGTGGGCGGCCTGTACCGTCAACGGCAAGCTGGCCCGCCGGGCATTGTACGAGCGTGTCCAGTCGGACCCTCTGGCCAGAGTTGAGACGAATCGCCGCAAGCAGTACAAAGTCTTCGGCCAGCGGGACTACAGGCGCTTGCAGCGATTCTGAGGAGGCAGTCATGGAGGAGGAACTGGGTCCGGTCTGCTACAGCAGCCCACCGCACAGCAAGATCAGGCTGATCCTGCAAACGGCGATGCTGGCCATCCTGGCCGTGATGCTCGCGATTCTCACCATTGCCTGTATCCTCATGAGTACAACAGGAAAAGCAAAACCGGGGGCGATTGTGATCGTGGCGGGTGTGGGGGCCGGGGCTGCTGTGAGCTTCTACTTTGCCTATACACACCTCATGTTGATCCTCTCGCCATCGATGCCGGTGGTTTCCATCCATGAGAAGGGCCTAACCCTGCTGCCCAGGCGCCCACGTCGCCCCCTGGCGAAGCCCCTGGTGTGGCGATGGGAGGACTTCGATCAGGTGATCACCACCGGCATGCCGGTGCGAGACCTGGATGGCTTGCAGAAACGGATCGTGTTGACCGTCAGCTTAACCACCCGGTCCGGTGAGCAGGTCAAACTCCCCGCTATGTCAAACCGCGCGGACATCCCCAACATGGTTGAAAAACTGGCGGGCGATGTGCTGCTGTCCGAGCGTCTGGGCCGCTTTCACCAGGGGCAAAAGCTCAGCTTCGGCAATTTGACCCTGGACAAACATGGCTTACTCGGCATCCCCTGGAGCGCCTTCACCGGCGAGTATTCCTATGTCTACTTTGCCCAGAATCCGGGCACCAGGGAACTTCAAAAGCGCCGGGGAGTGGAGCGCATCATCTTTTATTATTTAGATGGGCACGGGCAGCGGCAGGACCTGGTGGTGCCGGCCAACACCCCGAACCTGTACGTCTTCATCAAGTTGATCGAGCAGGGGACCAGGCGGCGGTTTCCTTTATTGTACACCTGACGAGGTTCGCGCCGCCGCTTGCGCCCCTCGCACCACCAGCGCCTGATTCACATAAGCGACGTCACTGCCTCTCAGGTGTAAGGCACCCTCACCTATCGAGTTGAGCACGGTTTGCAGTTGTGCCCGTTCGTTGTTCAGCTTGTCGTGGGTTTGACGTAAAACATTGGATGCTGCAACGGCCTGGTGCATTGCCTGTGTGAGCTGCCCGGCGTTGCGCTGGATCTCCTGTACAAAAAACTCGCCCTGCCAAGCGCTGCTGATGCCATTGCGCAGTTCCCCGTAAATGGCGATGTCCCGCGGCCCTATGTCAAATACCACAAAGCCAAGCTGATTCTCACCAAAACGAAGCGCCTGAACCATCAAACTGATCTGCTGATCGTGATCGGCGGGCTTGCGTTCAATCACTACACCACCCGGTGCGAGTTTTGGCGATGGAAAACGAGGCGGATCCTCAGCGAACACACGCCACCCGTCCACGTTGTAGGTCATCATCAGGCGAGACCACGCGGTTGGCGACGAAGGATTGTCGTAGAGCGCGAGGTCAGCACCAGGGATATCCATCGATTTCGATCGTCTCTCGTCCCAGCCTGTATATGGGCTGTTCCACCGTGGCCAGAGGGGGTATGGAGTGACTGCTCTTTTCCTGGTTGTCGAACCCTACCACTGCGACCTGGCCGGGCACCTGTATTCCTCGCCGCTGCAGCTCTCGGAGCGCGCCGATCGCCATATCGTCGTTGACCGGTACCAGGGCGTCGAATTCGACCCGCCGGGATCAAGCAGTGTGCTGACAAACTCGGCGCCAGTTGTCCAGGAGTAGGCTGAAGCGCTGCTAATGAGTGCCGGATCGGGAGATAGTCCATGCGCAGCCAGGGTATCCACGTAAGCACGGTAATGCAGGTCGCTGATGGAATCACCCTGGTGCCGGCGGTAAAACGCGATACGACGACAGTGGTGGCTCTCAATGAGATGGGTGATCAGGTTCTGGCCCTGGCGATAGTCGACAACCACAGCGGAGACATCTTCCACCCGCCTACCGATGATCACCGCCGGCAAAGGAGAGAACTCCTTTACCAGACCCTTGAGCAGTTCTATCTCTGTCCGGCTGCCTTCGAACAGCTACATGGCTAGACAACTTGTGTGTCTACTAAACCCGGGCAAGCCCATTATGTTCCATTAACCTTTAGTATGCGATTGCCGTGCCCTGAGTCATGGGCTGCTTGACGTGATAATCAAACCATAATGTACTGCAGCAAAGGGTCTTGTATATACATGTGTAGCTACCATATTGGGTCATGGTAGGTAGCCTTGCTTTTTGGCAACGAAAACCCTGGTTTCAATAACTTGGCAAGGGTTTCTGTCTAGGGAAGCGGGCAAAGTTTTTGCCATTTTGGATCTCATGTGATAGTGCTGGGTGACCCTGGCTCTCATGCCTGCCGTTTGCTCAGCCGTTCTATCATATCAATGACAGCCGTGTAGTCCCGCAGGTTCAACAAGCAAATGATCATAGACGGGGTCAGCATGCGAAGCGTGGAGTAATCGGAAAAGGAGGGCAGTATCGGCATTTCAGGGAAGCCAGTCAAGCATGGGCCGATTTATAGTTGTTTGCTCGGTCGGTGGCAGCCCCTGAACGAGCTCTGCAAGCCTATAGTGAACCTCCCAGGAGGGGTGAACCAGTGAGTACACAGGATAACGGAAAGAAGACAATTACACGCCGTGAATTTCTGGTACGTGCCGGGGTGGGTGCCACTGCCCTCGCAGCGGCAGGTCTGCTAGAAGTGTCACCTGTGTCGGCGAGTACGCCGGCGCAAGACCAGATCAGACTTCGCGCCATGGTGATCGGTAATCCAACCAGGGCTGCGACGTTTGAGGCAGTGCTTGATAATTTCCGTGAAGCTCACCCGGAAATCGACCTCGAATTGGTGCCGGTAGCAGCCGCGGAGTGGGATGCTTTCCTGGCCAAGATCGCCACAATGCTGGCCTCTGGTGAGCAGTTGGATAATGTGGAAGTCGGCACGGAAGGGCAGCAAACCTTTGCCAGCGCCGGTATTCTGCGACCACTCGATGAACTGGTGCAGGGCGATGTGGAGGGAGCTCAAGACTACTTTAGCGATGTGCATCCGCTCTTCATCGAAGGCGTGATGTACGAGGGCTCACTCTACAACCTCCCCTCATTGTGGGCGGCTGCGGGCATTTACTTCAACAAAAACCTGTTCGACCAGGCGGGCGTTGCGCACCCGACCAATGACTGGACAGTTGAGGACTTCCAGGAAGCTGCGCGGGCGGTAACAGGACTGGGTGATGATATCTTCGGGCATGCAGGCCCAATCGCCATTGGGGTGGCTTTGTGCCCTGGTCCTTTGCGAACGATGCCAACATTCTCGTGCAAGAGCAGTTCGAGGGTGGTGATTGGTTGTGGGATACATTCTACTCAGATCTCTCCGCGGAGGAGCGTGCCAAGCGTGGTGGCGGGTTCTTCTGGCCCGAATCCATGGCGAACCATCCCAACAATGTTGAAGCTTTGCAGATGCTGCAGGACCTGGCTTTCGTGGATAACGCGTCCTATATGTCAGATTTTGGGGACATCCTGGATGCTTTCGAAAGTGGTCGCATCGGCATGATCCCGGCACACCGGGCCTGGGTATCGCGGTTTAACGCCGCTGGCCTGGGGCCGGACGATTTCGACGTGGTCTTCATGCCCAGGTGGAAGACCCAGAAGCATCAATATGGAGCCAGTGCGCTGGCGATCACGACACTGAGCCAGCATCCTGAAGAGGCGTGGGAGCTGCTCAAGTACATGACGAGCCATGATGTGCAGTATGCTTACGTGGCCGGTGGTGTCCATGGGGCCACACGCCGTTCGGTCATGGATGATCCGGCACAGCATGAGGGCATTGGCCCCAACAACTGGCAAGCCTGGTATGACATGCTAGACGAGACCGATGCAGCGCCAATTCCGGCCCCGGCTCAGAACAAAGACTTCACCATCGCGCTCACAAGCTGGATCGGCCTGGCGATGGCCAATGAATTGTCGGCTCAGGAAGCGCTCGACGGCATGCATAATGACTTGAATATGATACTCGGCGTCTCGTAAGCAGGGCGGCCGATAAGGTTGGCAGTAATGGGCGACACTGCTGCCGTAGCAGCGTGCTATGGCAGTGGTGTCGTTCACTAAATAAGTGAAGGGGATGGTAGGAGTGACTGTGGTGCTTTCTGTACTACGCCGGTTTGGAATCTTAAGCCGATCGGATGAAATGGGTGCGCAATCGATGATGAATCTGCGCAGGCAGGAAATCATGGTCGCGTATCTGTTTATTGCACCGGCAGTGATCTTGTTCCTGATCTTCGTGGCCGGACCCGTGTTGTTCTCCCTGGGGCTCAGTCTGTTCAAATGGAATATCTTTCAGCCTGCCGAATTTGTCGGTCTGGAGAACTTTTCACGTTTCGGCAACGACACTAGAGTATTAACAGGCTTTCGTAATACCGCCGTTTTTACCGGGCTCGTTGTCTGGCTGGATGTTGTAGTGGCCCTGATATTAGCAGTGGCGCTGCAACACCGTCTGCCAGCAGTGCTGCGCTATTTCTATCGCACTTCGTTTTTCCTGCCGGTCGTCACGTCGGTGGCCGCCATCTCGGTCGTGCTCGGTTTTATGTTGGATACCCATCTGGGCATGGTCAACTACTATCTCGGGCTATTGGGCATCGAACGCGTGCGTTGGTTGGACTCCAGCAACTGGGCACTGATCTCTTTAATTATTACGACGGTGTGGAAGACGTTTGGCTTTGATCTGATCCTCTTCACTGCAGGAATCCAGAACATCCCCAAACACTATTACGAAGCGGCAGAGATCGACGGGGCCAATGCCTGGCAGAAGTTCCGCAATATCACGCTGCCACAACTAAGCCCTACCATTTTGTTCGTGGTAGTGGTGGGGTTGATCAGCCATTTCCAGATGTTCGACCAGGCCAATGTGATGACGGCGGGCGGGCCTGGGTATGCCTCAACCACGGTCGTGATGGTGATTTGGGATAGCTTAAGTTCGTTACGCTTAGGATATGGTTCAACCATTGCGACGATTTCATTCACGATCATTCTCATGCTAACCATCGTCCAGTTCTGGCTGAGTCGACGCTGGGTGTATTATGAAGGGGAGAGGTGATCATGAGCATACTAGCGCAGGCCGTCAGTGACAGATGGTTGGTATGGCATCAACGCCTGGTAACCGTGCTTGTGATTGGGCTGCTCACTGGTGCCAGTATCATTGTCTTGCTCCCGATCATATGGACGGTTTCAACATCGCTACGTTTACCTGCGGATTCGTTCTCACTGCCACCACAGTGGCTGCCGACGGATTGGCGCTGGCAGAATTATGCCGAGGTTTTTGACTATGTCCCCTACGGTCAATATGTCGTTAACAGTCTGTTCGTAACAACCTGTATTGTCGTCGGCCAGATCATGACTTCCACCCTCGCGGCTTATGCATTCGCCAGGCTGCGCTTCCCTGGCAAGAATGTGCTGTTTATCATGCTGATGTCTGCGCTGATGGTGCCGCTGTTTGCGACGATCATCCCCATCTTTGTTATTGTCCGCAGTTTGGGCCTGTCGGATACCCATGGCTCGTTAATAATCCCGGCGCTGATCACACCGCTTGGTATTTTCTTGATGCGGCAGTTCTTCCTGACAATTCCCACCGAATTGGAGGATGCCGCCAAGATAGATGGCGCAGGTCCCTTCAGAATATTCTGGCATGTGTTCTTGCCGCTGGGAGTTTCTGGCATTGCCGTTCTGGCTATTCTCTCTTTCAATACCCATTGGAATGAGTACTTCCGGCCATTGATCTTTCTCAACACCTGGGAGAAGTTCACCCTACCACTCGGCATTGTGAATTTGCGAGGGCCGCTTAGCCAGAGCAGCACATCCATTGTATTGGCCGGGGTGTCCATGTCGCTGATCCCTGTGGTCATTATCATCATCTTTGCGCAGCGGTATCTGATTGAGGGTATCATCCTCACTGGGACCAAAGGATAAACCGGTCACTCACTTTGCCTGCGGCCCCGTAGTATGCTGTGATAAGGCGTCTGGGCATGTATTGTTGTTGTGCTCCC
>DAOUEM010000474.1:0-5580 GCA_034430555.1 Anaerolineae bacterium | reverse complement strand
GAGCAGCCAGCCGGCGCACTGGTTGGCCGTGGACAAGGGCATCACCAATGTGATCGAGCACGACAATCCCTGGTGCACCATCACCAACCGCCTGGTCGAGCACCTGGAGCGCATCCAGCAGCTTGATACTCAGTACGTCGCCACCGCCGCCCGTCAGCTGTCCAGCGTGCTCAAGGGCATCGACAGCATCCAGGCGATCGCGGAGCTGGAGCAGCGGTTGGTGAGCTTCACCATCTCCGGCGACAGCTTAGGCCCCATGTTGGAGGATACCGTGCAGGCGCTGCTGGCCATCGGCAATGATACCCGGGCCGCCCTGGCGCTGCCGCAGGGCACTTACCACCATCGCCAGACGTTGATCGATGCCCAGGACAAGAGCAATCAGCTGCGCAACAGCCTGCGGACGCGTTACGTCACTCAGGAGCCGCGCGACTGGGCCGAATCCGTGCAAACCATCAGCACCATCCTGGACGAGTACCTCAACCGGCAGAGCGATATCGCGCAGACCACCTACAGCAACCCGTACATCGTCGGCAATCCCCTCCAGCCGAAAAACGCGGCGCTCTTCAAAGGCCGCATCGATCTGGCCCAGGAGATCGTCGATAAACTGCGGGGCGATACACGGCCAACGCTGGTGCTGCATGGCGCGCGGCGGATGGGCAAGACCAGCTTCCTGCTGCAGTTGCAAAACCTGCTGCAGGGCCGGGGCGATTACATCCCCGTCTTTTTTAATGCGCAGGAGCCGGGTTCGCGCCAGAACGATGCCGGGTTCTTTTACACGATGGCGCGGGCCATTTATATCCAGATGCGCCGGCTGGCGCGCGGGCGCCGCATCAAGCCGCCGGACCTGGCCCAGTACGAAGAGCGCCCCTATACCACCATCACCACCTGGGTGGAGGATGAGATCGTGCCCCTGCTGGACCAGCACATCCTGCTGGTGACGATCGACGAGTTTGAAAAACTGGGCAGCGCCATCCACGATGGCGAACTGACGGAGAAGGTGCTGGATTACCTGCGGCACATGATGCAGCACAGCGAAAACCTGCTCTTTTTGTTCTGCGGGGTGGAGACGCTGCAAGCGCTGGGACCGAATGCGGCTTCCTATTTCATCAGCGTCCAGGCCATCGAGATCAGCTACCTGAGCGAAGCCGCCGCCGAGGAATTGATTCGTAACCCCAACCCGGAAGCCGGCAACATGCCCGCTTACGACGACGAGGTGGTCGACGCCATTATCCGGCTGACCCATCGCCAGCCCTACTTGATCCAGGCCATCTGCTCCCAGCTGATCGACCTGGCGAACGTCAACAATCTGCGCCAGATCGACCTGGCAAGGTTGGAAGAAGTGCTGCCTTCGGTCTTTACGACTAACAGCCTGTTCTTCCTGAACATCTGGGAGGACGCGCAGACGGCAGGGCAAGCGATTCTGACCGCCTTAGCCGGGGGACTTACCGAACTGCCTAAAGAGCAGGTGAACAGTCCTGCCGGGCAGGGTCTGATCAAGCGCCGTGTGATCTGCCCGGCCGGTGATGGCCTGTACGCGATCGAGATTCCGCTGGTCCAGCAGTGGGTGGCGCAGCAAGTGTAGCCCGCCTGGGACGGTGTGAGCTGGTAAGTCTGTTTTCGCAGTCCGTAAGGGCCTTAGAGTGGGTTTTGCCCGACTTGCCAGTATTTTTTAATTTCGTACAATAAATCCTAGGATTTGAAGTTTCTTACCTTTAAGCAACATTTGTTCAAATATTATAGAATACAGGTTGGTTTTTGCTAACTTGTTTGCCAGGCAAGTTGGCGGCACCGTCAGGGCGTCATTGAGTTACCGGAGTCGGGTGGTGGACAGTCCGCAGTACGTGTATCTCAGCTATCACAGTATGGAGATGGGGTTTGCGCTGCGTCTGGCAGCCGATCTGAAAAACGCAGGGGTGAACCTGTGGATGGATCGGCTGGATATCACGCCGGACGACGCGTGGCTGCCCACGCTGCAGAATGCCCCCCGCCGGAGCGCGGCCCTGATCGCCGTGCTCAGTCCGGAGTATGTCGCCAGCCAGTTTTGCCGGCAGGAGCTGCTGCTGGCCTTCCAGATGGGCCTCCCGATTTTTCCGTTGCTGGCCCGTCCCTTGCCGGATGATGGCTGGCCGGCCGAAGTTGCCGGGCGCCAGTACATCGATTTTGACGTCTGGCCGCGGGAGGACGCCTACCTGGAGGAGTTTCAGGCTTTTCTGGCGATCTTACAGGCGGAAATCCCGGCGCAGATCGGCAGCCCGCCCGACCGGGCCATGCAGTACCAGATCCGTCTGATCGCCGACCTGCTGGCGCAGCAGGTCATCGACCGCTACCTGGATAGCCTGCTACTGGCCGGCGGCGACTTGCTGGATGACCCGGTGCGCCAACTGCCGCCCATGCAGAATCCGTGGTTGCAGGCTGGCTGGCTGGAAGTGCTGCCCCAGCCTGACGGGGCGGCGGCGGCCCCTGCGCTGCCGATCCGGTTCCGAGGGATCGACGGCGTGGCCGGCAAATATGGGCGCTTCGTGCTGGTCGGCCCGGCGGGTTCCGGCAAGACGGCCGCCGTGCAGCACCTGGCGCTGGAGTCTGCGCGATTGTTCCGCACCAGGCCGGGCAGTGCGCCCCTGCCCCTGGTGTTGAAGCTTGTGGATTGGGGCGACGCGCTGAGTCCCATCGATTTCGTGCGGGCCCACTGGCCCTTCGAGACCAACCCGGTGTCGGAGCTGGCCGCCGGTAGCGTGATGCTCTTCCTGGACGGCTTGAGCGAATTGGGCCGGGCCGCCGCGCCCCAAATCGCCCTGCTGCGCGAATGGCTCAACGGCGGCGATGCCCCGCAGCGGGTGATCATCACCTGCCGCAGTGAAGACTATGCTGGCGATTTTGTTCTAGACCTGCCATCAGCCCGGGTGGTGGAATGGGATCAGCCGGCTGCGCGCGCCTACCTGGCCGGTTACCTGGGCGACGACACGGCGCGCCGGACTCTCGAAGACCTTAGCTCTGGCGACGTGCTGGCGCCCAGCCTGCGTCACCTGGTGCGCGACCCGCTCCTGTTAAGCACCTACGCCCGGGCTGCCAGCAGCGCCGGCAAAGACACGCCGACGTACAGCATCGGGGCGCTGCTGAAGCGATTGGTGGTCGCCCTATGGACGCGGCAGGCCCCGCGCGCCGCGGTGTCCTTCGAGGAGCTGGAGGCCGGGCTGGCCGCCCTGGCGCTGCCCCTGATCATTGGCGATCAACCGGTGTATGTCTCTTACGAGTATGCCAGCGAGTACCTGGGCAGTGTCAGCCTGCTGTTGGATCGCAACAGCGACCAGTTTCTCCAGGTGGAAAACGGCTACGTCCGGTTTGCGCACCAGATCGTGCGTGATTATTTCGCGGCGCTGCGCCTGCAGCGCGAGGATTTTCATACCGCCCTGCTGCCACCGGAATTTGGGCCGGATGGGTATCGTCTCCCCCAGAAGTGGGATACGCCGATCGTGATCCTGGCTGGCCTGGTCCACAACCCGGAGACGATGGTGCGGGAAATCGCCGCGATTGACCCCTACCTCGCCCTGGAATGCGCCAGCAGCGGCGTGCGAGTCAGCAAAAACACGCAGACCGAGACCATCGACCAACTGCGCGGTACCATGCACACTGCAGAGCAGGATGGCCGGGTAGCCGCGATTCGTCTGCTGGCCGATCACGATCGCGAGGCAGCCGTCCCGGTGCTGTTGGAGACCATGCGCAGTGCCTCCTGGGAGGCGCGGTGGGCGGCCACGGACATGCTGCGCGCCCTGAAGCTGCCTTTGCTCCCCGGCCTGACCGAAGCGCTGCACGAACTGGACCAGAAACAGCGCGACGCGACGGCGGTCGGTTTGCGCCGCCTGGGCGACTCGGCCATCCCCACGTTGATCCATCTCATCCGGGATGATAACTGGTTCATCCGGCGCAGCGCTGCCTGGGGACTGGGCGAGGTTGGGGATACGGCCGCCGTGCCCGCTCTGGTCGAGGCCCTGCACGACGCGGAGAACTTCGTCAGCGCCGACGCGGCCATGGCCCTCGGGTGGCTACGCGACCCAGTGGCCGTGCCCTGGCTGCAGCAGTTGCTGTGTCATGAGAACTGGCGCGTGCGGGAAGCCGGCGCGACGGCCCTGGGTTGGATAGGCGCGCCCGCCGTACATGGCATGTTGGACGAACTGCGCGATGGCCCCGATGACCTGCGCCGCCTGGTGATCGACGCCCTGAAAAACACCCACGATCACGCCGTTTTGAAGATGCTGCTTGAGGCCACGTACGACGACAACGTTGAAGTGAGGAGTGCGGCGGTTGAAGTGCTCGAGAAAGTGGAGGGCGACGTGTTTGTGAAACGTCTGGTCGAATGCCTGGCCGACACGGCTCGAGCGCGTCAGGCCAAAGAGCGCATCTGCGACATCGCAGCCCGGATTCTGGAGGCAACCGGCAGGATGGATGCCCTGGCAGCCGTCGAGCGGTGGCGGCAGGGAGAGCTGGTGCCGCCGCTCGGCGCTGCCGACAGCCCGCCGTCGCCCGACCGTTCCTCCGCTGAGCAGGCCAAGGACCGCCTGGCGGTGATTACCGTCTCGCGCGACCCGGAATCCTCGCAGATCGTCAGCGGCCTGGGCAGCGAAGACTGGATCAAGCGGCGTGACACGGTGGCTTCCCTGGCCGGGCAGGACGCGGAAAAGGCGCTGCCGCAGTTGCTCAAAGCGCTGCGCGATGAGCAGGCCGAGGTGCGCATCACCGCCCTGCAGACGCTGGGCGCATTTGAAGGCGAGGCCGTGCTGCGCGGGCTGATCCGCGGCCTCAACGACGACGATTATCAGGTCTGTGTCGCTGCCGTCGATGGCCTGAAGGCGCGGGGCAGCGAGGTGGTGCCGCATTTATTGAAGGCGCTGCGCAGTTCACGCGTCAATATCCGTGGGGCAGCCATCCTGGCGCTGGGACGCATCGGCGATCCGGCGTCGATCGATGGACTGGCGGCCTGCCTCTCCGACGACGAGCGGCCCTGGCAGGGTGAGCGGCGCATCAGCGACCTGGCCGCCGAAGCCCTGGAAGCCATCGGCAGCGCCGAAGCCTTGAACGCCGTGCTGGATTGGCGGGATGCCCAGGCCCCGCCGGTGGAAGAACTCGTGTCGGCCCTACCGGCTGCGGACGCGGCGCCAACGGCGGACGATGGGCGCGGCCACCGCGAGATATTGTTGGAACTGCTGGCCAACTTGCGTCACGAGGACTGGACGGTGCGCAAAGACAGCGCCAAGGCCCTGCGCGAGTATGCCAGGTTGCTCCACGGCTCCAGCGACACGGTCATCTTGCAGCGGCTGCTAGACGCGCTCCACGACAACGATTGGGAGGTGCGTTGGGCGGTCGCCGAGGCGCTGGCCTGGATCGGCGATACCTCGGTGGTGCCGGCCTTGATGGAACAGTTGGGTGATGAGAACTGGATCGTCCGGGTGGCCGTGCTCCGTGCTTTGTTGGAGATCAATGATACGCGAGCGGTTCCGGCCATTACCAGGACGCTTTCCGACAAAAAGAACCTGGTCCGCGAAGCGGCGGCGGAAGCCCTGGGCGAACTGGGCGACCCGGAGGCGG
>DAOUEM010000473.1:0-5347 GCA_034430555.1 Anaerolineae bacterium | reverse complement strand
TCGACTTCCGCCATGACCGCTGCCGGGATTTCAAGGCCAGGGTCGCCTATGCGCGTGTCGTCCAGCCGGATAGCTAAAACCAGCACCGTCTCGAATTCGCCGCGGCCCCGCGGCACCACCGCCGGCAGTTCCGTCTCCCCGTCCAGGACATAAACCACAACCCGCACGTGCCCCTGATCCAGAATAACCTGGCGCGTCACGGTCTGTTCTTCGTCCCACAGGAAGGGCACCAGGCCCCGGTTGTCCCGCACACCTGCCGGCAGCACCCCCAGTAGATCGATCGTCTCATCAGGCCGGCGGAAACCGATAGACAGGGTGAACGCTTCATAGCGCAGCCGGATCGAATTGTCGTCTTCGCGCAGCACCCAGCTCTCCGCCGGATACCGCAGCGAGAAGCCATAGGTTGGATTAAAGTACCGCTCCCAGCCCTGGTAGAGGATGTCTTCCAGCGTACGGCTCACGGCGAAGGAGGCGACGATAACATCAACTTCGACTTGCACCTCGCCCGGAATATCGATGGCGGCCACGTCCACGCTCACGTCATCCAGCCGGACACCCAGGTACAGCAGCGGCGGGTTTTCCTCGTCTCCCCCGGCCGGAATCTCCGCGCTGCCCGGCACGTTATACAACACCGCCTTGACGCGTCCCTCGGCCACGATCACCTGCCGCCGCACTTCGTCCGCCAGGAAAGGGACGGCCAGTACGGTCAGGCGGCTGCCTTCTGGCAGCACCCCCAGCAGATCAATCACCTCATCCGGGTTGCGGTAGCCGATAGTCAGAGTCAGGCCGCCCTGGCGCAGCTGCACGAAGTTCGGAGCCTCGCGCAGCGTCCAGGTGGTGGGGTAAGTAAACGAGAAGCCGTAGGCTTCGTTGACATAGCGGGCTTCTTCGTCCTCGGGCTGGCCCTGCCAGGGATGACCGCCCCACGGAGGGGATGGAATCGCCGCTCGCACCGCCGGCGTGATCAGCAGCAGGATCAGCAAAACGATCAGGCTTGGAGATAAACGGGCACACCGACGCATAAGGTTTCGCTCTGGCTGCACTTTACTTCAGGTGCGGGTGCGCCTTGAGCAGGGCTTTGGTCTCGGCCTTCACCGCATTAAGCTGCTTCATCAGTGGCCCCAACTCATCCTGCCCGCCCGGCGCGTCCAGCAGCTCGTCCAGCCGTGCCCGGATGGTATCCGCTTCGTCCTGCAACGACGCCAGCCGATCCACCGCACTGCCTTTGCCGTTTCCGGCAGCGGAGTCCCGCGGCTCAAGTGCCCGTATGGAGGTCGCAAAGATCGAGATGGTCTCCAGCGTACGATCGGCCAAAACATAACCGCCGACCCGGAGGTCCCGTCCATCGTCTTCGACCGCGTCGCGCACACGGCCCCACAGTTTGTGCCCGATGTACGCGGTGTAAGCCGTTTCCAGCCCAGCCGGCAGCGGCATCTCCGGCGGCGTGCCCTGATGCTGGCGCAGCCTGTGCCTGGCAGTCGTCACAAACAACTGCCAGAAATCCCCGCACACCTTGCCCAATCGGGTCGACACATTGCCCTCCGCCTTGAGGATTCGGCCCGGTTTTTCCATCAGAGCCGCGTAGTCTTCCGCCCGCTCCTCCCACACAAATCGTCTGTCTCCTGTGGGGATTTCCATCGCCGAGGCCTCGGAGCGCGCGCCGCGCAGTATGGCCCTGGTGGAAAGCTGTGTCACCAACAGCACGACCACCCCGTGCTCCGCATCGTAAAAAGGCAGCCCTTCCATGACCAGCCGATCGTTTTCGTCGGCCTCCAGGGCGGCGGCCACACGCGGCCAGTGCGCAGCCAGTGTAAACACCACGTAGCGCGTATCTCCGCGCGGTGTAGGCACCCCCCTGGGCACCATGTCAATCTGTGCCTTGTGCTCGAACCCCAGGATGACTAACCCCCGGTAGGCGGTATTGGCCGCGCCAAGCATGCCCTGCAGCGTCAGACGAGCCGTGATCCCCTCTCCGGCTTCGGCCAGCAGCCCCGGCAGGACTTCTTTACGCTGCTGCCAGCGCAGCGCCTTCGGCCCCGGCGAATTGGGGCCTGGACCCTGCCGCGGGTCCCGATTCTTGGGTCGCGACCGGAAGATCGCCTTGATTTCCTCACGCGACAGTTTGCCCCGCGCCAGGTAAAAGTACACGCCGCCGGGTGTGCGCCGGCGCGAGCCATCCTCGGTCATCATGCCGCCGCTGGCCTCGACCTGCAACACTTCCGTCAGCACCTCGTAGGCGAACTCAAGCCCCCGCGTACGTGCAATCTTACCGATCTGAATGCGCGGTTTGGGTGATGTCTCCCCCAACTTTTCAGTGATTTCTTCGATTGCCGCACGGAACTGCGCTTTTTGTTCTTGGGTTTTGGGAGGTTGTTCGGTCATCGGGTTTCTCCCTAAATGCCAGTTCAGCACTCTTTTTATGACTACACGAAGGCCAGTTTTTGTTTTCCCTATTATACCACTCTCGGCTTTCCCCATTACCCCCCTAAGGGGTTTCTTTCTTTTTTCTTTTTGGGCCAAAGCGCCAGCGCTTTGTGGATGGAGTTTTTATGCCGTTTGTTTCTCATCCTAATTCCCCCTGAGCCTGCAAAAACCGCAGGTAAGCGCGTTCGTGGCGCTTATAATCACCCATCACCGCGTATTCCATCTTTATGGGTATACGCTCGTCGGCCGTGGTTCGCGGCACCCAATCCGGGGCGATCTCGTCGTACGGCTCCTCGCGGGGCACGTACTCAAAGACCCCCCTGCCCAGGCGGTTCTGCCCACGCCACACGTAATGCACCTGCCGCCGGATTCCGCTGGGATACTTGGACCTGGCATCCCGACGTACGATACTCATCAGCTTGTCTGGGCGGCCGTGATACCTGCGTTGGGAGCGGTGGGACCTGTCAAACCACCAACCCGCCCGGGGATTACCCGACCGGGATTGCGCCTTATCATCATCAACAGGTTGTCCAAACGCGGCATAACCGGCCTGTTCCCGCCGTTTGCGGGCACTGCCTTTATGCTTATGCAAGCGAAAAGCCGAGAGATAGGTGTTGGGGAGCTGCCAGCGAAATCGTCGAACATTGTTCCAGGTGAGGTACTGCGAGGCGTAAGGGGGAAGCTGCGCGGGGTCCTGGCAGGTGCTCTGCGCGATGTTCATACGCACTTTCAGCCAGCCGCCCAGCCGCTTCTCCCACTGACGGAAGGTATCCGGGCAGCGACCAAATAATATGGCCAGCGTATCGCGCGCGATCTCAGGGCCGCCGCGCCAGGTCATCCAGGCGGCATAAATTCGCGCCTCCCATTCGCCCAGATCAACCGGCACCAGCACCCAGACGTCGCGCCCGCCGGGCAGATTGGTCTCGTAAAGCTCGGGACGCCCTTCGCGTTTAGCCAGCCGAACCAGCATCGCGCCTACGTGGGCGGCGCTGCGGTAAAAAATCTTGCGCCCCCGGCAGGCCATCCCCCAGAAAAGCCCATTGCCCTGACGTAATAGACGCCGCAGGTAACGCGGATTGTAGGTGATGCCAATGCCGGCCAACTGAGCCTCCAAGTCGTCACGCCAGATCCAGCTCTGGGCGCCGCCGTGATGGCGCATCAGCGCCCAGATGCGGTGCTGAGCGGCCAGGTTGAGGGCAATCGCCATGCGCCCGATTTCGGGGTCCACCCGGAGACCTCCCACAGCCGGGCCAACCAGCTCAAGCTGTTCGACCAGTGGTGGATCGGCGGTCGAGGTGTCCGGCGGCAGATGTTTGGCCAGCACATCCAGGACCTGGCGGCGGTCGCACTCATAGACCAGGGTCAGGCCGGCCAGCGCCCGGATATCGGCCGCCAGGGATGGATCGTGGACGACCAGGCGAGCCATCAACAGCAGCGCGGTCCTGGGATCGCCGATCTCGTGCCAGAGCCGGGCGGCTTCCTGGCGAGCGGAGGCAGGATCGACGGGTGATGGGCTGGCGGCAGGGGCCGGTGATGCCGGCGGCGGACAGGCGGCAGACAGCTTTTGACAGACGAGGGTGCGAGTGTGAGGGTCCAGCGTCTCGGCCAGGTCGCGCACGGTGGGCGCCAGGTCCGGCAGTTGGGCGGTGTACTTGGCAAGCTGGAGGGCCACATAGCCGGGATCGGCGCTGCCGTCTTCCAGGCGCTGAAACAGGCCCTCAACACGGCTCAACAGGCCGTTGTCGCTATTTGTAGTTTCTGTCAGTTCGTGATACGATTTGTGTACCAAGGTACACCGACCTTTCCAGGACCAGATAACTTCTGTGAGAAAGGTTCCACTGTGTGTTCTTTGGCCCAGCAGGGAGGCGGTAGTTGCGACTTTTTTGGTTGTGGGCAACCAAAAGTCAAAAGTCGCAGCGAGATCCGTCTCTTCTGCTTTTTACCCACTGTTTGCCTTGTAAAAGTACAATCTCCTATAAAGTCGACAGTCTTT
Source organism: Anaerolineae bacterium (assembly GCA_034430555.1). GTDB lineage: Bacteria > Chloroflexota > Anaerolineae > Aggregatilineales > Ch27 > DAOTXK01. The sequence goes on along the minus strand of DAOUEM010000473.1, from coordinate 930 downwards.
TCGTAAGCAGCGTATTAAAAACCGCTAAATCTGCCCCGGATGACTTGCACGGATGCCGCTTTTCATGTAGAATGCAAGTAGTACACACCAAGCGTCCAAGTGCCGCTTGGGTAAACTCTGGGGTCAGAGCTTCCTAAAATAGACCGCAAAACGCCGCTGCTGGGCGTTTTTGCTTTATAGGCTTGTTGAGGCGCCGGGGGTCTGATCAGGCCCGGTACCGAACGATCTTATCATACATCCTCGTTTGAATTTAGGCAACTATTTCCGACTCATGCGTTCGAGTCAATCACCAGCTTACCTCATCATACCGCACAACCCCCTGTAAAAAAGCAAATTATTTTGCCGAAATTTTGCCTTTTTGTTGCTTTTTTTATCGCCGATATTGTTTTATCCCCCTACCCCAAAAAGATACCCCGGTCCGTATAAAAACGAACCGGGGTGTTTTTTGGGGGCGAAACTGACATCTTTTCAGAACGATCACGACCTGTTTTTTCCGGCGAAAAAGCGACTGCTCAAATCGCGAAAATGTCCGGAAATTAGGAATCTACCGCCCTTTCAAGCGCCCGCGTGTACCGTTTGCGGTGCGCGTCGTCGACGTACATCGGCTTGCGCCCGATGCCCTTCCAGACCACGATCTGACCGCAGCCGCAGGCACATTTGTAGGCTTTGGCGTTGGGTGTCCAGCCGGTGTGCATCCAGTGCGGCGTGCCGTTTTTCAGCCCGGATTCTGCCCGTTCCCACTCGTCGATCTCATCGTCACCGGCTCGCCAATCGAGGCCAAATCCTGCTCGGTAGGCACCGGCGACACCGGCAGCGGACCACCCCCCGCCGGCGGCCGCGTAGGGTTTACGGCTGCGTTCGCCATGGCCGGAACTTCCTCCTCCGGCAGGTAGGTGTCCAGCTCCTGGAAGGCCCACTCGTCGCGGTACA
>DAOUEM010000472.1:0-4131 GCA_034430555.1 Anaerolineae bacterium | reverse complement strand
CACCATAACCGGCACGACATTCAACGCGGACCAGGTAAAACTCAATTGGGTAAAGGTGGGCGGTAACGAGATAAAAAGCCGCCTTACCAGCCATGTTCCAGCCGCGCAATCAGCCGTTCGGGCATATCGACTTCACGCATTCGATCCTGGACATCGCCGATGTTATAAGGAATACGGCGGTGTTCCCACACAGCTTCTTCCACATCCAGGACAGCATAAGCGGCTTCAGGATTCGAGTCGCGCGGCTGACCAACCGAACCGGGGTTGATGATCTGGCGCCGCCCGTTCAGATGCCGCGGCTCATTATACGCCGGGGGATACTGCTCGGTATCGCCCTGATCGTTGACCATCTGGTAGATCACCGGGGTATGGGTATGGCCGACCAGGCAGTAAGGCGTCTCAAAATGCGGGAAATTCAGGGCGGCAATCAGCGGATCGAGGATATACTCCCAAACCGGCTCGCGCGGGCTGCCATGCGCCAGGGTATAGGGACCGAGCACAAAGGTGGTCGGCAGCGCGGTCAGATACTCGATGTTATCCGGGCGCAGTGTTTCCGCCGTCCAGGTCACGGCCTTACGCGCGTCACTGTTAAAAGTTCGAATATCCAATCGCCCCAGGGCCGCCCAATCGTGGTTACCAGCCAGGCAGAGGTGCGGTAATGTGCGCAACAGATCCACACACTCATTGGGATCAGGGCCGTAGCCCACGACATCACCCAGACACCAGACATAATCCCAATCACCTTCTGAGTGATCGAGGACCGTTTCAAAAGCCGTGAGATTGGCGTGGATATCAGATATGATTAAAACGCGCATCAAGGAATCCCCTGAACTACCAAAGAAAGAACTGTTGAGATGTTACCATGCTTTGATGTGCAGAGCCAACAAAAACATGGCCGACCGGGATATGGGCAGGCTGCCTGACCGGGAAAGGCACACCGCCTACCCGATTGGATCAGGTAGGCGGTGGTTTGACTCAGCCAGGTGAAAGACTTCACCGCCCGGAGGTCAGGCTTCAGCCATCCGCTGGTATTGGTTCCAGCGATCGATGACATCGGTGTGGGCCAGCTCCAGCAACTTTGCCGCACGGTCCGGGTCGGCCTGCCGCAGGACCTTGAAGCGATTCTGGCGATACATGAAGTCCTCCAACCCCTCGATATTCATCTTGGAGTCAATGGAGAAGGGGTTCTGGCCTTCCGCCACATTGGGATCGTAGCGGAAGAGTGGCCAGAAGCCAGTCTCTACCGCCTGGTTCTGGATATCAAGGCCCTTGGTCATGTTGATGCCATGGGCGATGCAGTGCGTGTAGGCGATGATCAGGGACGGCCCCGGATGCGCCTCGGCTTCCTTGAAGGCGCGCACAGTATGGGTCATGTTGGCGCCCATGGCGATCTGTGCCACATATACGTTGCCGTAAGTCATCGCCATCAAGCCCAGGTCTTTTTTACGGGAGGGCTTACCGGCTGCCGCGAACTTGGCGACGGCAGCGCGCGGCGTGGCCTTGGAGGACTGGCCACCGGTATTGGAGTATACGGCCGTATCCAGCACCAGCACATTAACATTCAGGCCGGAAGCCAGGACGTGATCCAGCCCGCCGTAACCGATATCGTAGGCCCAGCCGTCGCCACCCACGATCCAGACCGATTTTTTAACCAGGTAGTCGACCACGGTGCTCAACTGCTTGCTGAGGGCGCTGCCATCCTTCTCCAGGAGGGCTTTGAGCTGGTCGACGCGGGCGCGCTGTTGCTCGATGGCTTCTTGCGTATCCATCTGGGCAGCGCGGATGTCAGCGATCAGCGCGCCGGCACCCGGCAACGTTTCGGCCTTGTCCAGGAGTTCATAAGCGTACTGAGTGAGCTTGTCCACGGTCAGGCGCATACCCATACCGAACTCGGCGTTATCTTCAAACAGCGAGTTCGACCAGGCGGGGCCGCGGCCATCGAAACGCGTGGTATACGGAGTCGTCGGCAAGTTGCCACCGTAGATCGAGGAGCAGCCGGTCGCATTGGCGATGAGCGCACGATCGCCAAAGAGCTGGGCCATCAGCTTGACGTAAGGCGTCTCGCCGCAGCCGGCGCAAGCACCGGAATACTCGAACAGGACCGGCAGGAACTGCGATCCCTTGACCGAGAAACGGTTGAACAGCGCCGGGTCAGTCTCGGGAATGGACAGGAAGTAGGCGTAATTGGCGGCTTCCGGCTCACGCAGCGGCGGTTGTTCGGCCATCGACAGCGACTTCCGACCGGCCTTCTTGTTATCGGGGCAGGCTTCCACGCACATGCCACAGCCGGTGCAGTCTTCCGGCGCGACCTGAATCGAAAACATCATGCCCTGGAACTGCTTACCACGGGCCTCGATAGCCTTGAAGGTTTGCGGGGAGCCGCCGTTAGCATACGCGGCATCAAAGGCCTTGGTGCGGATGGCCGCGTGCGGGCAGACAAAGGCACACTGGTTGCACTGGATGCAGATTTCCGGTTCCCAGACGGGGATTTCGGGGGCGACATTCCGCTTCTCGTACTTGGTGGTGCCGGTCGGGAAGGTGCCATCTTCCGGCATGGCCGAGACTGGCACCAGGTCGCCACGGCCCGCAATGATTTCACCGGTCACATTCTTGATGAAATCGGGTGCGCCAGCCGGTACGGCCTCGATCATCTCAATCGTGCTGGTCAACTGGGCCGGGATTTGCACCTCTTCGATGCTCTCCACAGCGGTGCTGACCGCCGCCTTGTTCATATCTACCACGGCCTGGCCGCGCTTGCCGTAGGTCTTCACAATCGCCTGGTTGATCATGTCGATTGCTTCGTCCTGCGGCAGAACGCCGGAGATAGCGAAGTACGCGGCCTGCATGGTGGTATTGATGCGCACACCCAGACCCAATTTCTGGGCGATCCCCAGCGCGTCGATGATATAGAACGCGGCCTGCTTCTCGATGAGCGCCTGTTGCACGGGCCTGGGCAGGTGATCCCAGACCTCGTCTGCACCGTAGGGGCTGTTGAGCAGGAAGGTGCCGCCCGGCTTCAGCGCCGAGAGCATTTCGTAACGCTCCAGGAAGCCGAATTTGTGGCAGGCCAGGAAATCCGTCTGGCCGATCAGATAGGTGCTGCGGATCGGTTTTTTACTGAAACGCAGGTGCGAGATGGTACGGGCACCGGCCTTCTTCGAGTCGTAAACGAAGAACCCCTGCGCATAAAAATCAGTGGCGTCGCCGATGATCTTGATGCTATTTTTGTTAGCGCCCACCGTGCCATCAGAGCCGAGGCCCCAGAAGATGCCGGTATGAACGTCGGTCCGATCGGTGCTCCAATCGTTGTCCCACTCCAGGCTGGTGTTGGTCACATCGTCGATGATGCCGATGGTAAAGTGATTCTTGGGCCTGGCAGCCTTCAGGTTATCCAGCACCGCCTTGCACATGCCGGGGTTAAACTCTTTGGAGCTGAGGCCGTAACGCCCGCCGACAATCAACGGCGACTTGGCCATACGTCCGTCTTCTACGGCTTCGTCGATGGCCACGCGCACATCGAGGTAAAGCGGTTCACCACCGGCGCCGGGTTCCTTGGTGCGATCCAGTACGGCAATCTTTTTGACCGTCTTGGGCAGCAAGTCGACGAATGCCTCCGAGGCAAACGGCCGGTATAAGCGGACGACGATCACGCCGACTGTTTCGCCCTGGGAGACCAGCTCGTCTACGGTTTCCCGCATGGCCTCCGCCCCGGAGCCCATCAGCACGGTCACACGCTCCGCATCCGGGGCGCCGAAATAGTCAAACAGGTTGTATTCGCGACCGGTCAGCTTGCCAAACTGGTCCATCGTCTTCTGGACGATGCTGGGGGCGGCCACATAGTAGGGGTTGACCGTCTCCCGGCCCTGGAAGAAAACGTCCGGGTTTTGGGCGGAACCCCGCAGAACTGGACGATCGGGGGACATGCCGCGCAGACGATGGGCCATGACGGCATCGTCATCGATCATCTCCCGCATAACTTCCTGCGGAAGCTCTTCGATCTTCTGGATCTCATGGGAACTACGGAAGCCATCGAAGAAGTGCACAAAAGGCACGCGAGATTTGATAGTCGAGGCGTGGGCAACCAGGGCCAGGTCCATGGCTTCCTGCACACTGCCTGACGCCAGTAGGGCA
>DAOUEM010000471.1:0-4189 GCA_034430555.1 Anaerolineae bacterium | reverse complement strand
AGGTGCCGCCGGAGGACCTGATCGAGACGCTGGTGCGCGACGTGAAAAAGGAATTGTTCGCCATCAACGCCGAGGCGACGGCTATCGACGTGGCCTTCGACCGGCCCGCCGCCGACAGCGGCCAGATCATCCAGACGGTGCGGGAGGCGGCGCTGCGCATCCTCAGCCGGACGGAGCGGGCGCAGATCATGCTCGATGCCGCCCGCGCTCACGACCACGCCCGGCACGATTCGCCATGACCGGCGAGTTGATCCTGCCGCCCGCTTCATCGACGCGGCGGGCCACGTCCGGGTGACGTTTGACGATATCGAGTGGGTGAGGTTGGGGGAAATAGCTCGTAGGGACGATCACCGGACTCGCCAGAGTCCGCGGACTCGTCAGAGTCCGCGTCGTCCCTACCGTGGTTATCCTGGGATCAAACGATCGCGTGTGTTTAATAGCGCCGGCGGCTTTCGGCGGCCACGAAGTTGATGACCAGCGCCGCGATCACGCCGGGCACCCACCCGGCAATCGTCAGCAGCAGGACGATCAGCACCGTCCCACAGCCCCGGTCCAGCACCGCCAGCGGCGGGAAGATGATGCACAGAATCGCGCGGAAGCATCCCATCAGGTTCACTCCTTTTTACCGGTACAACAGCGCTCTGATGATCTATACGCAGGGGGGCGCGCGGCGTTGCGGCCCTGCCGGCCCCCAGGGGGCAGAATCGGCAGACGCCGGGGGCGGGACTGGCCCACCGCCGGCGCCTGGATTGGTCTAAAAAGGGGTGCTCACCTCCGCTCACTTACTGCGGGGGCGAGCCTGGCGCGCAGCTAGGCGTTTTTCATGCTCGCGCCCAGCGCGGCCAGCCGCGTGCCGACCGCCTGCAGGACGCCGCCGAACTGCGCGGCAACCGGGTTGGCGCGGGTCACGACGAAGCTGTTGGCAAAACGTCCCACCTGCGCCTGTTTTTGCAGGTTGTGGTAGTGGTCGCGGGCTTCTTTGGCGTCCATTGCTGAATAAAACATGTTCCTGTACTCCTTGTTTTTCAATACCATCTGTTTAGATGGCAGATTCTGTTAAAGGTTGCGGGATTTTACGTCCCGAATTAGCGAGCGCGGGGCTGGGGCGCGACCTGGGGGTTCTTCATACCCTCGCCCAGGACGGCCAGCCGCGTGCCCACGGTTTGCAATACCGCGCCGATCTGAGCCGTGACGGGTTGTGTTTCCTGGCCCCCCAGGCTCTTGAACCGGCGGTACTCTTCTGCTTTCTTGAGCAGGTCTTCGTAGTGCTGGCGGCCTGCGTTGCCCATATCGTTGTACATGTTCGATGCTCCTCTGTTTTCCAATACATCATCTGTTAGATGTGCAATAACGTCTCAAGTTGCGGGAATTCTTACAATCTCTGTCCAATTATACGCGATCTGGCGGCCAGAGTCACGGGTCATTTGTGGGACAAAGTGTACGAAAATCAATGGAACGTCCATACGAACACCCCAATTGGCCTGGTACCTTTGTACCGTGAAGGGTTCGATCCCGCTGCTGTGCTGGAACGATTCGCCCCCGGTGGGCGTCTGAATCCATAATGTAACCATTGACCGCGATCCCCGGAGGAAGCCGATGACCCGCTTAAAATCCCGCCGCTGGCAGGTTTTGCTGGCCGCTGTGCTTGTCGCCCTGAGCATCATTACCCTGCTCGCCATCCGCAGCCAGACGGACACGCTGGCCGTTTACCGCCCGATCGGGGAGGCGCGCGCCGCCTGGGGCGCGCTGGGCTGGGGCAGTTATCGCCTGACCCTGGCAGAAACTGGCGTGTGGGCCATGCTCAATACGGAGGTCCTGGTGGAATATGGGAGTGTGGTCGCCGCCCGGTCGACGTGCCAGCCCGGTCTGATCCCGGCGGGGTGCGTGGTGTCCTCCCTGAACGAAGCCGACCTGACCGTGCCCGGCCTGCTGGACAGCGCCGAAAGCCGGACCGAGGCGACCACCGTTACTCTGGAAGGCAGCGATCCCTACATCCTGACGATTGTACACAACGATCCTGAAGTGTTGGACGACGAGTGGAGCCTGCGGGCCACGGCGGTGGAAGTGTCGCCCGGAGCCACCCTGCCGCCCCTGCTGCCGGATGCGGCTCCCGTCGACCCACTGCCGGACCTGGTCGTGCCTGATGCGGCGGACCTGGCCGGGGCCATCGACGAAGCCGAAGCGGCCTGGCTGGAATCAGGCATCGAGAGTTACGCCATCCTGGTGGAGCAGGCGGACGAAACCGGCGTGCTGACCGTGTGGGTGGTAATCGAAGGCGGCTCTGTGAAGGGGGTCGATGCCCGCTGTGCGCCTGTTGATGGAGCAGAGTCGTGTGCTATCACGCGGCTGACTCTCGGCCAGTACCGGGTGCCGGACATTTACGGCACGGGCCTGTTCGCCGCGGCGCGGGCCGCCGCCGAAGCCGATACTGGCGATCAGCCGCCGGTCGAACTGCACCCCGACCTGCACTACCCGGTCATCATCCGCACGGAGACGCAAACGATCACCGTGCTGGCGCTCCAGCCGCTGGAAGATTAACCCATCAGTACCTCAACCGTGTGATCGCCGCCGTCGGTGAAGAGGGGCAGCACGTCGCCGTCAATCGCTTCCCCGTCGACCGTCACCATTTTGATACCCTTGCTCACGCCGTCTGGATTAGTCACTGTGAGGTGGTAGGTGGCCCCGCGGAAGCGGCGGGTCATGGTGAAGCCCGCCCAGGTTGGCGGCAGGCAGGGATCGACCCGCAGGCCGGTGTAGGTCGGGCGCACGCCCAGGATGTACATCGTGGCCGCCTGGTAGACCCACGACGCCGTGCCGGACAGCCACGAATTGCGCCCCAGCCCGAACTGCGGGTGCTCGTCGCCCAGGATGTTCTGCGCGTAGACGTACGGCTCGATCTCGTACGCGTCGATCTGGTCGTTTTTGTCGGCGGGGTTGATCTGGGCGTAATATTCATAGGCGCGCGCGCCGTTCCCCAGCATCGCCTCCGCGATCATCACCCAGGGGTTGGCGTGCAGGAAGATGCCGCCGTTTTCCTTAGCGCCGGGCGGGTAGGTGCTGATGCCGCCCATTGCCGGGTCGAAGCCGTCGAAGCCGGGCGTGCTCAGCTTGATGCCCTGGGGCGTGTTGAGCCGCGCGCGCAGGCTGTCCAGGGCGGTACGGGCGCGGTCCGGCGGGGCGAAGCCGCTGATCACCGGCCAGGACTGGGCGTTGGTGTATATCTGGCCGTGGCTGTTGCGCGCCGAGCCGATCGGCTTGCCGTCCTGGTCGAAGTAACGCACGTACCACGCGCCATCCCAGGCTTCTTCGTTGACGGTGGCCCGCATCTGCTGGTACCAGGCGCGGTATTGGGCGGCGGAGTCGACGTCGCCCAGGTGCTCGCACAGGTCGATCAGGTCGCGCAGGGCCTTGCCGTACAGGTTGGCGGTAAAGAGCGATTCCGAGCCGGTGGGCAGGTTGGTGGGGTCGTTCCAGTCGGCGAACCCGGCCAGCGGCAGGCCGTGGCGGCCCAGGTCATGGCGGGTGAAGGCCACCGCCCGCCGCAGGTGATCGAGCACGGTGCCGAATTCGGGCGGGCCATCTTGGCGCACGCTGCGTTCGCTGTAGTAGGGCACGACCTCCTCCAGGAAGGCCGCGTCGCCCGTCTCTTTGACATAAGCGCAGGCGGCCAGGGCAGGCCACAGGTGATCGTCGCTGTAATACTGCGGCAGGTCCGGGCGGTCATGCGTCTCGCCGACCATGCCCTCCATCGAGAGCGGGAAGAACTGGTGCAGGGCCGCGCCGTTGGGCCGCTGGAAGTGCAAAATCTGTTTGATGAGGGCTTTGGCCTCGTCCGGCATGTGGGCCAGCACGCCCATCACGTCCTGGGAACTGTCGCGCACGCCGATGCCGCGCGAACCCAGCCCCAACTGGTAAAGTGACAGGTAGCGCGACCAGTTTTTGGTGGTGTGGCACTGGCGCGGATGGTGGGCGTTGAGCATGCTGTTCATGGCGGGATCGGGCGTTTCCACCTGGATGGCAGACAGGTACTCCGTCCAGAAATCGCCCAGCGCAGCGAACGCGGCGTCGACGGTGGCGGGGTCTGTGTAGCGGGCGATGTCCGGCAGGGCAGCGGCGGCGGCTGGAGCCTGGCCGAGCTGCGTCACGAAGCGGGCCGAGTCGCCCGGCGCGAGATCGCCCAGCGGGATCA
>DAOUEM010000470.1:0-8158 GCA_034430555.1 Anaerolineae bacterium | reverse complement strand
GCCAAGGCCCGCAGCCGGCGATCCATGTGCGCATCGGCCAGCACCACCTCGCTGGCCCCTAACGCTGCCGCCCGTTCCAACCGCCCGGGCACGATATCGGTCACCACGATGTTCACGCCGCCAACACAGCGTACTGCCTGCAGCATCAGGCTGCTCATCGGGCCGGCGCCCATGATCAATACCGAGTCGCCCGGCTGGACCTGGACGCGCTGCAAGCCCCACACCACACAGGCCAATGGTTCGACCAGGGCAGCGGCGGCAAACGACAGGTCGCCGATTGGAAAGACATTGCCCACCGGCGCCACCACATACTCCGCAAAGGCCCCATCACGCGTCACACCGACGGCGGTTAAGTTGTGGCACTGGTTCGGGCGATTGCGCTGGCAGGCCGGGCAGCGGTTGCAGGGAATATTCGGATCGGCGGTCACGCGATCGCCAACCTGGAAGCGCTCGACATCACCGCCCACGGCAGCGACCAGACCGCTGAACTCGTGCCCCGGGACGACCGGGTAGAGGGCTTCGTACTCACCGTGGAAGATGTGTAAATCGGTGCCGCATATGCCGGCAGCCTTCACCGCTATCAACACCTCGCCGGCGGCTATCTCCGGTTTATCCAGGCTTGTGACCTGCGCTTTTTCCGGGGCAAGAATCTGGGCAGCTCGCATCAATATTCTCCTCACGATTGGCGTCGCCGGTGGGCCGGATTTCGCTGTGGTTCACACTACCAACGACCCGGTTTACTCTAGTGTAAAACCGTTGCTGCCGGTGTCAAACGACTGGTCAAGGTAAAAGCCGTATTTCGCCGTGCACCGGTAATCGCACACCGGTTAAGGGCTTTATTGCATACGAGTCAGGCATACCATCCAATCTTCACGCTGCATAGTGACAATTCTCACTTGACGTATCTCATATGAAATACCAACATAGGGGAGGAGAAATCTATAGTTTTACAATCCAATATGTTAACCCTGATTGGCTAGGGGAGAGTAGCCTCCTTACTCTCTGCGGCTTTCTTTTTTGGTCAGGCAGGTCTCTTGGAACTGCACCGCGCTGCTGGTTACTGTGCATCCAGACGGATGTATCGATGATAGGTCATTCCCGCTACCCCTGCTGTCCAGAGCTGCATACGGCCAGGTACAGCGCCAGTTGCACCTACTAGTAAAGGCAGACGTATATGGAAACTCTCACCCTGACCCTGCTCACGATGTACGGCGATCACCACGTGATTGAAGTCAGGCGTATATTGCTGGCGGAACCCGGCATCAGTGCGGTTCAGGCCAGCAGTTGCTTTCAGGTCGCCCAGGTGACTTACGAACCTAACCAGATCACGCCAGACACCATCAAAGCCAAGCTGGAAGAAGCTGGCTACATGGAAGAACTACCATTGCCGCTGGAAACAGGGGCAGCCGCTTACGGGCAGGAAGATGCCAGCATATTCTTCCGCCACACCGCCGCATACGAGCAGACGCAGCAAGTCGTGGGCTTCGCACAAGAAGTCCAAAGCATTGGGCGTCCACTCTGGCCCTGCCCCGGCATGGGTCCCATCCGCGCCACGACTGAAAACTAAGGGGATACATTGATGGCCAAGAAAAAACGCACCATAGAGGAAAGCAGCATTGATCCCGCCGCTCGACAGATGCTAATTCGCGCCGAAGACCTCGGTATCGGTACGGCCTTCAGCCGGGCAGATGACATGGCTGCCTGCCCCATCGGGTCGACAGGGATGTGCTGCAAGATTTGCAGCATGGGACCCTGCCGGCTGACCAAAGACGGCCAGACCGGCGTCTGCGGGGCCACTATCGACACCATCCAGGCCCGCAACCTGATCCGCGCCATCGCTGGCGGTGCTGCCGCGCACTCCGATCATGGGCGTGGCATGGCCGAAACGCTGAAGGCTGTCGCCAATGGCGAGACGGAAGACTACAAGATTCGTGATGTAGCCAAGCTGCGCAACATTGCCGCCATGTACGACATCCCAATCGAAGGGCGTGCGCCGGAGGAGATCGCCAACGACCTGGCCGACCTGTACATCTCTCAATTTGGGCAGCAACATGGCGAAGTGGCGCCGACCGTCCGCGCTCCGGAGAAACGCAAGAAGTTGTGGAGAGAACGAGGCGTCATGCCGCGCGGCGTAGACCGCGAGATAGTCGAGGTGCTGCACCGCACGCACGTCGGCGACGACCAGGACGCGGAGCACATCCTCCAGCACGCCATCCGCACAGCCATCGGCGATGGATGGGGAGGCAGTATGATCGCCACCGACGTTTCGGATATCCTGTTCGGAACGCCAGCGCCGGTCCTGGGACAAGCCAACCTGGGCGTCCTCAAGGATGACATGGTCAACGTGGTCGTGCACGGACATGAGCCGACGCTCAGCGAGATGATCGTAGCCGCCTCGCAGTTGCCGGAGATGATCGAATACGCCCAAGCCAACGGCGCGAAAGGCATCCAAATATCCGGCATCTGCTGCACCGCCAACGAAATCCTGATGCGTCAGGGCATCCCGGCGGCGGGTAACTTCCTCCAGCAGGAGCTGGCGATCCTCACGGGCGCGGTCGAAGCGATGGTCGTGGACGTGCAGTGCATCATGCAGGCAATAGCCGGATTAGCGGATAACTTCCACACCGAGATCATCACCACCTCACCTAAGGTGAAAATCAAAGGGGCGACACACATCGAATTTGAAGAGCACCACGCGATGCTCATTGCCAAAGACATCCTGCGCCGCGCCATCGACAACTATAAGAACCGGGGCGAGACGCAGATTCCCGACGGGCGTTCAGACCTGGTCCCTGGATTTTCACACGAATACATCAACTATATGCTGGGCGGCACTTATCGCGGCTCCTTCCGCCCGCTGAACGACGCAGTCATGTCCGGGCGCATTCGTGGCGTGGCGGCCATCGTCGGCTGCAACAACCCGCGCACTCAACACGACTTCATGCACACCCGCATCACCAAAGAACTGCTCAAACAGGACGTGTTGATTGTCGAAACCGGATGCAGCTCCATTGCCTGCGCCAAGCAGGGACTGCTGCTCGGCGAGACCGGACTGGACCTGGATCAGGTCGGGCCGGGCTTGCGCGAAATCTGCGAGACCATCGGCATCCCGCCAGTGCTGCACATGGGGTCGTGCGTCGATAACAGCCGCATCCTGACCGTGCTCACACAGGTGGTCGAGGAAGGCGGCCTGGGCGACGACATCGACCAGGTGCCGGCTGTTGGCCTGGCGCCGGAATGGATGAGCGAAAAAGCGCTGTCCATCGCCACCTATTGCGTGGCCTCCGGCGCATACGTCATCATGAGTGGGGCAAATCCTGTCAGCGGTATGCCCGACAAAGTGCCTGACAGCGCCCTGGTGGAGCAATTCATCAGCGAGGACTGGGAAAAACTTTACGGCGGTAAACTGGAGTTCGTCGACGACGCGGACGAGACGATCCGTTTGACACTAGAACATATCGATAAGAAACGCGCTGCGCTGGGGCTACCTGAATACGATCCTACGCGCTTTGGTCGCAGTGGCGATGACCGCATCCACGAACTGGAAGAGCTTCCGTGGGCCGAGCGCCAGGCGGCTCTTTACGGTATGCCGAACAGGTAGGAGATACATCTATGTCACGCTATATCGCAACACGCGCCATTCGCGGCGCAAACGCGCTCGTAACAGAAGCAGAGATGATGCTGCAGAAAGCGCTGGCCGAGAAAGGGCCGGATACAGCGGTTATCTTCCCCAATACAGCGTATTACCTTCCCCTGATTCTCGGCATGACCGGGCAGGAAGTGGAGACCCTGGGCCAGCTCAAACCAGTGATTCGCCATGCCCGGCAGCTCCTACACCCGGTGCCATCTCAACAGCACTGGACGCCCTACCTGGGCGAGACACTGGACAGCGGCATGGCTACTTTGCTGGCCGCCGAAATCATCGAAGCCATCCGGTTCGTGTACGACTTGCAGCCGGAGCCGATGCCCGGCTTCGAGCTGGCCGGCGGTACTTCATACTCCAGCAACGGCGATAGGCTGGTCGGCCACCTGAACGGCCCGATCGACGATATCCAGCTCCGCTCCTGGGGCATCCAACTGGTGGATGGCCGTATGCCCGGTTTCGCCGCCATCGTCGGAGCGGCCAAGTCTAACGAAGTGGCCGTGAAGATCGTGCGCGAATTGCAGCGCCGTAACATTCTGACCTTCCTCTCCGGCAATGTCAACGGGCGGAGCATCATCCACCAGTTGAACGAAGAGGGCGTCGAGCTTGGTTATGACACCTATACCGTGCCCTTTGGCACCGACACTCTCAGCGCCATCTACGCGCTCGGGTTCGCCACGCGCTCGGCACTGACCTTCGGCGGCCTTAAAGCGGGCCAGGCGCGCAACATCCTGCTGTACAACCGGGAGCGCGTGTTCGCCTTTGTGCTGGCCCTGGGCGAAGTCGACGACCTCAAATACGCCGCGGCAGCCGGCGCTATCAACTTCGGCTTCCCGGTGATCGCCGACACGATCATCCCGGAAATCCTGCCCACCGGCATCACCACCTACGAGCACGTCGTCAGTATGCCTTTCAACGAGATCGAAGGCGCGGACGACATGGAGCGCGCCGAGCGCCTGGTGCAAAAGTGCATCGAGGTACGCGGGGTGAAGGTCAAGGTGGCGGATGTACCGGTGCCCGTACCCTACGGCTCGGCGTTTGAAGGCGAAGTCGTCCGCAAGGCCGACATGCGCATCGAGTTCGGCGGCAAGTACTCGCGCTGTTTCGAGTACCTGCACATGGCGCCGATGGACGAGGTTAACGACGGACAGATCACCGTGGTCGGCCCAGACTTCGAGGATATCGAGCCGCAGGGCAGCATGGACCTGGCCATCGTCATCCAGGTAGCGGGCCGGCAAATGCAGGAAGACTTCGAGCCGGTGCTGGAGCGCCAGGTGCACTACTTCATCAACGGGGCTTCCGGCATTCAGCACATCGGCCAGCGCGATATCGCCTGGGTGCGCATCTCCAACAATGCTGCCGACAAAGGGTTTACCCTGGAGCATTTCGGCAAAATCTTGCACGCCCGCTTCCACTCCGACTTTGGCGCCATCGTGGATAAGGTGCAGGTGACCATCTACAGCGACCCCGAGCCGCTGCAACAATGGCTAGAAAAAGCCCGCAAAGCCTACGACTACCGCAACAAACGTCTGGAAGACCTGACCGACGACGCCGTGGACGTGTTCTACAGCTGCACGTTGTGCCAGTCGTTTGCCCCGGACCACGTGTGCATCGTCAGCCCGGAGCGACTGGGCCTGTGCGGCGCTTACAACTGGCTGGACTGTAAAGCGTCCTTCAGCATTAATCCCACCGGCCCCAACCAGCCCATCAAGCTGGGCACGTTAATCGATGGGGACAAGGGTTACTGGGAAGGCACCAACGACTACGCCAAGGTCGGATCGCATGGCACCGTCGAGGAAGTCGCCATGTACTCCATCATGGAGAACCCGATGACAGCCTGCGGCTGCTTCGAGTGTATCGTGATGCTCATCCCTGAGTGCAACGGCGTGATGGTGGTCAGCCGCGAAGACACGTCCTTGACACCGGCCGGCATGACCTTCAGCACCCTGGCCGGTATGGCAGGCGGCGGCATGCAGACGCCTGGCGTGATGGGCGTTGGTAAGTTTTACCTGACCAGCCCCAAGTTTATCTCCGCCGACGGTGGCTTTAAACGCGTGGTATGGATGAGCAGCGTGCTCAAGGAAACGATGGGCGACGAGTTACAGGTATCAGCCAAACGCGAAGGCGAACCTGACCTGCTGGACAAAATCGCTGACGAACGGGAGGTCAACACGGTCGAAGAACTGCTGGCCTGGATGGAAGCGCACAGCCATCCGGCGCTGGTTATGGACCCCATATTCTAAGCGACCGGAGAAACCTGTGCCGCCGAAGTCCGAGCCAAGGCTGGTGCGAGAACTGATGACGGTGGGTGTGCAAACGTGCACGACGGCCACACCCATCGTCGATATTGTCCGGCTGATTCTGCAGCAAAACATCGAAGCGCTGGTAGTGCTTGATGAGCAGGGACATGCCGTCGGCATCGTCAGCCAGGACGAGTTAGTTAGCGCCTACAGTCGCGACGACTGCCGCGAGCTGGTCGCCGACGACTTGATGCGGCCCGATATCCCGCAAATCCCGCCGGAGGTCCCCCTCGGTGTCGCCGCCCAGATCATGCTGGACAGGGGTGTGCGCGCCCTCTTTTTAATGCACAATGCCGGCGGAATCGGTTATCCTGCCGCAGTATTGACGTATTCACATATTCTGCGCCATCTAGGCGCTAGTGATAGTGACGATTTGAGCGAGCTGGGCATTCACGCCGACCGACATCTGCCGCTTGGATCGTTCTTTCAGAAGCGGGACGAGGCACGACAACGTGCCAACCCTCGTAAGGAGTAAAACCATATGCCTGTCGAGATTCCGAAGGACAAGTGGACCGGAACGGTACGCACAGTGACCATCGGTGCAACCGAGGCTGAAGGCGGTACTCGTACCAGCACCATCACTGTGGGCGGCCAGAATACGCTCCCCTATATGCATTTTGAGGGCGAGATACCCAATCGCCCCGTGATAGCGCTGGAAATCAAGGACCGCCGGCCAGAGGATTGGTCGCCCCTTCTGCTGGAGGTATGGGGCGACGCGGCCAACGATCCTGCCGCCTGGGCTAAAGCAGCCGAAGCAGCCGGCGCCGACTTGCTAGTGCTGGCGCTGAGCCTGACCGATGCCGACGGCGCCCCCACCAAGCCGGACGCCGCCGTGGCCGCCGCCAAGGCTGCCGTGGCCGCCACCGGCCTGCCGCTGATGATTTACGGGCCAGGCCAGGCCGATGCCGACAACGAACTGCTCGTCCCGGTGGCCGATGCCACTCAGGGTGAGCGTATTGCCCTGGGCATCTGCGAAGACAAAAACTACCGGACTATCGTCGCCAGTGCCCTGGCGAATGAGCACCTGGTTGTCCCCCGCGCCCCGATGGACGTGAACCTCTCTAAACAGCTAAACATCCTGATCACGGACATGGGTCTGCCGCTGGAGCGCATCCTGATGGACCCCACGACCGGGGCGCTTGGTTATGGCATGGAATACGGCTACTCGGTGATGGAGCGGCTGCGCCTGGCTGCTCTGCAAGGCGACGTGATGACCCAGCTGCCCATGACGGTCTCCGTCGGCTTTGAGACCTGGAAAGCCAAGGAATCCAAAGTCGGGGAAGGCGTACCGGAGAACTGGGGTGACTGGCAAGAGCGCGCCATCACCTGGGAAACGCTGACCGCCGTTACGTTGATCGAATCTGGCGCGGATATCGTCGTGCTGCGGCACCCGGAAAGCATCAAGCGGGTCCGGGCGGCTATCGACGATCTGATGTCAGTTCCGGAAATGGCCTAGGGGCAAGGAGAACAAACAATGGCACTCTCAGGAATTCAGATTTACAAACTGCTGCCCCAAACCAACTGCAAGGACTGCGGTTTTCCGACCTGCCTGGCCTTCGCGATGAAGCTGGCCGCCAAACAGGTTGAGCTCTCCGCCTGCCCACACGTCAGCGACGAAGCCAAAGAACAGCTTTCGGAAGCTTCTGAGCCGCCGGTGCGCCTGGTCACGCTCAAAGCCAACGGGAACGAGTTCAAGGTCGGCAACGAGGTCGTGATGTTCCGTCACGAGAAGACATTTTACAACAGGCCGGGCCTGTTCATCCGGATTCACGACAGCGAAAGCACCGCCGATATCAAGGCGAAGGTGGCTACCGCCGACGCCTACATGGTTGACTACGTCGGCCTTGAACTGACGCTGGACGGATTCGCCGTCGAATCCACCGGCGATGCCGCGGCCTTCACGGCTGCCATCGGTGCGGTGCGCGAGGCCAGCACCCGCCCACTCATTCTCATCAGCCCCGATCCGGATGTGATGAAAGCCGGTCTGCAGGCCATCGACGGCGAGAACCCGCTGATCTACGCGGCCAACGCCGACAACTGGGAAGCCATGACCGCGCTGGCCAAGGAACACAAAGCATCCCTGGCCGTCACCGCGGGCACCCTCGACGACCTGGCCGAACTGACTCCCAAGATCAAAGAGGCGGGCGTCAACGACCTGGTGCTCGATCCGGCAACCCGCGGACTGGTCAGTTCGTTGATCAAGAATACGCAGATC
>DAOUEM010000469.1:0-9623 GCA_034430555.1 Anaerolineae bacterium | reverse complement strand
GGTAGAGGACCTGCCCGCCATCGCCGAGCACTATACCGACTGAGCATCGGCCGCGGCCACGCGGCCAACGCGGCCCGGATCGGGGCTGGTCCTGGCCAGGAGAGACGCTGCGTGCCGTTTAGCCGGCCCGGCTGACTGTGGATTCGCCGGCGGCCATGATCGCTTCATATTTGGTAAAATCCCCGCGCAATGGTATGCTGCCCTCAATTACCTTTGACCCCAGGAGCATCGTCATGAATGCGCCGGTGTATGTCTGTGTCTCGACTGTGGGCCACCTGCCGCACCTCAAGGTGACCAGCGCTACCGAGGTCGCCGTGACTCTGCTCTACGAGGCGCGCGCGCGTGGTGAAGTCCGAATCCACGCTTTTGCCGTGCTGCCCCAGGCGCTTCACCTGGTGATCACGCCGCTGGGCATCAGCGCCCGCGCCCTGATGGCCAACTGGATGGTCGAAACCGAGCCGCTGCTCAAAGCCCTGATCGCCGTGGCCGGCCCCGTCTGGGATCACCAGATCGTGGAGCAGCGCCTGATCTCCGGCCAGGCGGTGCAGCGCTCTATCCAGGAAGTGGAGCAGAAGCCGGTGCGGGCCAGCCTCACCAGCCGCTCGGACACCTACCGCTTTTGTTCCGCCCATGCCCGCTTTCGCGCCGACATCGACCCGGTCATGCTGCCGGAGCCTTCCGACAAGGATACGGTCGAACTGCCGATGGTAGAAACAATTGCGGCGGAATCCGCTTCCCCTGAAACCGAAACGGCGGAAGAACAGCCAGAGAAACCTGAGCAGTCAGATACCCCGGAATAGAGGCTTTGTTTCTCGTTCTTACCTGTTGTATGATGCGGTGTATGTTATAAGGAGGCTTACCATGGCAGAAACCTCCCGCGAGGCGGTTATTCGTGGCATTGAGAGCCGGCCGGACGTCAATATGCGCGGCGGCCCGGGGACCGGACATGAATTGCTGTTTAAAGCGCCTAAGGGGACCAGCGCCCAGGTCATCGACGCGCTGCGCGACGCGGTAGACAACAGCTTCCAGGGTAAAATATATCAGTGGCTTAAATTACACTTCGCCGATGGGCGCGAAGCCTGGGTGCGCGACGACCTGGTCGACCTGAAACCGGGCGATTTCAGCAGCTTCGGTTACGGCGTGGTCACCCAACAGGCGCTGGCCTTCGCCCTGACCCGCGACGAATCGAAGCGTCCCACCCCGGCAGAGACGACCTTCCCGCCGGCTATCACCCAGGGATCGGAGATCGAAGCCCAGCCGGCAGCGGAAACCCCGGACACCGGATCGTCGCTGTTTGTGCCTGCCGATTCCAGCGAGGCTCCGGTAGCGGAACCAGCCCCGGCGGCCACGCCATCAGCCGAACCAGCCGCCGCTCCTGAACCTGTCGAAACGCCCGGCTGCACCATCACCGTGATCGGCGCCCGCAGCGGCGTGAACGTGCGCTCCGGCCCGTCCACCAATTTCGCCGTCGCCATGCGGATGCCGCTCGGCGCGACTTCACCCGCCCTGGAAGTACGCCCCCAGGAAGGCGGCGGCGACTTCAAGTGGGTCAAAGTGACGCACCAGGGGCAGGAGGGCTGGATCCGCGAGGACCTGCTGCATTTCGAAGGCGCGGCCTGCGAGGGGCACGGCCTGCTCACGCCCGGCCTGTACGCCTCCCCGATGGCGCTGGGCAAATACTGGTGGGTGCGCGGCTTCACCGGCCCGCAGCCCAACCATCCCGGCTGGGACCTCGGCGCGAACCGGGGCGAGCCGGTGCTGGCCGGGCCTGGCGGCGGCGTGGTGATCACGGCCTTCCGGGCGGCCAAAGCCACCCCCGACAAGCCGCGCACGCTCGACCATGGGCTGTCGCTGGGCGATCCCAGCGTCTTCAGCGATGCCGGCTGGGGCTTCGGCTACGGGCACTACGTGATCGTGCGCTACACTAACGACCAGCTGCCCACCGCTACCCGGGCGGAGTTAGCGACTCGCGGCTTCGACGGGGCCGCCATCTCGGTGCTTTATGCCCACCTGAATTCGGTCGACGTCTCCCAGGGCCAGGCGGTATCCGGCGGCCAGCAGATCGGCACCTGCGGCACCACCGGCAACGCCGAGGCCGAACACGTGCACCTGGAAATCCGGGCGCACAAAAACGCCGCCGAGACCAGTTGGGCGCGCATGTCCGGCGGCCTGATGGACCCCGGCGTGCTGTTCGCCAAATAGATCACCGCTTCAGTGGAAGACAAAGGGCCTCTCCGGCGAGAGGCCTTTTTTTCAGGTGACACAGGGTTCGACCGGCGGGCCGCTAATCGACCGCGTTCAGCACGGCAGCCACCGCCGCCAGTTCGTCCGGCGAAAGGTCCCAATCCCCGGCATAAACGTTCTGCTCCACCTGGTCCGGTCGCAGCCGCCCTACGTGCGCTTTGGCCCGCGCGAAGTCCGCGTCGCTGAGGGACCTGCGCCGCCACCTGCGCCCTTACTCCTCTGCCGGTGTTTCCCCCGCGCCGCCGTGCGCGGCGAAAAACTCCCAGATGACCTCGCCCGCGTTGATGTCCATGTTCAGGTCCGGGGGCTGCTCTTCCCCGGCGAAACTGCGCGACACGCCCGGCCAGTTATGCCCGCCGCCGATGATGCCGTACAGCACCACACTGCCGCCGGACTCGCAGGAGTCCAGGCGCAGCACGCGGACCCCGGTCTGCGGCGAGAGGCCCGACTGCGGGATGTCGATGGTCTCGATGGTCTCCATATCGCAGCGGTTGTGCACGGCCCAGTAGCCAAACGCGTCCGAGATCGGCCAGGTGAGGAACACCTCCCGCCCGTTGATGACCTGCCGGTTGCCTTCCCAGGTGACGTTATCGTCGTCCGTGCCGTGGATGATCAACATGTCTATCGGGACTTCCCTCTGGCAGGCGTTTTGCATGCCCAGGTAAGCGGAGCCGGCCACGGTGGCGTAACCGGCGTACTGCAAGGGATCGTTGCAGGCCAGGTGATGCACCATAAAACCGCCGTTGGAGAGGCCGCTGACGTAAATACGCGCCGGGTCGATGGTAAGGTCAAGCGAGAGATCGGCCACCAGGTCCGAGAGGAAGGCGGCATCGTCCGGCCCGTCGAGGGGCACGCCGGGCACGCCCCAGAAGTAGTTCCAGCCGGTATCGTAGGGAGAGGTCGCGCCGGGGTTTTGCAGGCCGTCCGGGTAGACGGCGATGAAGCCGCTTTCCTCGGCGATGCGGTTCATGCCGGTGAAGGCCGCCGTGCCCGCGCCGCTGCCGTAGCGGCCATGCAGGGTGAGCACCATCGGCATCGGCGCGGCGGGATCGTAGCTGGTGGGCAGGTAAACCACGTAGGTGCGCGCCTGCCCCTCGAACGTCTCCGCCGGTGGATCGGCCCACCCGTCATCCCCGCTGAAAAACAGCAGCACCCTGGCGGCGGCATCGACCCCGAACTGGTTGAGGCGGTAGTCGTCCCCCTGGCGCGGCCAGTTCAGGCCCGCCCCGTTCACGTCATAGAAGGCCACCGTCACGTCGTCGTCGCAGCCTTCGAACAGGCGGCTGGCCGAGTCCGCTTCGCCCGTGATGGCTTCCAGCGTGCAGCCGGATCGCTCCGCCCAGAAGTCGAGCGTATCGTCGATGCCCAGGATCGGGTAGCGCTCCTCGCTGAACAGCGGCTGGTAGACGTGGGTGTCGGCGGTGTAAAACCTGTCCTCGGTCCCATGCATCACCAGCAGGCTGACCGGGGCCGCCGTCTCCTCGGGGCACGCCTGGCGATGGTAGCCCCACATCAGCGGCCCCACCACGGCCACCCCGGCGAAGCGCTCCGGGATATCGCAGGCCAGTTTATAGGCCATCGAGCCGCCGTTGGCGTACCCGACCAGGTAAACGCGTGCCAGGTCGATGCTGTACTCGTCGGCCAGGTGGTCGATCAGCGCGCTGATGAAGCCGACATCGTCCGGCAGGTCTTCCTGGCTGGGGTCTTCGCCCCAGGCGGTATCGGCTGTATCCGGGAAGACGGTGATGAAGCCCTCCGCCGCGGCGGCGTCATCCAGCCCGGTGAGGATGGCCATCGCCCGCCCTGATGAAGACCGTGCGTGCAGGGCGATCAGCAGGGGCGCGGGCACGTCGGGATCGGTGTCGTCCGGCACATGGAGATAGTAGGTGCGCGTCAGACCGTCATGGGCCAGCGTCCCTATGCTGGAATCGGCGGCGGCGGGCACGGCCGTGTTCAGCGCCAGCGCCAGCAGCAGCGCCGCCAGCAGGAGTGAGAAGGTCCGGGTGCGGGTCATGGGAAGCCGTCCTCTCTTAAACGTCAGGAAGCCTAACCTCGACGGGGCGAAGGCAGCGGACCGGCAGGCCCGCCGGGGAGTGCGGTTATTATGGAGCATCCGTTCGGTTTTATCAACCGGACTGCCCTTTGTCCGCTGCGGCGGGTTATAATGCAAGAAAGTCGCCGGGAAAAAGCAGGTGCCACCATGCGAGTGCTGCGCTTCTGGAAGCCGTACCACGTGCTGACGCAGTTCACGGACCGCCAGGGCCGCGCCACGCTGGCCGATTACGTCGACGTGGCGGACGTGTACGCGGCGGGCCGCCTGGACTACGACAGCGAGGGCCTGCTGATCCTGACCGATTCGGCCCGGCTCCAACACCGGCTGACGCACCCGGCCTTCGGCCATCCGCGCACTTACCTCGTCCAGGTGGAGCGTGTCCCGGACGAGGCGGCGCTGGATCAACTGCGGGCGGGGGTGATGGTCAAGGGGCAGCGCACGCGCCCGGCGCAGGTCGAACGGCTGGCCGAGCCGCCCGACCTGCCGTCGCGCCCGGTCCCGATTCGTGAGCGCCAGCACGTGCCCGACTGCTGGCTGCGGCTGGTGATCAGCGAGGGGCGCAACCGGCAGGTGCGCCGCATGACGGCGGCCGTGGGCCACCCCACGCTGCGACTGGTACGCTGGGCCATCGGCCCGGTGACGCTGGCCGGCCTGGAGCCGGGCCAGTGGCGCGACCTCAAACCGGGCGAACGCCAATCCCTGTGGGCCAGCGCCTTCCAGCGGGACTGATACCCCCTTGATCAGCGCCGCTGTCAACCGACAAATGGAATGCAACAGTGAAATAGCGGACTACGAGCGAGCCTAGCGCCGCTGCCGCCGGTTCCACACCAGGAACCCCGCCGCCAGCACCACGCCCGGCATCACCAGCGCCGTCACCAGGAAGATCGTGCTCAGCGTTTCCTCGCGCACGGCCAGCGGCAGCCGGGTCGGGTCGTTGACGATGTCCGTCTCCACCTGTTCGAAGAACTGGGTCAGCCAGGCCAGGGCGTCGGTGTAAAAGAAGCGGTTGGCCAGGTAGCTGATCTGGGCGTTGCCGATGAAGTCGGCGTCGCCCGTCAGCACCACGCGGGCGTCAGTATCGACGTTCTGGGCCACGGCAGCCAGCACCAGCGGCCCGGTTGGATCGGCCTCGTCCGGGGCAAAGGTGGACTGGTTCCACACGGTCGCCAGGTCGGTCTCGGCGTAGGCGTCCGCCGTGCTGTAGATGATCGGCGCGCGCCCGGCCCGGGTGTCCGGCTGGTCCTCCAGCGGGATGACGGTGATCGACCGGCTGCCGAAAAAGACGGCGGCGTTGCCGTCGATCATACGGGCCGTCGCCTCGTGCGGCACGACGTCGCCGCTGATCACGTTGATCGCGTCCCCAAAGCTGTTATGCGCGTCCACCACCAGGTCGTCGGCCACGTCCAGCCCGAAGTTGTCGGCCAGGTAGGCGTGCAGCGGGTCGTCGGCGGTCAGGAAGGTCTCGCGCGGGTCCAGCCGGGGATTGGCCGCCAGGAACAGGCGCCCGCCGCCTTCCAGGTAGGCGATGATGGCCTCGATTTCGTTGGTGGAGAGCTGCTCGCGCGGCCCGGCCACCACCAGGGCTGTGGCGTCGTCCGGCACGCCCGCGTTGAGCGCCGCCGGGTCCAGCGTCTCCGCCAGGATGCCGCTCGCGATCAGGCCTTCGTAAATGCCGGTGATGCCGTCCGGAGAGCGATCGGTCGGGTCCGGCTCGCCATGCCCCACCGTGAAATAAATCTTGAAGCGGCCCGCCGCCATCAACTGCAGCAGGCTGTTGGCGACGGCGCGCTCCTGGGCATCGGCCAGGTCAATCGGCACGATGGCGCTCAGGTCCGGCTCGCCGCTGGCCGGGTCGAGGTAGGTCAGGAAGGCCGATCCGTCCCGCGCCCCGAAGCGCTCCGCCAGCAAGGCGTTTTCGCTCGGGTCGACGTAGATCACCCGGAAGTCGTCGCCCAGCTCCGCTTCAAACAGGTGGAAGATGGCGTCGTCGCGGTCGCGCTGCGGCTGGGTCGCGCTGGAATAAAAGCCGGTCAGCAGCACCGGCCGGTCGAGCTGGGCCAGCACGTCCCGCGTCGCCGGGCTGAGGGTGAAGCTCTGCGGCAGGGTCATGTCGACCGCCAGGTTTTGCCCGTCGGCCCAGCCGTAGAAAGCGATGACGACGGCGATCACGATCAGCGCGCCCAGCACGCTGTTGCCGCCGTAGCGCGCCGCCCGCCCCGCGATCCAGTCCTGGAAGTCGTTAGGCGCGATGGTCATCCACAGGGTCAGCCCGGCGATGCCCACCACCAGGGCCGCCAGGCCCCAGCCGGTCAGCTCCCCCTGCCAGATGAACAGCACCAGCGCGATCACCAGGGCCACGCCGCCGATCAGGCTGGCCGCCCGGCCCACCTGCAACCGGGTAAAAACGATCCGCTCGTCAGTTGGACGGTTGCTCATCCGCGCCACCTCCTGGCCGCCACGATCTGCGTGGTGATGAACAGCATTACCGTGATCAGCCCCACGTAAAAGACCACGTCCTCCAGGCGGAAGATGCCCAGCAGGAACGAGGTCGAGTGGTGGCTGCGCAGGCTTAGCGTCCGCACGAAGCGAGCCGCCTCCACCCCCAGGCCGCTGAACAGCGCGCCGAACGAATCGGCCAGCCACAGGATGAACAACACGGCCATGCTCAGGAAGCCGGCCACGATCTGGTTTTCCGTCAGGGCGGAGAACAGCAGTCCCACCGCGATCACGGCCCCGCCGTACAGCCAGATGCCGATATACGCCGCGATGATCGCGCCCATATCCGGGTAGCCGATAGAGGCCAGGATCACCTGGTAGACCAGCGTCGAGAGCAGCAGCAGCGTGAAATACAACCACGCCCCCAGGAATTTACCCATCACGATGTCGCCGTCGCGGATGGGCATGGTCAGCAGCAGTTCGAAGGTGCCCTCGCGGCTTTCCTCGGCCAGCAGGCGCATGGTCAGCAGCGGCGTCAGGAAGATCATGATGAAGCCGAAAAAGCCCAGGATGTAGGTGCTGTCCAGCGGGCCGAAACCGTTGCGGCTGCGCAGGTCCAGCGCGAAGATCATGCCGTTGAGGAACAGCACGGCGAAGGCCACCAGGTAGGCGATGGGCGAGGTGAAGTACTGGCGCACCTCCCGCTTGAAGATCACCCGGATTCCATACATCAGCGCCGCCTCCTCTGTTTTTTGCCGGCGGAGGGCCGGGCCGCCGGGCCGCCGATCTGGGCCGTGGTCAGCTCCAGGAAGATGTCCTCCAGCGTCATGGCCCAGGGGCGCAGCTCGATCACGCGCCAGCCGGCCTGCACCGCGGCTTCGGCCACCTCGGCGCGGGCATCCACCCCTTTGGCCGTCTCGATCAGGTAACCATCCCCCTCCGGGACGGCGTCCACTACCCCGCCGATGGCCTTGAGGGCCCGGCATACCTGGTTGTCGTCGGGCGGCCTGCCCCCCAGCCGCAGGAAGATGCGCCCACCGCGCCCCAGATTGTCGCGCAGGGTATCGGGCGCGCCTTCCGCTACCAGTCGCCCCCCCTCGATGATCAGCACCCGGTCGCATACCTGCTCCGCTTCGGAGAGGATGTGGGTGCTGAACATCACCGTGCGGTCTGCGCCCAGGCGGCGCACCAGGGCGCGCAGGTCGATCACCTGGTGCGGGTCCAGGCCGATGGTCGGCTCGTCCAGGATGAGCACGTCCGGGTCGTGGACCAGGGCCTGCGCCAAGCCGACGCGCTGCCGCATCCCTTTGGAGATGTTGCGGACCAGGCTGTCGGCGCGCCCGATCATGCCGACCTGTTCCAGCACCGCGTCGACGCGCTGGCGGCGGTCCGGCACGCGCTGCATCTCCGCC
This sequence comes from Anaerolineae bacterium, assembly GCA_034430555.1. GTDB lineage: Bacteria > Chloroflexota > Anaerolineae > Aggregatilineales > Ch27 > DAOTXK01. The sequence continues at coordinate 1,478 of DAOUEM010000469.1, read as the reverse complement.
ACGAAGGACACGCTGCCGCGCACCGTCATATCCGGGTAGAGGGGCACGCGCTCCGGCAGGTAGCCGATGTGGCGGCGCGCCTCCAGCGAGTCCTCGAAAATGTCCAGCCCGGCGATGGTGACCTGCCCGGCGGTGGGCGGCATGTAGCCGGTCAGGACGCGCATGGTGGTGGTTTTACCAGCCCCGTTCGGCCCCAGGAAACCCAGGATTTCGCCGGGGTGCGCCTCGAAGCTGATGTCGTCCACGGCGACGAACTTCCCGTACTGCTTGGTCAGGTTACGGACTTCGATCATGGTTGGTCCAATGGTCGCTCAAACGGTTACTGGGAGAATGGTAACCCCCGGCCCGGTCCGCCGTCAAGCGGGGCTTGTGAGAAGTTGGTGAGGAATTGTCAGGGGGGTGTTGGGTTTTGGCCGCCGGACGACCAACCCGGACACGTCAGAGTCCGCATCGTCCCTACGACGCCGGCTCTTTGAAGTCGTAGATGCCGTTGCGGATGGCAAAGCGGTGCCCACAGTCCGCGCCATGGCACAGCATCGAATCGTCGGCCCTGTCGAGCGGCGCGCCGCAAGTCGGGCAGTAGAAGCGCAGCGGCTCTGCCGCGTAATCCGGTCCTTCGTCCGTGGCCCGGTTCAGGGTAAACACGCTCGGCGCATAGAGCGGCGTCCGGCCTTGCAGCAGCCCGTCCAACCCGGCCAGTACACCTACCGGCACGAAGCGCTTGAGCAGCCCCAGCCGGAAGTACGAGACCGCCAGCCGCCGCCCCACCTCGAAGCCCGCGTTGCTCACCGCGTCCTGCATGTAGGCCGGGTGGAAGTCGAAGTTCAGCGCCACGAATTCGACCGGGGCGCGGTCGTGCGGACTCCACTCCTGCCGGCCCAGCGCGTGCCGCAGGATGGCCTTCAGGTTACGTTTATTGGCGTATTCCAGGATGAAGGCCGCGCCGGGGGCCAGCACCTCCCGGATGCTGCTGAGCGCTGCCGGCGCATCCGCCATGTGGTGGATCACGCGGATCATGGTGGCCGCGTCGAAGCTGCCGGGCTGAAAGGGCATCCGGTACACGTCCGCCGCCACGTAAGTGTAGCGCGAGTCACCCAGCCGCTGACGGGCGCGGGCCAGCAGCGTGCGCGAGTAGTCCAGCAGCACGATGTGATCGTAGCCGCTCAATTCATCCGTCAGCCGCCCGTAACCCGCCCCGATCTCCAGGGCGCGTCGCCCGGAAGCGGGCAGCAGCTTACGCAGCGCGATGCGCTCCACGCGGTCTTCGTAATCGCGGCCCTTTCCCTGCCAGAAGTCGCTTTCGTAGCCGGAGCCTTCGTAATCACAAACAGGGGGCGTGTGTGTCTCAGTCATGGCGCATCTTCTTTTCTCAGCGTCGAATCGCGCTACGATAACACAAAAAAAGCCGGCGGGCACGGGGTTATCCGCGCCCACCGGACTGATCGGTCGGTGTAGAGGGCCGCTACGGGGTGGGCGTG
>DAOUEM010000468.1:0-5346 GCA_034430555.1 Anaerolineae bacterium | reverse complement strand
AAGCAGGGTATACGGGAGGTTTTCCTTCGCGCGCCAGCTAAGCAGCGCCGCCGGTTCGTCCGGGCTGAGACCGATAACCGTTGCATTGACGCCTTCCAGGCGCGGGAACTCGTTGCGGAAGCCACACGCCTGTTCGGTGCAGCCGGACGTGCCGGCCTTGGGATAGGCGAACAACACGACTTGGCGCCCCCGGAAATCGCTTAGACTCACCATGTCGCCATTGTGATCGGGAAGGGTAAAATCCGGGGCCGGTTGGCCTACTTCGGGCATCATAAACTCCTTTTACGACTAAACTTTTTACACACCAAGAAGACCCACCATAAGGCAGGTCTTCCGACACATCGTTAGTTTACCATCAAAAACGGTTCTGATCGCCTAGTTGGTGCGGGTCGCAGTGCCGGTCAGCACCCACTGGACGTAGGTCGCGCTGCCGCCCACGGCCGTGATGGTTACCTGGCCGGTGCGGCTGTCAGAGGTCACCTCCCGGTCGACGATGGTCTGGCCGCAGGCGTAGGTCTGTCCACCGGTGAATAACTGGATCTGGTTGGTACCTTCGCCAAAGCAGGTGACCTGGATGACCAGGCGCGCCCGGCCACCGGTTATCGCCACATTCGGGTTCATACCGGTGATATCCCAACGGACCCGGTCCTCGGTATCGCCGCCCGGATAGGAGACGAAATCCAGCACAGACGCGGTGTTATCCAACGGGATATTCAGCGGGTTGTTAAACCTGGCATCCTCCGGCGCGACCTGAGCCGCGGGGGGCGTGGTCGGCGTATAGGACGGCGTAGCGGTCGCGGTCGGACCGGTCGCCCCTTCCGTCTGCTGAGGCTGTTGGACCTGCTGCGTGGGCGTATAGGTGTAGGTCGGCGTCGCCTGCCGCGGCTGGCTGCTGGCCGTAGTCGCGGTTGGTGGGGCAGATGGCTGTGAGGGCTGGGCGGACGTTTGCACGACGGGCAGGCCGCTGCACGGGCCGTTGATGCCCACCACCCCGGTGAAAACCCAGGCCTGCTGCCCGAAGTAATCACCCATGTACCACGTACCATCCCCGCTCATACCGGTGATGACCAGGTAATTGCCGGCAGTCAACTGGCCGATGATCGAGTAGTCCGTGCCCGGGCCGCTGCGCAGATTCACCACACCATCCGTATTGACGCTGCACACACCCGCCGGGGCGCTGGCTCCTGACGGCTGGGGTGGCGCGACTTCCTCCGTCGCGACGGGCGGCGCAGGGGCCTGTACCGATGGGGTCGATCCCAGGCCGAGTGATACCGTCACCGCACCCGGCACATCTGGCGTCAGTGAAGCGACATGGGCTTCGTACACGCCTTCGCCCGGGCCCACCATCAGGCTGACCTGCTGGGAGGCACTGCCGGACTGGGTGCCTGCCACCTGTCCGCTCGGATCGAGCCATTGGACGGCGAACTCAAAACCCGGCGAATTCGTGGCAACCGTGACGATGGTCGAAGCGCCCGGATTGGCGGCAAACGCAAAAACCTGGACCGGCGATTGGGGAGCCACCTCGACCACAGCCGCCGCCTGGTCGGACACCGTGGTGCCGGGCACCGCCGGACGCCCGTTCAGGCGCAGCAAGTAGTCGCCCGGTACGCTGGCGGCATTGGTAATCAGCATCGTATACAAACCGGCTGTTTGCAGGCGATAGGAGATGCGCACTTCGCCCGCAGTTCCAAACGGATCGCTGCTGCTGCTGGATAGCTGCTGTTGATCCGGACCCAACAGGCTGATGGCGGGTGCCATGTTCGGGGTAATACCCACCGCCAACAGGTTAATCTGGTCTCCAGCGTTGCCGGTGAACACGTGGAACCCCAGCGGCGCTTCTGCGGATAAGCTACCAACAACGCTGCTGCCATACGTGATTGGCCCTTGAGCCAGACCCAGGCTTGACGAGACCAGCAGGATCACCACCAGCAGCACACCCAATAGAATACGAGATAATATTGGAGCCTTCCCTAATGAACGAACAAGCATGTTTAGCCTCCACATATATATACAAATTCAATCCATATTGTAGGAATATTATTCGATATGTCAACGGCAACGTACGAGAGCCGCCGGGCACCCATCAGAGAACAGTCAGGTTGACGGTAACCTGACAGGGGCAGCGTTGCGCAGAGAATCAAAAGCGGAGAGGCGCATAGTGCGATCTCCGCTCTGTTTGCTGCTGTCGGAAGTCCCGGCGGCTATGCCTCTGGAGAAACCGTTGTCGCGCGCTTCACGTGATATCCCTGCGCGCCACTGGGCCGCGGCGGGCGCGGTGTATTGTCCTGAAGCACATCGGCACCATCGGTAGTGCGCACGGAGAACTCATGGCGGCCTTCTGCAAACGGCCAGTCGTAGCGCCAAATCACCCAGGTGGTGTCGGAGAGCGGCGTGCGAAGCTGCGCCTCCACCCACTCACCGTTATCAACCTGGACTTCAACTTTAGAGATACCACGCGCCCCGGCGTGAGCGATACCCCCGATGGGGACCAGAAGCTGGCCATTGTCGTCGATCAAGGCATCACTGGCTACCGAATCCACTACTGAGGTCGTTTTCATGCGGGCCACTTCGTCCCAACCGCGGCGCACCCAGTATCCTTCCTCATAATCCGCGATCACCTCAATGCCGATGATCCACTTGGGCTGCTTCATCCCGTACCGGTCAGGTATGTAGATGCGCAGTGGGAACCCGTGGTCGATGGTCAGCGGTTCGTTTTCCCAGGCATAACTGAGCATTATCCGTTCGTCAGACTGGACAAGGTCGATTGACACCGTCTCGTGGAAGCCGTCCGCTCCCGTGATCTTCAGATAAGCCGCATCTTCCTGCAAGCCGGCTTCTTCTAAAAGGGTTTGCAGGCTGACGCCGGTCCAGTAGGTGGTGCCGATCAGGTCGCCGCCCACCGGATTGGAGATGCACGCCAGAGTGACGTACTGGTTCATTGCCTCGTAATTGTCCCGCAGGTCATCGAGGGTGAGTTCCAGCGGATTATCTACCAGCCCGGTAATGGGCAGCACCCAACCCGCCTCTTCGACTTCCGGCGAGCGCAGGCTGATGTCGATGCGGTAGTGGTCCGCCAGCGGAGTCAATTCAGGGCGTGTACCCGGAGCCGGCATCACCGCGGCGTCCGCGTTAGGTAGATTGGCGGCCAAACCAGCCTCTGGCGTCGTCACATCCGACACTGGTGTTACCGTCACACCAGCCCGGCGGCGGCTGCCGATCAAACCACCCAGCCCGGCGCCGGCCACCGTCAGTACGGCGGTGGCGCTGCCCAACTGGATCAGGAAGCGGCGGCGGTCAATCGGTTCAACAGCAATCGATGTTTCAGCAGGCTGAGACCCAGCAGCCTCAACTACCGCATCCGAACGGCTCACCTGCGGCAGAGTCAGGCTGTTATAAGCCCAACCAATCGCCGCGCCCCAGGCCAGGAATGCCACCAGGACCCACACCGCGCTGAACAACGGATCCATGCTAGAAACGAAACCTCTGCTGTTGCTGATCAGCAGCATAACAACCCCAGCTCCCAAACCAAGAACCAGGCCGGCGCTGCTGCTCAAACGCATTGAGCGCGTCCGCAGGATGGCGAAAAAGACCGCCCCGGCAACCATGCCCAGCAGCAAAAAGAGGCCCAGCGCAGTCACTTCCTTGAGCGATTTGGCGGTGCTGGAAGTCTCGCCAAGGTTGAGTTCGCTAATGATCGAAACCATGGTACTGATGCTCAAGGCGATTACGTCACCAGGAAGCACGCGCGCCAGCCAGTCGAACAGGTCAAACGGGGCAAAAGGCAGCCCGGCGACCTGTTCGGCCAGGTACATGATGCCCATCAGCGGCAGCGTCACCAACCCGCCCACCAATGCCCCCACAACTATGCCACGGTCCTTCATAAGTTCATCCTTTTCAAAACGAGATATTTTGGATTTTCGTTATACTATAGCACGCCCCCGCTAAAGAGAATCTTACCATGAGGTGAGAGTCAGATGAGAAGGCCAGATGGGACGTGACTCGAGACTCGGAATAAGTCTGGTCGCCGCCGGTAGATTATGGTAGAATGACAACCACATTGGGGAGTAGCCTAGCGGTAAGGCGACGGTCTTTGGAACCGTAGATCGCAGGTTCGAATCCTGCCTCCCCAGCAGCAATCGACCCGGCTAATTGACCGGGTCGTTTTGTGCTTGATCAGTCCATTTCCACTCGGACCCGGACGCTGTCCGCTTCAGGATCAGGCGTCACGGTGACGGTCAAACGGGCACCCTCCCTGGTGAAGATACCCACCCCATCAACCCAATCGCCCGCTTGCTGCCAGCCGACATCACCCAGCGTAATCCACAACCAGGATTCGACCCCGTCTACCGGCGGCACGATCGCGCCGAAAACAGCGCCCCCGTCCCCATCCAGCGCATAAATCTGATCGCGCAGGTCGCGCCGGGCCGGCCAGGACGGATCGGGCCGGAAGACGTGATAATAAAAGCCATTCATGGGGATCGACTCTTCCTCGGCGTAGGCCTGCCCCATGGCGTACAGCACCGGGTCCGGGTAAAAAAGCGCACGCAGGACCAGCGCATGAAAAGCCTGGTCCTCGATCATGGTGATCATCTCGGTGGGGTCGTACAGGCCGTTGTTGTACAGATTTCGGAGCTGCGTCGGGTTGGCGATGACCTGCTTGCCGGCGTGAATGCTGAAGGCGGCGTCCTCGCTGATGGCCGGCGACTCGCCCTCGGCCACGATGTCGACCAGCCGCCAGCCGTTGTCGATGTCCTCCGTCGTCGGTATCTGCCCGATCACCGCGTAGCCCGGCGTCCAACCGGCAGAATCATACAGGGCAAACCCGGTGTTCGGCGCGATGCCCAGCGCCCGGCTCACCTCGCGGAAAACCGGCCCCTCGGTCGGCCAATGAAAGACCGCCGCCGCATACAGCAAATACAGGGCCGGCACGACGATTCCCGCCACGGCGACCACGGCCACCCGCCGCGCCGTCAACCACGATCCCACGGGCGACAGCCAGCGAGTCAGGTAATTCTCCGGAAAGCGCCAGGTGCCCCGCAGCATGCGCGCCGCGAAGATACCGCTCAAAATAGCCACCGCCGCAATCGCCGTGGCGAAATAACTGTCGCCAGCGCCCCACTTCCCGGCCAGCAGCGTATTGATCGTCGCCGCGCCGAACCAGATACTATAGAGGCTGATCCGGTCGAAGTACAGTTCGTACAACACCATGAGTCCGGCCAGCACAATCAGCACGCCGTGCAGGCCAAACCACTGGCGGAACAATCCCTCGAACTGGCCATCCACAAATGGGTTCACATTGGCCGTGATAATATTCAGCCACCACTGGCCGCCGGTCATGGTATCGAT
>DAOUEM010000467.1:0-3904 GCA_034430555.1 Anaerolineae bacterium | reverse complement strand
GGCGGGGCGGCTGGCGTGCATCGACTGGCTCCTTAGCGGGATTCTGGCGTGGCGAGTAAATCCGTCAGTTCGGCCAGATACTGCTCGGTCAGCGGGATTAGATGGCTGTACGGGTCGGTTTCCAGGGCCAGGAAGCGGGTCAGGTCGTCATAGGCCTGCTGACGGGCGTCCTGGGTGTAGTAGAGCAGGCCCCGGTAGTAGTAGGCGCGGGGTGGGGCGTTTGCCAGGGCCAGCGCCGCATCGTAGTCGGCCAGGACGGCGTCCCACTCGTAGAGGTACAGGCGGTGCTGGCCGCGCAGCAGGTACAGGTCGGCCAGCAGGCGTTCCCACAGAATCTCGTAATGCTCCGGCACGTCCACGAGCGTATCTTTTGCCAGGGCGATGTTGGCATCATCGATTGCCAGAGCCTCGTCGAAACGAAACAACTGCGCCAGGCTGTCGGCGATGTAGGCGTCGATGATCACACCTTCGTTTTCTGGCCTCCAAGAATCGTCCTCGGTGCGGAGGGCTTGCAGCACATCGACAGCCGCTTGGTATTCCCGCTGCTCGCGCAGGCACACCACGCTTAGCAAATCGAGGTCACGGATGAGGTATCGATTGGCCGATTGCGGATCGACCTGAGCACGTGATTGCTCGAGGACAGGTAAGGCGTCAATGCAGTCGCTATTGGTAAAGTACGTCAAGCCCACGGCAAGGTTGGTAAACAGCGATAATTCGGCTTCGAAACGGTTATCGAGGCGGATGACCATCATGGTCCGCGCGCCGGCTGCTACCAGACTGTAGCCCGTGTCATACCGCGGAGAAAACAGGGCTGATTGAGGCATTCGGTAGGGTAGCATGACGACAAACAGGCAGTAAGGATCATCTGGGCAGGTATAGGACACGTGGATGAACAACGATTCGTCGCCAAGTGCCCAGACATCGGCTTGTGCGTTAAGGCTGGGCTGGTACGTTTCCACTTCCAATGATGCGGCGAGGTCGTGGTCGTCCAGCGCGTCTTGCAGCGCATCCGTGAGGGCGGGAAGTAACTCATCCATGGCCGGGTGTGAGTCGACTACGACCCGGATGATCGGCGGCGGTTCCGGCGGATCATCGCCCTGGGCAAGCGCAGGCAAACGCAGGCCGGCTAATATGATCAGCAGTACGAGGCTCAATAGGCCGATGACGAGAAAACGCTGCATATTTTTCATAAATAGATTGTAGCGGCTGCCCGGCTAGACCGCCATAGCCCTGCCCGGCAGGTGCCCCATACGGTGGGTGCCGTATATGGGGTTTCATGCCGTCACCAACCCCTATATATGGTGCTCTGACCTGCCCAATTATCCAGGTGCAGAGCCGTCTAGATTCGCCTCTGGACCCTCCCTGGTGTATAATTAAGCATTCGAGTCGCCTGGTGATTGTGCAGGTTTCCGGGCGCCTTTTTTTTCGATTGCTGGTAGAAATCAAGGACCTCGCGAGCATGGATATTGGTACCGTTCGGCCGGTAAATATCAACGAAGAAATGCGCGGCAGTTACCTCGATTATGCCATGAGCGTGATCGTGGCCCGCGCCCTGCCCGACGCCCGCGATGGGTTGAAGCCCGTGCACCGGCGTATCCTGTATGCGATGCATGACATGGGCTTGGGCGCCGGTTCGCATTACCGGAAAAGCGCCAGGATCGTCGGCGACGTGCTGGGTAAGTACCATCCGCATGGCGACATGGCCGTCTATGACGCGATGGCACGTATGGCGCAGGACTTCTCCATGCGCTATATGCTGGTGGATGGGCAGGGTAACTTCGGCAGCATTGACGGTGACAGCCCGGCGGCCATGCGCTACACCGAAGCCCGCATAGCCCGTATTGCCGAGGAAATGCTGCAAGACATCAATATGGCCACCGTCGATTTTGTCGATAACTTCGACGGTACCGTGCAGGAACCGAGTGTCCTGCCGGCCAAGCTGCCCAATCTGCTGCTAAACGGCACCAGCGGCATTGCCGTGGGCATGGCGACCAATATCCCGCCGCATAACCTCCATGAATTGACCAACGCCATCGTCTTCATGCTGGATAACTACGACAACCTTGACGAGATCGGGGTCAACGATCTCATGCAGTTTATCCCCGGCCCGGACTTCCCGACCGGCGCGCTGCTGATCGCCGGCGAAGAACTCATAAACGCCTACGCCACCGGCAAAGGGCGGGTGACCATGCGGGCGGCGGCCACGATCGACGAGGTGCACGGCGGGCGCTTCCGCATCATCATCACCGAGATTCCCTACCAGATCAACAAGACGACGCTGATCGAGCGCATCGCGGAACTGGCCCGTGCTGGCCGCCTGGATATGATTGCCGATCTGCGCGATGAATCGGACCGCACCGGCCTGCGCATCGTGATGGAGCTGCGGCGCAACGCCCAGCCCAAAAAAGTGCTCAACCGTCTGTACAAGTATACGGCGCTGCAAAGCACCTTTGGTATACAGATGCTGGCCCTGGTCGACGGCGAACCGCGGCTGCTGAGCCTGAAGCGGTCCTTGCAGCTTTACATCGAGCACCGCCGCGAAGTGATCCGCCGCCGCTCGGAATTCGAGTTGGAACGCGCCCGCGCTCGTGCCCACATCCTGGAAGGGTTGCTCAAGGCGCTGGCGACGCTGGACGACATCATCCATACCATCCGCCAGGCCGATGATGCCGACGAAGCGCTGGGTCAGCTGCAAGACCGGTTTGTGCTGAGCGAGGCGCAGGCCAGGGCCATCCTGGATATGCAGCTGCGCCGGCTGGCCGCGCTGGAACGGCAGAAGATCGAGGATGAGTACAAGCAGGTGCGCGACCGGATCGAGTACCTGGAAGACCTGCTCCGCAGCCCGAAGAAGGTCCTCAACCTGATCAAAGAGGATGTGCAGGAACTCGCCGAGAAGTACGGCGACGAGCGGCGCACGCGCATACTGCACGGGGTGACCTCCGACTTTAACGAGGCCGACCTCATCCCGGACGAAGAGGTGCTGGTTACCTTCACGCGCAATGGTTATACCAAGCGGGTGCCTGCCGCTGCTTACCGCCGGCAGGTGCGCGGGGGCAAAGGCGCTTCCGGTATGGCCACCAAAGAAGAGGACGTACTGGAGCATATTTTCGCCGCCGGCAGCCTGGATAACATCCTGTTTTTCTCCGATCGGGGCAAAGTGTACTCCGAACGGGCCTACGAAATCCCGGATGCGGCCCGCGCCGGACGCGGCACCTTGATCCAGGCCGTATTGAGCCTGGAACCGGAAGAGCGGATCACGGCGATGGCGGCAGTCCCATCCTTTGACGAGGGAGGGTATTTCATGCTGGCGACGCGCCAGGGTCGTATTAAACGGGTGCCGCTGGGTGATTTCAGCGCCGTGCGCTCCAATGGCTTGATAGCGATGTCGCTCGGCGAAGGCGATACCTTGAGCTGGGTCCGGATGACCACCGGCGACCAGGACGTGATTATCGTCACCGAAAACGGCATGTCCATCCGGTTCCATGAGTCCGACGTGCGGGTCATGGGGCGTCCGGCCAGCGGCGTGAATGCCATCCGGTTGCACCGGGGCGACAGCGTCGCCGGGATGGACGTGATCGAAGACGAAGACACCGACTTGCTCATTGTGACGGATAATGCGTACGGCAAGCGGACTGAGCTTAACGAATATACCCGTCAGGTGCGTTATGGCAGGGGTGTGCGTACCTTGGCCCGCAATGACCGCACCGGGCCGATTGTGGCGGCGCGCTGTATCAATCCTGAGGACGATATCGCCCTGATCACCACTGCCGGTATGTCGCTGCGCACCCAGTTGCAGACCATCCGACCAACGGGACGCAGCACGCAGGGGGTGCAGCTCATGCACCTGGCAGAGGCAGATTCGGTGGTGTCCATTGCCATTGTGGAAGGCCGCCGCCAGCTGCAC
>DAOUEM010000466.1:0-6828 GCA_034430555.1 Anaerolineae bacterium | reverse complement strand
ACCCTGTAATCAGGCAGCGCTTCGATGAGTTCTGGAACACTGTCAGATGTCCGCAAGGGCAACATACCCCTGAGCCGTTGTGGACCTACTTCGAAGCGGGCCAAGCGCATAACTACATCTTGCTAGGTCAGCGCGAACGTGCCTGGGTGTCAATCGAGCACTTCCTGACCGCCCACATTGCCCCCGGTCTCTACACCTACAGTGAGGGGAATGGCGACGAGAATTCGTCATTGCTGTGGCAGAGGACACGTGGTTGGGATCAAATCCGCTATGTAACTCCTCACGGCTGGACAGCAGCCGAGTTATTCTTGCTTTTACGTGACTGTCTTTTGCGTGAGGAGGAAAACAGGCTTGTCGTTGGCTCTGGTGTTCCTGCTACCTGGAAGGACAAAGAATTCGAAGTCTCAAACATGCCAACTTACTTTGGGCCAGTTTCTTTGCGGTACTCCCCAACCGATAGAGAACTGGTTGTATCTGGAAGTAACACACTTCCTGAGCGGGTGATCTCGGATTTGCCATTCCCAGTGGCGGTCAGGAGAGAATAGAGGGGTTCTAGTAACACGCATACTACCAGCGCTCCGCGGAGGAAGGCGGAGATTGTATGTCGTCAAAAACTTTGGGACAAAAGGCCACTAAAAACAAAGGAGCCTTTTTGCTGCTCCTTTGTTGCTTTGTCTGGCGCTGAAAGTCTCCGTTATTCTAGCCCACCTTTTTATCCCATCAATGCTGACACGGAACAAGCTTACAATCCTCCAGCAAGCGAGTGGCGGCCAGCCGTGCTGAGACAAGGGCTGTCGGCAGCCCGGTGCCGGGACGGGTGCTGGCCCCAGCGAAGTACAGATTGTGATAGTGCGGATGCCGGTTAGCAGGGCGGAAGTACCCCAGTTGCGTCAGGTTATGGGCCAGTCCGTGCGTCGAACCTTTCACGAGGTTGTAACGTTTGCGCCACGAGAGAGGCGTGTAGTTCACTTCAAACTTGATATGCGACTCCAGATTGGCGATCCCCAGCAAAGACAGGCGGCGGAACACCTCTTGCCGCGCCCGGTCCCGGATCACCTGCCAGTCCTGCTCGCTGTCGTTGCTCAGGTGGCCAACGGGGACGATGGCGACGAGTGTATCCTGCCCTGCCGGGGCCATCGCCGGATCAAGCCGGGCGGGAGCGTGAATATACAGGCTGGGGTTCTCCGGCAGATCCAGATTGTCAAGGATGCTATCAAAGTTGGCGCGGTAGTCATCGGCCAGGAAGAGGGTGTGCGGCTGTAGTTCTTCGTATGTCTTATCCACACCCCAGAAAAAGCTGACCGTCGAGCAGGAAAAGCGTTTGTGCTCCATTCTGCTCCTCCGGCCATTGGCGGGTAACAGATCCCGGTAAACGTGTGGCAGGTCGGCATTGGCCAGCACAGCATCTGCCGCCAGCCGCTGACCACCCTCCAGAATCACGCCCCGGGTTTTGCTGCCGTTTACCTCGATGCGCTCGACCGATGTGTTAAACGCGAACTCCACACCGGCCATTTTAGCGATTTCTACCAACGCCTCCACGATGCAGTACATCCCGCCTCTGGGATACCAGACGCCATGCGCCAACTCGGTGTAAGGCATCATCGAGAAGGTGGCTGGGGCTTCGAATGGGCTGAGCCCCATGTAGACATCCTGAAAGGTGAAGGCCGCCTTAAGCCGAGGACTATCGAAGTAAGCAGCCATGTGTGCGTAATGGGGCACCAGCGGCTTGACCTGGTAGATCAGCGGCAGATTCCGCAGGTTGAAGAAGTCGGTCGCTCGCCGGAAGTCCCGGTCAACCAGCCGTTCCATTGCAATGTGATAGTGGCGGTGACCTTCTTCGATATAGCGCAGGAAGCCATGATAACTCCCTGGTTCGATGGCTTCCAACTGCGCCTGCATGAGTATCAGGTTCGAGGTAAGCGCCATCTTGCTGCCGTCGTCAAATACCAGATGATAGGTTGGGTCCACTTGTTGAAGGTCCAGCGCCTCACGCAGCGGGACGCCCAGCGCCGCAAACTCTGCTTCAAATAACAGCGGCATGACAAGCAGAGTCGGGCCGGTATCGAAGTGGTGGCCATCACGGCTGAACCGATCACAGCGTCCGCCAGGGCGTGCATTCTTTTCCAACACAGTAACATGGACCCCCTGCCTTGCCAGATGAGCTGCCGCCGCTATCCCACCAACACCAGCGCCAATGACAACGACTGAAGGTGATCTGTTCATGATCTTATCCTTCTGCGGCTGAAATATGGCGTTCCAGGGAAATGGGCTGTCTCCTGTTGACGGCAGGCCAAAGCATCTTCCAGCCCATCTCTAAACCGGATCGCAGCGTTTTGCATTCGCGATAGTCGGCCCGCAGCCGGTAATCATCGCGCTCGATGGCGTCGAGCACCGAATCAAACCGGGCGATATAGGCATAGCCGGCCAGTTTACAGCGGTTGTTCTCCACACTCTCCAGGTAGGCCCGCCCGGCCTGGAAGCAGTCACGTGCGCGTTGCACCCGCTGCATCACCCAGGTTCGGTAAGCGGGCGCTTGGATATCCTGAGGGGAGATGCCGTTGGCCTCGATGATCTCACGTGGGATATTGATGTACCCTGCTTCGATATCATCCAGCGTGTCCCGCAGCAGGTGGGTAATGTGCGCGCCCGTTGCTGCCCGGTAGCGCTGCTCGTCATGGGGGGAACCGCAGCCATTGCCGATGAAGTAGTGCAGCGCTTCGGTCACGGCTGTTGCCAGCCAGCGCGTATAGTTTTCCAGTTCTGCCCCGGTTACCAGGCGGCCGCGACGTTCGGCGTCGAAGACCATGACGGCCATCATGTGGCAGATATACGACTGCAAGCCGCTGTCGGGTTCCCGGTCAACGCGGATCAGGTCGGCCAGCAGGCGTTCCTGGGGCAGCAGGTGCTGCACCCACTCGCCCCGGTAAAGGCGCTCCACCAGCTTGCTTTGCCGCGTGACGAGGGCCAAACGCTCAGCCGCGTTCATCCCGCCTTCGTCAAGCTGGTCGTCGACCCAGCGGAAGTACGCGTAAGCCCGGTAGGCGTCAGCCGTCCGGTCTCGGTCGGCGAGGAGACGTACTGTAAAGTAGGTTTGCTTACTGGCTTTCCATGTTATGGATGGCGCTAACTGCTGAGAAGGATGTCCCTGGTTGGTTCCAGCAATACCTGAACGTACGTATACCATTAAAATCCCCCCTACCTACTAAATCCGCATCACGTTACGGTAAGACCAATAACCAGATTGTGCGATGTGTTACAAATTACTACGCAAAATCATGGTCTGGGTTGCAGTGAGATATGAGCAATAGCCACGCAGGACGGGTACGGTCGTGGGTGTGGGAAACGGGGAGTGATTCGGTATCGTCGGATTGGGAAGGTATTAGCTTACAATACCTTCGAGCTGGTATAGAGCCGGGGGCGAGCCTCCATCATCTCGGCAATCTGTCGTTTTTAGGTATTCCTCCCGTCTCATCGACCTGATTGTCACCGTAATAAATCGTCTGACCAGCGTAGAAATGATTATCACCCGCCTGCGTGGACGTAGGACACCGGGCGAGGTCGCCAGACTCCGTGCTGCCATCGTCAAAGCCGATGAAGTATTCCAGGCAGTGCGCCCCTTTATTCGCGCCGGACGAACAGGGCGTGAAATATACGATTTTGTGCTGGCCGAAGTTGATCGCCAGGGGTTGGGTACTTCATGGAGCCACGACTATTGTCCCATTGTCACAGTTGGCCCAACGGCCCCACCAGAGCCTGGCCTGTCGCACACCGGCGGATGTTCACTCTGCCTATTTATGATCGGTTGCTCCACCTTATTTGGGCCGTTTCGTGGTTTTGACAACGAGGGGCACCTCAGCTAAAGTTACCGTTTGATTTTCTGTTGGAATGAATCAGCCCTGTTTTGCCAATCAGATTGCAGGTTTTTCAGTTGACTCATGTGCGTTTTTCCCCGACTCGTATTACATTGATAACACGCTCTCCCGGGGGAAGGGTCGAGATGCCGCACGTATTCATTTCTTACAGCCGATCTGATCGGCAATACGCCGAGCGCTTACATGATGAACTGCTGGCCCGCGGCTTTGACGTGTGGATGGACACCACGGCCCTCGAACCCGCACGCGACTGGTGGCAAGAGATCGAACGGGGCATCGAGCACTGCGGGGCCTTTGTGCTGCTGGTCTCTCCGGCATCTGCCGAGTCGCACTGGGTCAACGCCGAAGTTGGGCTGGCCGTAGACTGGAAGAAGCCAATCTTTCCGCTGCTGCTGCGCCAGCGACCAGACGAGCGGTTCATGTTCAGTCACTTGCGCCGTTTCCAGTGGGAAGATGTCACCAATGAAGAACTGCCCCCGGAGCGTTTTTTCACTGAATTGAGCAGGCGGATCGCACCGCGCCCTCAGCAGGGGGCTTCAGTCGCTCCCCAACCACCCTCCCATATGCTGGCAGGCAGCGATGACCCTATCAGCCGCAGTGAACCACTCCGGGAACCAGGTCAGCCACGGCGATCCCGTTCTCCCTGGGTGTTAGGGGCTGCAGCGGTGAGCGTAATGGCGGTAGTTGTACTCTTAGGCATAGGCAGCGGCCTGTTCGGCGGAAGTGTACCGGCGAGCACCCCACACCCGTTGACTGAGATTGCGCTAAACCAGACACAGGCAGCCAACCTGGCGCAGACAGCAACCGCCGCAAGTTGGACAGATACTCCGCTGCCATTCACGCCTGATCTCACAGGCACTTACTACGTGTTTGAAACAGCGGTAGCACAAACGCAGCAGGCAATCCCCACAAATGTACCGGTACTACCGAGTTCCACGTCTCAAGTGATCACGGCAACATTTATGCCACCAACTGATACCCCAACCTCAACATCCACGCCTTCACCTACCGCTACCCCAACTCTATCCCCACTGGAAATCGCCCGGACGCCGGTGACCCAGAACGCCGACTGGCAGCCGGAGGTGCAGGTTTTTGACGGCGTGGAGATGGTGCTGGTGCCTGCCGGGTGCTTTTTGATGGGCAGCGATGCATCGGAAGCTGGTGGCGACGAACAACCGGTGCACGAGGTATGCTTTGAAGAGCCGTACTGGATCGACCGCACCGAGGTGACGAACGGGCAGTTCGAGCAGTTCGGGGGTGTGGCGGCGAGACAAAGCAATTGGACGGACGCAGACCGACCACGCGAGGTGATCACCTGGACGGAAGCGGCTGATTTTTGTGAGCTGCGCGGGGCGCGACTGCCAACGGAGGCGGAGTGGGAATACGCGGCGCGGGGGCCGGATGCGTTGATTTATCCGTGGGGGGATGAGTTTGTCTCGGAAAATGTGGTGTGGGATGAAACATCAGGTGGGCAGATGGCGGCGGTGGGCAGCAGACCGGGCGGGGTATCGTGGGTGGGGGCCTATGATTTGAGCGGGAACATGTGGGAGTGGGTGGCGGACTGGTACGGGACTTATCCGTCGGAGCGGCAGGTGAATCCGACCGGGCCGGAGATCAGCGCCTACCGCGTGCTGCGTGGCGGGTCCTGGAGCGACCGGTATCCAGGGTCCCTGCGCGCCGCCTATCGGTACCGGGACTATCCCGTCTTCAGGTACAGCTACTTCGGGTTTCGGTGCGTCCGCCTTCCCTAATCCTGTAATGCTGGCTTCTGGTGTGCTGAATTCTGATGAACTGAATTTCTGAGGGGCCGCAGGCCCCGCCGGGGGAGTGCGAGGGGGTGCAGGGGGAAACCGCCCCCAGCCGCGATCAAGTGGTATAAGCGGACTCAGTCTGGCGGAGGAAGCCGCACGGGTCCGAATTATGTAGGGGCACCGGGGAGCGCGCGCGTGCTGTGCGGCGGGTCTTGCAGCGGGAAGCCGGGGTGCGGGTGATGGCCCTCAAATGGAACGAACCCCCGTACCTGGAGATCGAGCAGGTGATGCTCGACTACCTGATCATGCTGCTGGAGCGGCGGCTGCAATCGGCGGAACTCGTCCGGCGGCTGCGACACAAAGTAAAATGAATCGGAAGGATACAGGATGACTTCATCATTCGACGTTGATATCATGATGATCGGCCACTTCGCCAAAGACAAGCTGGTGGTCGATGGCCAATCCGATGACGCTTTGGGTGGCGCGGTCTACTATGGCGGCATCGCCATGCGGCGCTTGGGAGTGAGTGTAGCGGTGGTTACCCGCCTGCACCCCGACGACTTCCCACTTCTCGACGAATTCAAGCGCGCGGGCGTGCAGGTATTTGCCACGCCTGCGCCACAGACAAGCGGCATTAAAAACGCTTACGACTCGGCTGACATGGAGCGCCGCGTTTGCACGCCCCTGGGCTTTGCCGGGCTGTTCCAGCCGGAAGAAATCCCCGACCTGTCCGCCCGCCTCGTTGTCGTCGCGCCCATTATGGCCGGTGAGGTGGATTTGCCGCTGCTGAAGTCACTGGCGGCCCGTGGCCCGGTCGCCCTTGATGTGCAGGGATTCGTGCGCGTGCGTGAGGGCGATCAGTTGGTTTTCCGCCACTGGCCTGAGATGAAAGAGGGGCTGTCACACGTCACTTATCTGAAGGTCGACCGCGCCGAGGCCGAGTTGCTCACCGGTCACACCGACCTGAAACGGGCCGTTCAGCAATTAGCCGATTTTGGCCCGCGCGAGATCATCGCCACTCAGTCGTCAGGGGTCACGGTCTTTGCCGAAGGCGCTCATTACCAGTTTCCATTTACGCCGCGATCCCTCGCCGGTCGTACCGGTCGGGGCGATACCTGCTTTGCCACTTACCTGGCCACACGGCTGAGCGCTTCGCCCGAAGAGGCAGGTCGCGTTGCCGCTGCGGTCACCACCCTGAAGCAACA
>DAOUEM010000465.1:0-4564 GCA_034430555.1 Anaerolineae bacterium | reverse complement strand
GCCGTCTCCGGCTCGGGAGCCTGTTCGGCCGTCTCTGCCGGTTCGGCCTGGTGGGCCAGGCGTGCGGCCATGACGGCGGCAATAGCGGCCGGGTCGTCGGTGGGCAGGGGGGCCTCGTCCGCATCTTCACCCAGCGGCGCCGCTTCCAGGCCCAGCGCGCTGAGCGGCACGGCGCTCGTTTCTTCGTCGACCGGGGCCGGCTCCGGGCTGGGCATAAAGGGCGTGGCAGTTTCCTGTTTCGGGTAGTCGTCGGTGAGGATCAGCGGTTCGTCGGAGTCATCCCCTGCGGCCGGCGTCTGATCCGGGAAGTCGCCCGTCAGGATGAGTCCTTCCCCGGTTGAGGCCGGCCCGGCAGGCTGGGGAGCGGGGTGGATCGTCGCGTCGACGCCGGACAGCAGGTCACCGGCCTGAAGGTCGGCCGGGACGTGCCAGCCGCCCGGTTCTTCCACCTCGCTGCTGTAATCGGTAGCGCTGGCTGAGGGCGGCGGCGTATCCGGGACGTGCCACGCGCCGGGCAGCGGTCCCGCCTGGTCGCTGGCAGCGGGTGGGGCCGGGGAGGGCTGCTCGGCGCTGTCCGGCTGGTGCCACAGGTTTTCCTTGGATGATTCGTCGGGCGCCGGCTTTTGCCAGCCGCCTGACGCTTCGGAGGTGGTTTCCTCCGGGGACTGTTCGCCGGCGACAGACGGGTCATACCAGCCGCCCCGTTTTTCTGGCTCCGGGTCTTGCGCTTCAGAATTGGTGGGCTGGTTGTCAATTGGCTGGTCGGACATCGCGTTCACTCCCTGGCCGAGATAACAATATAATTTGAAAGCGATTGTAATTGCGGGATTATTATACACCAGGGCTGATTCTACCACATTCAGCCCGGCGTGGGTTTTGGCTAAAGATCAACCGATAGCAGAGGAATCAGCGGGGCGCCCCGCCGGTGATCGATGGTATGGACGGCGGTGAGCTTCACCTAGTGCGGCCAGATGAAGGTGCAGCGGCCATCGTCCAGCGCGCAACTGGCCAGTTCCTGGCCGCCCTTGAGTACGCGGAAGGTCTCCGGCGTGTCCTCACCGGCCCAGAAGATATCGGCGCTGTTGTCCAGCATTTCCAGGTGGAATAAAGCCGACGGGCAGCCGCTCGGCGGGTTGTGCTGCCAGTCGCTCATGACGCGAATCCAGGCGCACTGCTGCCGGGGCAGGCGCGTACCGAAGCGATCGCCGCCGATGCGAGGGCCGCCTGCCCATTCGATCACCAGGTCGCGGATCGTCACGTCGAAGGTGCTGGTATTCATCAGGGCAAAGCTGCCTTCGTCGTATACCAGGGTGAAGGTGATCACCTCGTCCGGCGGGATGCCGTCGTCCACGCCGCCGCCCAGCAGGCTGCTGCTGAGCGCCAGGACGGACGCGATCACGATCACGGCGGCCACCGCCGCGACGACCAGCAGGCGCACCGGGAGCCGGCGTCTTCCGGCCTCGGATGGTTTGGCCGCCTGCTCTTTTTTCGGTGCGGCTTTAGCCGGCGCTTTTTTAGCGGGTTTTGCCGGGGCCGGCTTCTTTTTGGCTGCTGGTTTTTTCTCTTCGGTGGTTTTGGCGGCTGCGGTCTTCCGAGGTGACCGGCGTCCGCGCGGCTTCTCTTCCGATTGTGGGGGTGAGGGCGGCGCTTCCTCTTTGACAGCGGCGGCTGTCTCGGGTTCTACCGGCGGCCGCTGCGGCGGCGTGGGCAGTTCGACCTCGGCATGCATGTAAGCCGCTTCCAGTGCCTGGTAAAACTCCTCCGCCGTCGCGTGACGTGCTTCCGGCTCTTTGCTCAGCGCCTTGAGCACCACCGCTTCGACCTCGGGTGGAATCTCCGCGTTGATGCTGCGCGGGGCCGGCGGCTCGCTGGTGATGTGGTACAGCGCAATACTCATCGGCGATTCGTCCTGGAAGGGCACCTGCCCGGTGAGCATCTCGTAGACGACCACGCTCAGTGAATAAATATCACTCTGCGGCACGGCTTTCTGGGAGGAAACGGCCTGCTCCGGCGCGATATAGCGCGGCGTGCCGAAGGCCGTGCCCATGGTGCTGTCGCCGCCTAACTCCATCGCCAGACCGAAGTCGGTCAGGATGGCGCGGTTGCCGGTTTCTTCGTCAAACAGGATGTTGGACGGTTTGATGTCGCGGTGGATGATCTGGCGGGCGTGGGCATAGTCCAGCGCATTGCAGACATCGTGCACGATCTGGAGCACGCGTTCCGGGGGCAGCAGGGTGCCGGTGCGCCGGTTCTCGCGCAGCACCTGGGAGAGCGTCTTACCTTTGACCAGCTTCATGGCGATGAAAAACAGGTTGTCCGTCTCGCCGTACTGGTAAATGGCGATGATGTTGGGATGCTCAAAGCTGGCAATGGCGCGCGCTTCCAGCTTAAAGCGCTCGATGATACGTTCGTCCTGCTCGTCGCCAGGGTCGATCTCCAACACCTTGACGGCAGCCCGCCGGCCCAGGTTTTCGTCCAGGCCCTGGTAGACGCGGGCCATGCCGCCCCGGCCCAGCAGTTCCTGGATGGTGTAGTCACCCAGGCGTGTTTTAAGCAAGGGGTCTTGTCGTTTTCGTCCGGTCATAAGCTGCCCGATGGCGTGGCGGATACACTCTCGCCGTCTACAACGTGCAATGCTGGCCTGGCTAACTCTCAAGCACGCCCATTTGCTGGGCTTCTTCGTAAGTCAGGCGCTCGCCTGCCATTTTCTCCGCGGCGATCTCAGCCAGTTTTTCTGGGTCAAAGAGATCGTTGGCCTGGCTCAGGTCGAGATTGTCCAGGCCGCTCAGCATGGACTCCAGGTCGGCATCCTCCGGCAGCGGTTCCAGCGAAGGCGGGCGCGTTGGGACATACTCCCCTGCTGCTTTGGCTTCAGGTTTGGCGGCGGGCGGCGGTGCTTCTTTGTCCGCCTTCCTGGCAGCCGGCTTGGGCTTGGCTTTGGTTTTTGGGGCTGGCGCGGCTTCGACGGCCTTGATCGTAAAGGCCGCATCGCCGATGGATTCCAGCATTTCCTGTACGGCCCGGCGACCGAACATCGTCACTGCGCCGAAGGCCCGCGAGCCGGCCGAGCCTTCAAAGATCAGGCACATGAAGTGGTGTAGCCCCACCGCCAGTGCGAAGATGTCAAACTCGTCGCCATCATAAAAATGCATGGCGCTGGGTTTGCTGCCACCCACCAGCGGCCCGACGCTGACCATGTTGGCAAAGGCCGGCGCCAGGGTGGCGGACAGGCGCTCGCGGTCCAGGTAACCGACCGCACCCAATTCCTGCAAGATGGTGCCGGTGCGGTCAATCAGCACGATCGCCATCGCGCCGACATCGGTCAGCATGGTGCCCAGGATATCGGCGAATTGATCGACATCGATCGGGGGGACCGGTCCCAGGTTCTGAATAACGGCCGGGGCTTCTGCCGTTTCCTCGCCCGGCTCCTCGCCGTCCAGCAGGGTCTTTAATAGGCGAACAAACCGGTCGCCGTTGTCAGCCCGTACCAGGTAATGAAACGGCGAGTTATTCTGGGTTTCATCATCGACTTCGGGGTCATTGGCCCCGGCGAGGATGATGACCGGCGTATCCGGCGCGGACTGGTTGGCTTTCAGCGCCAGTTCGAACCCCCGCATGTCGTCGGCGAGGGTAAACGCGCTGACGACCAGGGCGATGTCGCCGCGCGTGAGTTCGGTGAGCGCATCTTGCCCGGAGCGAACTTCGATGACGACGGCTGCACGTTCCACCAGGTCCAGCGCAGCCCGCACGATGTTGGGTACCAGCGGAGACGCATCAGCGGCAATGATTCGGTGTGGAGAGGTCATCTTTGCTACCTACCTGCCACTAACCTATGGCTTACATCACGATTGTATTGCATTATACCGCATCGGATGAATTCGTAGGAAACGGCACGAAACCGTCCCCAGTATACCCAGTCCTGCGGCAAATTGCGTAAGTGGGTGGCGACGGCGTCCAATTCCTGGGCGGGCACCCACCGGTACCCGTCAACTTCTCCCATCTGCACGGCAGACGGCGCCTGGGCGCTGTCCACTTCCGCCGTAAACACGTAGGAGACGAAGGCGGCGTCGCCGGGTTGATCCGTCCAGTGCATGGTGTAATCCACCACCCCCAACAAACGCGGCTCCGCGACCCGGTAGCCGGTTTCCTCGTATATCTCGCGGATGGCCGCTTCCTGCGGCGTTTCACCCGCCTGGAGGCCGCCCGTCGGCAGACGATAGGTCCCTGCCGGGTAGACGGCCTTATTCACCAGCAACACTTCGCCTCTGGGGCTGCATAAGACAAAGATCACTTCGGCCTGACGGCCGTGATCCTGGGCGATCCAGTCGACCTGGTGCGGTGCGACGGCAACGGTGACCTGTTGTAAACGTACATCCGGCGAAAACAACGACAACGGACGCAACGCGTCCAGGTTATAGGCTTGGCTCATCCCGTCGATAATCCTGTTGATATAATTAAGATTTGAACCTGATATAATAATGTGCAAACTCTATGCTAACGGATTAAGCCAACAAATGCAATAGGAAAGCAGTCCATCGGCTGGCCCTGGTCGGGCTGAGTTGGC
>DAOUEM010000464.1:0-11416 GCA_034430555.1 Anaerolineae bacterium | reverse complement strand
GCCCAGCCTGATGCTTTATGCCAGTGGCGTCAACCCGGTTTATGATCTGGACGAGATCATCGACGTCGAGGACTACGACGCGCTGATCACGGCGATCTACAATGGCGACTGCCGGGCTGGGGCCGTGCCCGAGGGGTACTTCGAGAATGAGATCGGCGCGGAACTGCGGGCGCTGGAAGACCTGACTGAAGAAGTGGCTGTCGTGAGCACCTCACCTGAAATTCCCTATGACATTCTCGTCTACCCGCAGATCGTCCCGCTCAATGTACGGATTCCGCTGGACGACGTGTTTGTCCAGATTGCAGCCGATGCCGATCATGCCGGCGTGCTGGAGTCGATTTTACAGCAGGATTCGCTGCGGCGGGTGGATCGGGAAGATTTTGAAGAGCTTCGTGCTTTTATGCTGGCGACCGGCCTTAACTTCGCGGCGCTGGGAGAGTAAGCGTGGAGCTGGCCGCCATCATCGTTTCGTGGAATGTGCGCGACCTGGTGCTCGACACCCTGCGTACCCTCCAGGCGGATGTCGAGACGTACGGCCCGGATACGCAGGTCTGGGTGGTGGATAACGCCTCGACAGATGGTACCGTCGAGGCGATTCGATCGCGCTTTCCCCAGTGCCATCTGATCGCCAGCGAAAAGAACCTGGGTTTTGCCGGGGGCAATAACCATGCCCTGCGGGCGATTGGTTTTGACGACCTGGCATCTTCTCAGAAGGATACCCTGCCGCGCGCGGTTTTTCTACTCAACCCGGACACGTTGATCGAAGCACGGGCCGTCCGTGCCCTCTTTGACGCGCTTTTCGCTGCGGACGATATTGGGCTGGTCGGTGCGCGCCTGACGTATGGCGACGGGTCGTTCCAGCACAGCGCCTTTGGTTACCCCGGCATCTGGCAAACCATTATCGACCTGCTGCCGGTGCCCGGTCGGTTATACGAGAGCGACTTAAACGGACGTTATCCTCGCGCGTTGTATGCCGGGGACAAGCCGTTCCCGGTAGGCCATCCATTGGGCGCGACCATGATGCTGCGCCGGGAGGTGATTCAGCAGGCAGGTCTTTTTGACGACCAGTTTTTTATGTACTGTGAAGAAGTGGATTGGGCGATGCGAATTCACCGCGCCGGCTGGCGGGTGCTGTGCGTGCCAGCGGCCCACGTCACCCACTTGGAAGGTCAGAGCACCGCGCAGGTCCGCCCGGAAAGCGTCCTCAACCTGTGGCGCAGCCGATTCAAGCTCTACCGCAAATACTACAGCCCGCTTAAGGTGAACCTGATCCGGCTGGTGGTGCGGTTGGGCATGCGCCGGAAAATTGCTCAGGTCCGCCAGGACATGACGTTATCCGATGCGCAGCGCACGGCGCTTATCGAAGCGTACCTGGCGGTGGCAGCGTTATGACGACCTTAGCAGCAATCATTCTCTGTCGTGACGAGATCGAGCACCTACCGTCCTGCATCAAGAGCGCCCTGTTTGCCGATGACGTGGTGGTGTTCATCGATGCCAACAGTCCCCGCCTGGACGAAGTGGTGAGTCTCGCCGAAGAAGCCGGGGCGCGGACACTGCTTCGCCCGTTTGACGACTACGCCAGCCATCGTAATGCCGCCCTGGAGCAGGTCGAAGCGGAGTGGGTGCTGTTTGTGGACGTAGACGAACGGGTCACCCCGGCGCTGGCTCAAGAGGTACGGGCGGTGATAACCGCAGGGCAGGCCGCTGGTTATGGCGTTCCCCGTGATAACTACATTTTTGGCAAGCTGACGCGTCATGCCGGCTGGTACCCGGATTACCAGACTCGCCTGCTTAAGCGCGCCCATGCCCGATACGATCCGGCGCGCCCGGTGCATGAGGTTGTCATCCTGGACGGAGCGCAAGGGGTGCTGGCGCATACGCTCGTGCACTACAACTACCGCGATCTGGCACATTTCCTGGCCAAACAGCGCCGTTATGCCGCCATCGACGCCGGGATTCTCTTTGATGAGGGCGTGCGTCCACGCCCGCGCAACTTCATTCTGCAGCCATTGCGCCAGTTCCGATGGCGTTTTATGACCCTCAGAGGTTACAGGGACGGCCTGCATGGTCTGCGTTTGAGCCTTTTGATGGCGTGGTATGAATGGCTCAAATATCGGCGCCTGGCTGCCCTCTGGCGTGATTCGGGTTAGTCCTTCATCTGGCCTATGATTTCCACCAGGGCGTAAAGCCCACCGGCAACCACGCTGTGCCCGCCCAGCAGCACAGGAATAGGCGCTTCGGCGGCGGCGATGGTGAATTCGCGCAGCCAGGGGTCCCTAATTCCATCGACCATGTACAGGTCTGAGGCGAACCGGTCGGCATCGCTGGGCCAGCGACCCTGCGCCGCCATCAGGGGACGGCTGTCGATGATGGCCGCGTCGGTCATCTCGCTCAAGGTAGCAAAAAACGCTTGCGGTCCCCGGTCGTCGAGCATGGAACCCAACAGAGAGCGTACCTCGTTGCGCTTCAGCCGCCCGCTGGCGACCATGCCTCTTTCCTCGGCAAAGACGCGTATCCAGCATTGAGTGGCTTTGTTGAGGGCCTGCCAGGCCAGCGGCGATACCCGGCCAATCAGGGTCAGGTTGGCTTCCGGCGTGTTGGCGATGGCGGCTACTGTTTGCACTGGTATGGATCGCAGGCGTTCGTCGGTTACTACGTGAGCCAGGTAAGGTTTGAGGTCGGGGTGGAGCGCCATAACTGCCAGGTCGGCAGGAGTATCCAGGTCCAGGCTGATGGCGGGCCGCATCCCGGCAATGACCCGCACTTCGAACTCGCCGCTTTCCCTCAGCAGCCAGGCCAGGCTGTTATCGCGATCGGTCTCCCGGATGATGGGCAGTGCATCCGCCGTGTTGCTGAAGCCCACCCAATCGCTGGAATGCAGATTATTGGTTAATGCGATATGGGAGGGAATCCGGCTGCCGGGCGGCCCGAACTCGGACCGGTAAAGCATCGCCGCGATCGTGTTGGCCATTGCGCCATCCAGCAGCGGTGCGCTGCCGCCGCCGAAATAAATGGTCGGCGACAGGTCGTAGCGGTAGACCAGTTCGGCCAGTCGTCGTCCGAAGTGGAAGGGGGTGCCAGGGGCATCCTGGTCGTAGATGGCGTCGACATCGCCGGGCAGCCATTCCGTAGTCGGGGCGGCCACGATGATCGGGGTTACGTCCTGCGGCTGCAGGGTGGCGAGCAGGTCGAGCGTGCTGGCGCGCTGCGCTTCCAGGACGAGTTGCTCCTGCGGGCTGTCGCCGCCGCCGCCGACCATGATAATGGCGCTGACATTCTGCGTATCCATGCCTGCTGTCTTTCATCAACAAGCCGGAGGCTGTGTGCAGCCCCCGGCGGTGGTTTGAAGTGACGATGTGCGGTCGCTGCCCAACTCAGGCCAGTTCCGGTTCCAGGATGCCGTAATTGCCGTCCTCGCGCAAATAGGCGACGTTAAAGCTGCTGGTTTCAGCGTTGAAGAACACGAAAAAATCGTGGCCGAGTAATTCCATCTGTTCGATAGCCTCGTCCTCGGTCATCGGCGCCATCTCGATCACCTTACGACGCACAATTGCTGTTTTGGGTTCGTCGAAGTCGGCGCTGTCTTCCCCAGGGACCGGCTCGGCTGCGGCCAGCTCCGGTTCGAGTTCCGCAAAACGGTCGCCGCCGCGGCGTCTCCGTTTGCCCTTGTATTTGCTGATCCGCCGGTACATTTTATCCAGGGCGATATCAATCGCGGCGAACATGTCGTCCTGACTTTTATCCTCCGCCCGTAACATGGTGCCCCGGCGATCGCGGATGGTAAGTTGGGCGATGATGCGGTCGGGGCCTTGCTTTTGCCGTTGGGAACTAAGGTCTATTCGTGCCTCGATGATGTCAGGCAAGTACCGGTCCAATTTGCTGACTTTACGCTCAATGTGTTCGCGCAGATTGGGCTTGACAGCCACATTCTTTGCATTGATCTGGACCTCCATACTTTGTTCCTTTCATTAAAACGGCACAATTGTTAGGTGCAGGGCGATAGCTCTTCAGCTTAACGCTGGTCCGCGCTGAGGGCTCTACCGACGACGATGGCGCGCACACTCCTTATCCCGCTGTCCAATAACGTCACTGCGCATTCTCGTATGGTCGCTCCAGTTGTGAAGACGTCGTCTACCAGGACCACGTCGTTTTCCAGTAGACCTACCGGGTTAGCCAGGGTGAAGGCATTTTTGACGTTGTTTTGCCGCTGCTGGCGATCAAGGCCGACCTGGCTGCTGGTATTTCGCGTCCTGATCAGGGCTTGCTCGACCTGAGGCCAGCCCAGTTGTCCCCCTATGACCCGGCCCAGCAGCGCGGCCTGGTTGAACCCCCGCGCGCGCAGTCGCTGGTCGTGTAAGGGTACTGGGACGAGAGTGCTGTGCGGCCAGCCGGCGTTCTGAATGAAGCAGGCCATCATTACTCCCAGCGGTTGGGCGAGGTCGGTGAGCAGATCATATTTCAAGGCGTGAACAGCCTGCTGCAAGTGACCCTGGTAGATGCCTACCGCCTGCAGGGCCGCCAGCGGTGGCAGAGCGGCTTCGGCTTCGGCAGGGGCAAAGGAAGCAAGGCAGGTGTCACATAACAGCATGTCGACCTTGCCGCAGCCCACACAGACCGGCGGAAAAATGAGGTCGAGCGCCGGCTTGAGCGCATACTGACGCAGGAGATGCCAACCAGCATAAATGGCAGAAGCTCGCCTGCCTGTTTGTCCAGCAGCGAGTGAGTGTGACACCAGGTAATAATCCTGTAGTTAGAAGGCGACGTTCGTCTCCAGCAAGATGATGATCGACGGGCCAAGCAGCACGATCCAGATGGACGGGAAGATCAGCAAAACCATTGGGATCATCATCTTGACCGGTGCTTGCTGCGCCTTTTCCTGGGCGCGCTGGCGGCGCTTCACACGCATCTGATCCGACTGGATGCGGAGAATTTTGGCCATACTGACACCCAGCGAGTCGGCCTGGATGATTGCGGCCACAAAGCTGGTCACATCTGGCACATCCATGCGTTCGGACATCGAGCGCAAGGACTCGCGGCGTTGTTTACCAAGTTGCATCTCTTGCAGCACCCGGCCAAAGGCAACCGCCAATTCGTTTTCCCACTTCTCATAAACCTTGCCCATTGCCGCGTCAAAGCCGAGGCCGGCCTCCACGCAGATGGTGAGCAAGTCCAGAGCGTCCGGCAGGGCTTTGACGATTTCCTCTTGCCGCCGGCTGACTTTGCCCTTAATCCACAGGGAAGGCAGGAAGAACCCGAGGGCGGCGCCGCCCAATACGTATAACAGACCGCTGTCCTGTTTGGTCAGCACGATAAAGATCATAAACGATAGCACGCCAAAGGCCACTGTGGCCCCGATGCGCATCCCCAGGAAGGTCGTGGCATCCATGTTATTGGGATTGCCGGCCAGTTCAAGCTGCTTGCGGGTATCTTCCAGCTGGCGCTCCGGGGTGAAGCGGGTGACCAGATCGGCCAGCCATTGAAAGAGCGGCCGCAGGATACGATCCTGGAACGACATAGACAACTCTAGCTCTTCCAGTGAAGAGGGGAGTTCACGTTCATCGTATTCGGCCAGACGGGCCTGAAGCGGGTCGCTGTCTTCGTCGCGCATCCCGTAGAAGATCAGCCCTCCCACTACCAACAGGCCAAAGACGATCAGAAGGATGATGCCAACGGGGTCCATAGGTTGTCTCCTGTGCCTTGTCTTGCGCTTAGTAGTCGATATCGACGATTCGCTGGATAACGGCCATACCAATCCCGATCAGGCCGAGGCCGATGCCCAGCATGGGCCAGCCGCACATGCGGTTTTCAAACAACCCACCCATGTAACCCGGATTGACCACCATCAGGAAGAGCGCCAGCACGATCGGCAGCCCTCCGATGAGGTAACCCGTAACGCGGCCCTGTGACGTCAGCACCCGAATCTCGCCTTTGAGTTTGATACGTTCGCGGACGGTGTGGCCGATGACTTCCAGAATCTCCGCCAGGTTACCGCCCACCTCGCGCTGGATATTGACGGCGGTGACGATGAGGTCAAGGTCTTCACTGTCCACGCGGTTAAGGATGTGCTCCAGGGAGTCGTCCATCGCGATACCAAGCTGCACTTCCTGGACGACACGGCGGAATTCACCGGCTGTTGGTTCTGGTGATTCCTTGCCGATCGCTTCCATCGCCTGCATGACGCTGTAACCGGAGCGAAGCGAGTTCACCCACAGGCTGATCGTATCCGGGAGCTGCGATTCGAAGTCGCGCAGCCGCCGATTTTGTTTGCGGTTGACGTAAATGCGCGGGAAGAAGAAGCCTACCACGCCGGACACAATCCCCATAATCGGATCGCCGTGGAACAATATGAACGTCCCTACCAAAAAACTGCCCACAGAAGAGATCAGATGAATGGCGGCGTACTCGGCCACCGTCAGCTTGAGGTCGGCCTTGGCGAGCGCGTTTTTCATGTTTTTACCGAATTCGCGCTGGGTCAGGGCCGCATCAAGCGATTTGGTGAGTTGGCTGGGCTCCTCTTTCGCCAGTCGGTCTTCTTCCGGGATATCAACGTAAGTCTCAAATTCCGTGTAACGTCCCAGCCGCTCTTCGATATCATCCCGGTTGGAGGAACGCATACTAACCACGCCTGCCACCAGGATAATCAACGCTATAAGCCCGGCTACCACGAGAATGATCGGATCCATTGTCTATCCTTCTCCACACTCATACTTCCTGAAGAGGTCGATGGTATTGTCACGACGGCCGGAGGTATCTGAGCAAGCCCGGGTAACGGCTCCGGACTGATGAATCCATTATAGCATAACTTGTTCTGTCAACGTTTCGGTTTGATATACCAGGGTGCTGTGCCGTCATAAAACATTAGGCCGGGCCTGGTCCAGACCCGGCCTTGTTTATCCGGTTTAATAACGCTGGCCGATGCCGAATACCGAGGGTGGCAGGTGAATGCCTGACAGTTCGAGCTTTTCCATAAACTTGGGTCGCAGCCCGGTAGGACGCACGCGGCCGATGACCTTACCCGCTTCGATGCCTGTTTGTTCGAACTCAAAGATGTCGGAGAGCACGATCACCTCACCTTCCATACCCTGTACCTCGGTGACTCTGGTGACCTTACGCGTCCCGTCGCGCATCCGGTCCTGGTGACAGATCAGGTCCACGGCGGAGGCAATCTGCTCGCGGATGGCGCGTACCGGCAAGTCCATGCCGGACATCAGGCACATCACTTCCAGCCGTGAGATGGTGTCACGCGGGCTATTAGAGTGGGCCGTGGTCAGCGAACCATCGTGGCCGGTGTTCATCGCCTGGAGCATGTCCAGCGCCTCACCCGAGCGGCACTCCCCGACCACGATACGGTCCGGGCGCATACGGAGGCAGTTCACCACCAGGTCCTGGATGGTGATCTCGCCTTTACCTTCGATGTTGGGCGGGCGGCTTTCCAGCGTCACCACATGCTCCTGGCGAAGCTGAAGCTCCGCTGCGTTCTCGACGGTGACGATACGTTCATCCTCCGGGATGAAGCCGGAAAGTACGTTGAGCAGTGTGGTTTTACCAGAGCCGGTGCCCCCACTGACGATGATGTTGAGACGGGCGATGACGCAGGCCCGTAAAAACTCGATAACCTCGGCGGTGATCGAGCCGAAGCGGATCAGGTCTTCGACCGTCAGTGGTTTTTTGGAGAACTTACGGATGGTGATCGTCGGGCCGACCAGTGAAATCGGCCGGATCACCGCGTTCACACGAGAGCCATCGGCAAGGCGGGCATCTACATAGGGCTGGCTTTCATCGATGCGACGACCCAGTGGGGCCACAATACGGTCAAGAATACGCAGCACGTGGTCTTCATTCTCAAAGGTCACGTTGACCCGGTGCAGGTTACCCTTGCGCTCGATATAGATGTTTTTTGGCCCATTGACCATGATCTCGGTAATGCTCTCGTCGGCCAGGAGGGGTTCGAGGGGGCCCAGCCCCAAAATCTCGGCCACGATCTGCTCGAAGAGGCGCTGGCGCTCGGCGCGGCTGAGCACGATGTTCTCTTCGGCCAGGATAGTGGTGTACAACTCCTCCATCGTCGTGCGGATTTCCGCATGACGTGACATATCCATCGAGGGGTCCAACTCGGCCAGCAGCTTGGTCTGCACCCGGCTCTTGATGTCCATGTAGCTTTCGCGAGCGGCTGCGCCTTTGGTCGGTGCCGCCCGCTGGCGGACCCGCATCTGGGCCAGTTTGGATTGTTCGTCCCCGGCATCGTCGGAGCCGCCGCCGGGCTGTGGTGATTGGTTGCCTTTTTCGATTCGTCGTAATAGAGACACGTTGTATGTCCTCCCGGCTAGCTGTAAGACTGTTGTCGTTAGCGGCGGCGGAAGCTAAAGATACCGCCTTGTTCTTCTTCCTGGTCGACCTCAACCTCTTCCTCACCGGTGAGGATGCGGCGTACTTCTTCCGCCAGCTGAAGCAGTTCCTTGACGGGAGAACGGGTCCGATCCTTGGTAATCGCGATAACCGGGACGCCTCGGTTGACAGCATGCAGCACCACACGATCTTCGACCGGAATCTCTGCCAGTGCCTTGAGTTTCAGGTTTTTCTCGATCAATTCGGTGGCGATAGTGACACGCCCGCCGCGCCCGCGATCATCCATCACCCGGTTGATGACCAGGGTGGTTTTGTCCGGCGGGTACTCGCTTTCATCGAACAGCTTGAGCAGCGCGCGTACGTTTCTGACGCCGGCCAGCGTTGGTGGACAAACCACCATGATGCGGTGGGCGATGTCAAACAATCCGGCATTTAGCTCATCGACCCGTGAACTGGTATCGACGATGATGAAGTCGTAAGCCGAAGAAACCTTCCGGATGACTTCCTTAACGTCTTCGGGATCGAGGGGATTCGTGAAGTTATTGGTATCTGGTTCTGGTGCCAAAAGGACGCGCAGGCCGCTATCGTGCGTGACCAGGACATTTTCGACCAGCTCCATGTCCAGGTCTTCCACGCTCTCACACAGATCGGACAGGGTGGTCGGCGCTTTGAGATTGAGAAAAACGCCGACATCGCCAAACTGGATATCCGCGTCGACCAGCAGCACCTTCGTGCCTTCGCGCATCAAACCGGCAGCGATATTGGTGGCGATCGTTGTGCAGCCCGCGCCGCCCTTCGGGCTGTAGACCACCAGTATCTGACCCAGCCGCCGTTCGGCCGTCTTCAGGCCGGCCATGGACGGACCGCCGGCGACCTTTGCGCCCGGGGCGGCGGGCGGTGGCAGGGTCGAGATCATGGCCTGCTTGCGCTCGAACACCTTGCGTAACGTGCTGTACAGGTCGTCACCGGAGACCGGCTTGGTGAGGAAGTCGCTGGCGCCTGCCAGCATCGCCCGCCGGAGATAGTCCGCCTCGCTTTGCACGGACATCATGACGACTGCCGCGATCGGGACTGCCGTGGCGATTTCTTCGGTAGCCTGGATGCCATCCATATCCGGCATGTTGATGTCCATCAGGACGATATTGGGCTGCGTTTCCTTCGCCAATTCCAGGCCCTCAAGCCCGGTGCCGGCTGTGCCCACTACCTCGATATCCGGCTCGAACATCAACAGCTTTTTGATTTGTTCCCGTGTTTCGGGGATGTCATCCACGATCAACACGCGGATTTTTTGTTCCGATTCGGGACCGCTCATATGCTATCCTGTTTTCTGCAACGCGTCATTGCTCGATGCCTATGCCTGGCTGCTAGTCCGCTGCACTACTCAGGCGCACGGTTTCGAAGTTGGCAATCTGGCGCACGCTGCGCAGTGCCGGCTCCAGGGAGTAGGGCAAGCGATTCGGTGCGCTGATGTTAAAGTTGCTCATGATGTAATCCAGTGTCACAGCCTGAGTCGGGACCTGTGAGAAGTCGGTAGCAGCACGCAGTAAGAGCGTGATCGGAATGCGTGACTCAACCGCCCACACCAGTACGACGGCATCCTGTGGTGATACGGCCAGGGTGATGATGTCAGGCGGGGGCTTGGGCGTGGGTTGAGCCGCTGGCCGGTCGGCATCGGTGGTCCGTTGCTGGTCCTCGCTGGCGGGTCGTGGGGTAGGGGTGGGCGACGGCAGGATACCGATGTAGTTGCCTTCGATGGGGAAGTTGCCGGTGCGCAGCACCCAGGCATTTTGCACGGTGCGCTGCGTCAGCAAGCGCGGGCGCTGTTCGCCCTCCGATGGCCCGACGATGACGGGTGAACCGCCAAGCCCCACGTCCAGACGCCCTTCGATGCCCTGTTGCGGGACGACATTGCCGGCCTCATCGATGCTGACCAGGGTGATGGAGTTTGGCAACCGGGTCTGGAACTCTTCGTCGATATCCACGAATAACATGGACAGGACGACATCGACGTAGTCGCCTTCGCGAATGGCATAGGCCACGCCCGTAAACCGGTCCATGGGTATCGAGACGGCGACCGTGGTGGGCGCCATGATCGCGGCAGCATCCGAACCGACGTCGGCGATATCTTGCAGGCTTTCCACTAGCATGGTGGACAGCACCGGCGCTTCACGAGGAATGTCAGTGCGCGCAATTTTGCCGATCACATCATCCAGGTTTTGCAGGGCATTAAACGGTAGTGTTTCTGGCGTGGCGGGGAACAGGCGCAACTCCACCGCGCCGGTCTCCGGAATGCGTAAACCACGCGGCAGTTCCTGAACCGCTACGACGATCTCCACGAAGGGAATCGGTGTGAAGGTTGGGATGACCTCGACCTGTTGGCTGGTTCCGCCGCCATCCCCACCGCCATCCCCGCCCGTATTCAGTTGAAGCACGACGACCACAGCGATTACCCCGAGGAGAATAACCAACCCCAGCAGTATAAGTAAGCGGCCACGTCCGCGCATAGAATCCTCCGCTCCTGTTAGTTACTGAATTTAGTGTAGTCGCTCAAAGTAAAAAGTCAAACAGGTACATAGTCCTATCATACGCTTGTAAGAGACCTGTTGGCTCTGACGATCTTGTGACCGGTTTGAACCGCCCCCCCGGCCATACGCCGGGCAATCTACCCCAATCTGGGTGGATTGCCCGCCGGGATGCGCACGGTGATACGGGTTCCCTGGCCTTCCTCACTGTGCAGGTCCAGTGATCCGCCAATCAACTCGACACGTTCGCGTAGCGTTTTGAGGCCCATCGCCTTGTTTTCGGTGTGTACACCATCTTCCTGGTCACTGGCATCCACGAACACGTTTTCCGGGTTAAAGCCCTGCCCATTGTCTTCGATAGTGCAGGCAATCACGTCTGTGCCCATATCCAGGGTCATTTTAATATGACTGGCTTTACTGTGCTCGCGCGTATTATTCAGCAGTTCCTGGATGCTGCGGAACATGATCACTTCACGGTGAGATTCCAGGCGGCGCTCGTCATTGAGGATGTGCAGGTCCGTATCGATGGCGGTTTTTTCCTCGAAATT
>DAOUEM010000463.1:0-4465 GCA_034430555.1 Anaerolineae bacterium | reverse complement strand
CCATGGCCGAGGTCACACGCACCATCTACAACGCGCTGAACCCCGGGCAGCCATTGAACGCGATTCATCCATCCACGGTTGACGAGACCTGCAACCTGGCCGGCAACCCGCTGCTGGGCCTGCTGACGGCGCCGATCGTGCCGCCATTGGAATAACCGCGTCAGGCATCGCCGGACCGCAGGAGGGCAGCCGCCTGTTCGATGGAAAGAGGATTCGACTCGCTGATCGCTCGTGCCAGTCTAGCCAGGGCCGACCATAAGTCCTCTGCCGGCAGATCCGCCCCGGCACGCGCCAGGGACGTCGACAGGAAAACCGCTGCCAGCTGCTCATCCAGCCAGCCAGCCTGCGCCAGCCGCGACAGCACGTCGGCCCAGGCATCAAGCACCTGCCGCCACGTCTGATCGAGATCGCCATCATTACGAATAACTACGTCCGCCTGCGCCAGCTTTTCTGACTGCGGATTCTGGGTATTTATACGGGCTATCGACTGCTCACGCGACAGGCCGCGCGAACGCATCAACCGGGCGACCTGCTGCTCAGGCGGCGCGTCCACCACCCAGACGGTATCTATCCGGTCCTTCAAATCACCTTCCAGCAGCTTGATGGCCTCCACCACCACCGCACGACTTTCACTCGCCCGGCATAACCGTTCAACCTCGGCCACGACCAGCGGGCGGAATATCTTCTCCAGCTCGGCCAGCAGACTTTTATCCTGAAAGGCCCTGGCAGCCAACTTCGCCTGGTCAACGGCGCCGTCTTGACGAAGAATGTCACGTCCCATCAGCGCGACCAGCGGCTCATAACCGGCGGCTCCCGGTTCGCGCAGGTGATGCACCACGTTATCGGCATCGATGGCGTACGCCCCCAACGCATCCAGCATCGCCAGGACCGTGCTCTTGCCCATAGCGATGTTGCCGGTCATCCCGATGATGAGGCGCTCCCCCCAGTGTCCACCAATAGGCCGCTCAGCCTGTACTTCAACCGTTTGCCCGGTCAAAAACAATCGCAGCCAGTCATGCGTGAAAAATATATGGTTGCCGGTTACTTTCACCAGGCGCGCAGCCTGCAGCATCGCCAACAGGGATTGCTCAGCCATTTTCCGGACACTCCTTGCCGTCCTGCTGTCAATACAAAACCTTGAACAATTAGGCTATTGAAGGTTACAATTGCAAAAGGTAGCATTAAACGGTAAATATGGACCAACAGTCAAAGAAAACCAATATGATGACCACTAACAAGGAAGATGTGCTGCACTCCCTGCGCACTGAGGCCGTTGAAGATTTCCTCAAGACGGTCTACCTGCTCCAGCGCCAGTACAACCCGGTGCCTACCTCTATACTCGCGGAGCAGTTGGGAGTCAAGCCACCCTCTGTGACCGAAATGGCGAAAAAGCTGGCCGAGCACGGGCTGCTGGCTTATGAGAAGTATAAAGGCATCGGGCTCACCGATCCCGGGCGCCTGGTCGCCCTGGAAGTCATCCGGCACCACCGGCTGATCGAGATGTACCTGACCCAGGCGTTGGGGTATTCATGGGATGAAGTTCATGATGAAGCCGATCGCCTGGAGCATGTGATCTCAGAGCAGTTCGAGGAGCGCATCGCCGCCGCCCTGGGGCACCCAAACCTCGACCCGCACGGCGATCCGATCCCAGAGCTGGATGGCTCCATCCCGGCGCAAGAAACATTCCTGCTGGCCAACGCGCAGATTGATGCACCGAATATCGTCCGGCGGATTACGGATCAGTCACCGGACATGCTGCGTTACCTGGCCAGCATAGGGCTGGTGCCGGGGGCGCAGGTCACGGTGACAGCGCGCGAACCGTTCGACGGGCCCATCCACCTCCGGATCGAAGATAACGAGGCGGTGATTTCTCACGAAGTCGCCGGTCATGTCTTTTTGATACCGCCGCCGCATATCTAAGCTCGGCCGTATAAAACAAAAGTCCGAGCAATCGATTACCCGGACACTTGTCGTCGGCTCAAAGGAACGGCGGGTCAGTGGCCGACCGCCACGGCGGGACGCAGTTTCTCCAGGGCGTCCAGCATATCTGAGACCCGGCTGAGCTTCAGACGCGGGCGTCCAGCCTGGGCACCCAGGTCGCGTTCAAGTTGGTCGAGCAGCTGCCAATCATCGAAGGTGACGAATTTGAGGCGCCGCCGCTCCAGAAGAGACAGCACCGCCGAACGCTCCGGAGCAACCGGGTGCAGGACTTTGCCTTCGGCCAGGTCCTGCAAGATACTGGCGACTGTCTTGGCGGCATCGGGTTTATTGGTGCCGATCACGCCGCTGGGGCCGCGCTTAATCCAGCCCACCACATACTCTCCAATCACCTGCTCGTCTCCACCCTGCACGGTGAAGATCCGCCCCTCGTCATTGGGAATGATGCCCAACTTATCATTGAAAGGCACGCCCGGCAGCGGAACACCATGGTATCCCACCGAGCGGAACACCAATCCCACCGGTATCGTTTCAAAACGATCGGTGGCGCGAGGACGCAGCGCCCCGTCATAGGTTTCATACAGTTCGTTCCTGACCACCTTGATCGCTTCAACCCGGCCGCTGCCAATCAGTTCGACCGGGGATACCAGGAATCGCATGATCAACTGCCGGTCTTTGCCGGTGCTTTGACGCTGCGAATACTCAGTCAGAATCTGTACATTTTGAACCGCCGTCTTATCTGCACCCGAATCGAGATAGGTTTTGCTCAAAGGATCGAGCGCGACATCCTCCGGCGATATCACGATGTCAGCCTGCCGCAGTTCGCCCAGTTCTTCGATCTCCGTATTGGTAAAGGCTGCCTGCGCCGCGCTGCGCCTCCCCAAGATATAAACACGCCTGATACTGCTGGCAGCCAGCGCCTTGAGCGCATAATCGGCAATGTCGGTCTGATGTAAAATAGCCGGGTCGCGCAGAAGAATGCGGGCCACATCCAGCGCGACATTTCCAACACCGATGACGGCCACGCTTTCCTGCGAAAGATCGAACTCCAGGTCACGAAAGTCGGGATGAGCGTTGTACCAGGCCACAAATTCGGTGGCCGAATGGCTGCCGGGCAGGTCTTCGCCGGGGATTCCCAGCTTACGGTCGCTCTGGGCGCCGACGGCGTAAATAATGACGTGATAGTGATGGACCAGATCGTCGTGAGTGATGTCCGTGCCATACTCGACATTGCCGAAAAACCGCATATTCGCCCGGCTCACGATGCGGTCGTAAAGCCGGGTCACGGATTTGATCTTGGGGTGATCGGGAGCCACACCGCCGCGGACCAGCCCGTAAGGCGTAGGCAGGCGCTCAAACATGTCTATCTCCACCGCCACGTCAAGCTGTTTGTGCAGGTTTTCAACGGCGTAAATGCCTGACGGTCCGGAACCAATGATCGCAACGCGAAGCGGTTTTGTCTCAGTGCCGAGGGTGGTCACAGTAGCGGCCTCCTTCACAACTGTCCTGCCAGGTGGATACTCTAAACCTCAATATCCATACCTATTTTATCATAAAATTTGCTTTTAGATCACCCCTTCCTGGTTGGCCCGTCCATCGTGCGATACTCATATCAGGCATGTCTTATGGAAATCTAACCCATTTCATATATTTGCTGGAGAGGCTGCCGTTGTGAACCGGTGCACCCACCGGCTGGCAAACATCAGGTAGTCACAGGTAAAACGCCGGTTACACACCACGCCCAGGTGTTGACGGAAAACACACGACACGGTATTTTTGCCTGGGTGGGGATTTTTTACGGCACCTGCTTATTATCAGAGAGACGCGCACATGCTCAATCGACGTTACTGGCTCATTGCCCTGACCATCACGCTCATCATGCCGGTTCTGTCCGGCACCGCTGTACAGGCCGATGGCCCAAGCGGCTGCCGGGTCGACGCATACGGCAACTGTGTGGGCGGCGAACTCACCGCGTTGGCGATGCGGGCCATCAATGCGGAGTGCACAGCCCACCCCACCCCAGATGCCACACCGCTTGCAGTTGACGACTCGCAGCTCTCCAACCGGAATTACCAGCGTGTATTGGAAGCAGTCACCATTTATGACGCGCCCAACGGCAACCCCATCGGCACACTGGACCCCGGGTTCAACTTTTTTACGACGCTTAACCGGGTCGATAACTGGGTGGAAGTGAATGCCGGCCAGTGGGTCCAGGAGGAGTTCCTGGGCGGCGCTCGGTTATCTCGCTTTGCCGGGGTCGTCTTCAATGATACGCCGGCTTACCCCTTCGCCTGGTTCCTGCTGGATACGCGTCCCAGCCGCCGCCCTGGCGCGGAACCCGACCCCAACATCCCACGCATCATGCGCTATACCCCGACCAATATCTACGCGCAGATGACCATCGATGGCTGGCACTGGTACATGGTCGGCCCGGACCAATGGGTCCACCAGACCCGCATCGGCCGGATCACGCTGACGGAGCGCCCGGAAGGGGTCACTGGCCGCTGGATCGCCATCGACCTCTACG
>DAOUEM010000462.1:0-2156 GCA_034430555.1 Anaerolineae bacterium | reverse complement strand
GGTTGCCGTTTATCTCGGCAGCCGCATGGTTCCTCGCCGGTGTTCGACGTTGTGCTATCCCGCGCTCTGAAGAGGGACGTGGTGCACAGTCGGTGGGGACGCCCGCGAGGGGGGTATCCAAATGCCTCCAACGATGTTGAAGAATTTTTTCTTGGCGTTCGCGTGCAGGCGTATCAGGGCTGATCTTATAGACAATCCGCACGTCTTTGTCGCCTATCTCGACTCTCTTCACAACAGCCCTAATGAGCGCTCTTCGAGTTTCCCAATCCGCATTCGTCAGGCCGTGGGTCACCGTGTTGGCGAACTCCCTCATCCGACCGATCACCAAACGTAAGGACCTTCGTTGTTCTTCCTCGTCGATGCATCGCTCAAGGTCAGTTTCCAGCCGCCTCAATCGTTCCTTGGCTTTGCGCATTCGCGGTTCGAAATCTTCCTTCTCGAGCAGTCCCTCCTGGTATGAATCGATCAGACGGCTCATTCCTCTTCTGATTTTGAGGATGGTATGCCGCAGCTGTTCCGCTCCACCCCAGTACTCACGTGGCTTTTCAGCCAACCGTCGTTGATATTCCTGCTCAATCCGCTGCGGATCGGACAGGAGAGAGCTTACGTCCTCCCAGACAGCCTGCTCCAGGGTGTCGCCGCAAACCGTCTCGTTCGAACAGACCTTCTGTCCGCCGAAATGGCTGCTATTCGTTCCGCCGCACTTGTAGTAAGTGTAGCTGTAGCGCTTGCCGTTTGTTACCTTGCTTGCCCGGACACCATGGTAGGCGTAGCCGCACCTGCCGCACACAACAAGCCCCTGCAGTAGATGACTTGGCCCGCGCAATCTCTCTCTGTATCTAGCGCGATTTTCCGCCAATTTTTCCTGGACCATCTCAAAGAGATCCTCGCCAATTATCGCGGGTACAGGAATGTGTGTCCACTTCTCCTTTGGCACGTCGTACGTCGAATAGTTCCTGCGCGGCTGTTCAAGCGCCCCTCGTTGTGGTCGCACTCTTGGCCGCCTCTCACCCAGCCGTGTCTTGCCGAACGCGGCCATCCCCTTGTAGGCCGGATTCTTAAGCATCCCCCAGACGGTGCTGCTGTCCCAGAAACGCTTGCCCTTCTTGGTCGGTATCTCGCTGTCCTGTAATCGTTTACACACCTGCCCGACCGAGCAGCCTTCTATGCCCACCCATTCAAATATCTGTCGAACGACCTTCACCTCATCCAGCAGGATCTCGTAGGACGCTTGTCCCCCGCCCTCGTGTATTGGCACATACCGGTAGCCGTACGGGGCGTCCCCTAGCGCACTGATCTTGCCACCTCTCGCCGCATGAAGCTTGCCCCGTCTACAACGCTCCTGGATCTTCGCCCTCTCATACTCAGCCACCATGCCTTGAACCTGCAGCAGCAAACTGTCTTCCGGGCTGTCTCCTACCCCGTGATTGAGGAATAATATCTCGACGCCGCTTCGCTTCAATTCATCGACCAGCAGGACCTGGTAGGCATACTTGCGCGACAGTCGGTCAGGAGAATGAACGTACAGCCGATCAAGACAGCCGGCCGCTGCCATGTCGCGCAGCTTCTCCAGTGCCGGCCTCACCAGCGTCGCCCCGCTGAAGCCCGCATCAACGAACTCCAACTCACTCTCGAGCTCCAATCCGTCTTCAACCACCCGCTTGCGTAGCGCCTCAACCTGGCTCTCAATTGTCCCGGCCTGAGCCTGTTGTTCCGAGGAAACCCGTGCATAGATCGCTGATCTCAGTGTCGCCCCCCTCATGCCGGCCTCCGTACCCGATTATCGGGATTCGATCCTGGCGGTCGTATCCTCTCTCCTGCCTGTTCCACTCCCGCGGCGAGCTCCCTGTTCAATTTCGGCAATACGATTTCGTACGCGGCGGCCGCAAACTGTCCTTCATGTCGAGACCTTTCGTAAGCTCGATGAACAACCAGTTCATCTCCAACTCGCCCCTTCAGTTTCCTCATCGTGAACCCCTCCCGATTTCACGAAGATTTTGGCGAACCGTGCCTGCGATCGGCTTGTCCACCACCAAAAGACCGCCTCAATGCGGCCCTGGAAACTACTGTTACCATGGCTAGAAGGTTTTCTGCAACATCGTTGGAGGCATTTAGACACCCCCCATATTTCAGACTTTCGCTCGTCGTTGTTCAGC
>DAOUEM010000461.1:0-1755 GCA_034430555.1 Anaerolineae bacterium | reverse complement strand
CCGTTTGAGATCAACCCGGAGCACTGGAAGGCCCTGGTCTTCATGCACGGCGGCCTGATCGTGCCGCTGGCGCTGGGAGGCGCGGTTATCGCCCTGCGCCGCCGCAGCCCGCTTGACCTGCTGATGGTCGGCTGGCTGGTCCTGGTGGTGGACTTCAGCACGACGGGTCTGCTGGAGCGCCTGACCGCCGGCCTGCTGGACCCGCTGCTCAAGTACGATTACCCCTTCAGCATCGCCTGGCACGGCCCGATCATCCCCTACGCCTACCTGGGCGCGACGGCGGTCCTGTGGCTGGCGCGGCGTATCGGTTGGGGGCGCGTGCGGCGCTGGTACGCGCGGCTGGCCTGGCCCGCCCTGGGACTGGCGGCGGGGGTCCTGGTCCTGGCCGTGATATTGGCCGAACCGCTGCTGCAGGTGAGCAAGGGTTTTGCCGGCTTTTACGGCGCCTTTGCCTCCCATGATGACGTGGCCGCCATGCGCTGGCTGCGGGCCAATACTCCGCCCGACGTCCTGGTGCTCAACTTCCCCGGCCCGCAGGAGGGCGACTGGGCGCCCATCATCAGCGAGCGGGACACGGTGTTCTTCCGACCCCAGCCGTTTTTCAGCAATACAGCGCGGGCGGAAGCGATCCAGGCCGACCTGTACGGCTTCTGGCTGCACCCGGCGGACCTGCTCTACGCGGACCGGCTGCGCGGCTACGGCGTGGATTACGTGCTGGTGCCGCAGGTGGTGGGCAACCCCGACGCCTTCGAGACGATGTGGCGCTGGCGCGAGCCGTTCGCCTGGCAGGTCGAGGCGCGGTCGGCGGTGGCCGACGCGCCGTACCTGGAACTGGTGGCCGACTTCGACGGCGCGCAGGTCTACGCGGTGCGGTAGGGGGACGTGCCGCCGGATGAACACCGCTGGGCGACGCACCGCGTCGCCCCTACGGACACTTGTGTGTGAAGATGAGGTGTGGATACGTCGATGGACTCGCACCGTTACGATCCCGACCGCCATCACCGCCGGTCGATCCGGCTGCCGGGCTACGATTACGCCGGGGCCGGCGCGTATTACGTGACGATCTGCGCGTTCCAAATGCTATGCCTGTTCGGTGAAATTGTCGATGGTGAGGTGGTCCTGAGCACGTTGGGCTGCGTCGTCGATGAAGAATGGCGGCGCACTGCCCAGGTTCGTCCTGGCGTGAGACTTGATGCCTATGTGATCATGCCGAATCACCTGCACGGGATTGTGATCATCGCTCGCGACGAAGAATTAGGTGATGCTTTGCCGGGCGGTGCGCCGCCGGGCGAGGCAACGCAGGGCGACGCGCCGCATCGCCCCTACGGACCGCGGTTGGAAGCCGGGTCGTTGGGCACGATTGTCGGGCAGTTCAAGGCGCAGGCAGCCCGCCGCATCAACCGGGTGCGTGGTGCGCCAGGGGAGAAGGTCTGGCAGCGGAATTACTACGAACATATCATCCGCGACGCCGACGACCTGACCCGTATTCGGCGATATATTTGCGATAACCCCTCCCACTGGCCGGATGATCGCTACCACCCCGATAACCCGTAGGGGTCAGGCGGTGCCTGACCCTGGTGGTGCCTGACCCTGGCGTGGGCTGCGCCGCCGGGCGATCCCGGATCATACCCATCAAGTTAAGCGTTAATGAATTGAGACATGGTATTCTCAGGCAAAAACCACCACGTTTTTGGAGAAAACCATGTCTTGTCAAAAGTGTACCTTAAAAGCCAAAGCAGTGCAGACACTCCTGAC
>DAOUEM010000460.1:0-7198 GCA_034430555.1 Anaerolineae bacterium | reverse complement strand
TGCGCCAGTCCGGTTCCCCGGCGTGCCAATCACGCAGATCGGCGATCATCCGGTAAATAATCGAATGGGCAGGGATCAATGACACTGCCGTATCGATCAGCTTATTGAGATCGGATTCGACAAAAGCCTGGGCTTCCATCGCGGCGACCACCTGTGCGCCGTAGATCGCCTCACCGTCGTGGCTCACACTGGCAGCCCGGCGCGCCAGATCAGCGGCCAATTCCGGGTCTCCGGGCGATATCATGCCCCAGCCGTCGATAAAGATTTGCGCGCCAATCTGCTCGGCAACCGTCTTGCCGTTGAGTTCAATCGAGCCACTGTGTGGCGCAGGGATGCCGTTTTTCAGCCGGAGATAAGCGGTATGTTCCGTGACATCGCCGATGCCACCCCACCACAAGATTGTTTTTCCCTCGACAATGTAATTCAGCCAGGTCTGACCAATTTGTGCTGGTGTCAGATCGCGACTGTTGCCATAATCTGCCAGCGCGCGAACAAAAGTAAAGGTGCCAGATAGATCATCATCCGTCACGACGAGGGGGACATCCAGCTTATCATGAACGTAGTAATTGATCTCGCCCAGATGCTTCATAATATTGTCATAAGACCAACCTTCAAAAGGACGCCCCAGGTACACAGCAATAATCTTGCCGAGAACCCCGGCATACACCCTTTCGACGTAATCAGGAGGGAGGTGCATGTTTGAAACCCCTTTATGAATCGCTTCCTGAACCTTACTTCACCCTAAAGCAGACAATCAATGAGACATCGCCGCAATGCCAAGAACAGCCCTGGCACCGGGACAGATAATACGCTCTTTGGTCAGGCTGACTCGCGAACAATCAAGTGATAAGGCTGTTGCTCGCTGCGTCCTGATTCTGGTGCATTACCCGCCAGTCGTTCGAACAACATTTCAGCCCGTAGTAGGCGGAAACACTATCCGAATGGAGTAATTTGGGCAGCTTCGCAACAGGGCGCGTTTGACTGGCAGCAACAAACGGTACCAATCATGCAACGTGATGGTAAGTCATCAGCAAACTCAGCATGGCCAGTCCATACTCAATTGTACTTTCCCACAATACGTAGCTTCCGAGGGTGACCTGCCCCCCCAGAACTGAGCCAAGAAACGAGTTAGGATCATGAAGCAAGAGGAGGCAGGTCAAATGGCAAGAAAACGCTACGCCCCGGAAGAAATCATCCAGAAGCTACGCGAAGCAGCAGTGCCGTTGAGCCAACGCTGTCCGCCGCTGGCTGGCTCGACTGGGTGTCAACACCCTGTTCCTTGAACCGGCTAGTCTGTGGGAGAATGGCTATGTCGAATCCTTTAATGGTAAAAAGCGTGATGAGCTGCTGGGCACGTTTCCCAATGACTGGGTACATGCGACCGAAAACGAAGAGTGTTGGAGTCCGTTCGATGTGGTCGGGCATTTTATACACGGTGAGAAAACCGATTGGATTCCGCGGGCGCGCATCATTTTGGAATATGGCGATACCCGGCCATTTGAGCCGTTCGACCGTTTCGCTCAATTCGAAGCATCGCGCGGGAAGTCCCTGCGGGATTTGCTGGACAAGTTCGCTGCATTACGCCAGGATAACATTGCAGTCTTGGAAGCGATGAACCTCCAACCCGCTGACCTTGCGCGTAAAGGCTGCCATCCTGAGCTTGGAATAGTCACCCTTGCTCAGCTAATCGCGGCCTGGGTCGTGCATGATCTGGACCATCTGCAACAGATTGTACGCACCCTTGCCAGTCAGTACGCGAGTGAGGTTGGCCACTGGCGTGAATACCTGACCATTCTGGATGGTAAGTGAAATCACCAGGCAGTAGCCCAGATAGCTGTGACTACGTTGGCCAAAATACTATAGCCGTTTGGGAACAATATGAGGTATTATCAGGGTAATCATTTTCTAACATAGAACTAACGGCACCGCAATATAAACAGCACATACTTGAAGCTTTTTGGGGAGAAGAGATAGATGTCTAAGTCCAAGTCTCCTTTTGGGGGCCGCTGTGGGTCCGGGGTGAGCATCATTTTGGGCGTTATTTTAGTGCTCATGACGTCGTTGTTGTTCAACAGTACTGGCGTGCTGGCAGCCGAACCGATTTTTGTCAATGAGCTCCACTACGACAATGACAGCACCGATACTGGCGAAGCGATTGAAGTCGCCGGGCCAGCCGGTGCTGATCTGTTTGGCTGGAGTATCGTGC
The DNA here is from genome assembly GCA_034430555.1 of Anaerolineae bacterium. Classification (GTDB taxonomy): domain Bacteria; phylum Chloroflexota; class Anaerolineae; order Aggregatilineales; family Ch27; genus DAOTXK01. The sequence continues at coordinate 4,992 of DAOUEM010000460.1, read as the reverse complement.
TCTACAACGGAAATAATGGGGCCGTCTACGGCACGACGTCCTTATCCGGCGCTATTCCAGATTCGTGTAGCGGTTATGGCGTAGTCGTCGTCAATTATCCAACAAATGGCATTCAGAACGGCTCTCCGGATGGGATCGCGCTGGTCGATGCCGGCAACAACGTGGTGCAGTTTCTCAGTTATGAAGGCACGTTTACAGCGATCGGCGGTCCAGCGGATGGCCTGTCGAGCACCGACATTGGCGTTGCGGAAGCTTCAAGCACGCCAGTTGGCGACTCGCTGCAACTGAATGGCACGGGGACGGTTTATGAGGATTTCACCTGGGCCGCTGCATCCGCCAGCAGCTTCGGCGCATGTAATGCCGGCCAGACGTTCGCTGGCTCGTCGGGGCCGACCGATCCGGTGATCAATGAGTTTGTGTCTAATCATGTTGGCACCGATACCCACGAGTTTATTGAAGTATGGGGTGATGCAAGTACCGACTACAGCGCTTTTTCGGTGCTTGAAATCGACGGCGACGACACGAGCACTGGCGTGATTGATAACGTCTTCACGGTTGGTACCGCCGACGCCAACGGCTACTGGACGACTGGCTTTCTCAACAACCAGGTTGAGAACGGCACGGTCACGCTGCTGCTGGTGGAAGGCTTTACGGGCAGCTCCGGCGACGATCTCGATAGCGATAACAACGGGCAATTCGAGACCAAACCCTGGACTCGGCTCGTGGATAGTATCGCCGTGAAGGATGGGGGAGTGAATGACCGAACCTATGCCAGCACGGTTTTGAAGGCGGACTTCGATGGCATCAGTTTCGTACCCGGTGGGGCTTCCCGTATTCCCAACGGAACCGATACGGATACCCCCGGTGACTGGTTACGAAACGACTTCGATGGCGAAGGTCTGCCGGGTTTCGTCGGCACACCCATCGTAGGTGAAGCACTGAACACGCCCGGCGCCGAGAACCAGGCTGTCTCTGCAGCCGCGGCCAACCTGGTGATCAATGAAATCGACTACGACCAGCCGAGCACGGACACCGCTGAGTTCATCGAACTCAAGAACGCCGATACCGTGCCGGTGAATCTTGACGATTACTCGCTCCAGCTGGTGAACGGTACTGGCGCAGCTGTCTACAATACAATCGACCTGCCGAACTTCATCCTGGCCCCCGACGCTTATTATGTGGTGTGCGGTGATGCTTCGATCGTGCAGCCGTGCGACCTGGATGTGTCACCCGACAGCAACCTGATCCAGAACGGCGCCCCCGACGCTGTAGCACTTGTCTTTGATGGCCAGGTGATCGACGCCGTGAGTTACGAAGGTGACACTGCTGCGCCGTATACCGAAGGCTCAGGCACGGGTCTGGTCGATAATTCCAGCGAGCCGGAGGTGGGCATTTCCCGCTTCCCCGATGGCATCGACACCGATCAGAACAATGTCGATTTCAGTCTCCGCTGCACCACGCCGGGCGAAGCGAACGTCGAAGCCAGCACCAACTGCTCTGTTCCGCCGTCAGCCTGTGACGTGACCCCCACGTTGATCAGCACGATACAGGGGGCGGGCGCGGCCAGCCCGCTGGTTGGTCTGGAGGTGACGATCCAGGGTGTGGTGGTGGGTGACTTCCAGAATAACGGTGAGCCGGACAGCGGCGAGTTGAACGGCTTTTTCGTCCAGGAAGAGGACACAGATACCGATGGAGACCTGTTGACGTCAGAGGGTATCTTTGTCTACGCGCCGGGCGCTGCCGACGTAGCAGCGGGTGAGCGGGTGGCCGTTACCGGCCAAGTCGTCGAGTACTACGATCTGACAGAACTGGCCAATGTCTCTGCCGTCGACATCTGTGAAGGCACCGCTCCGGCCAGTTCCGCGATCGTCAGCCTGCCGGTGGCCGATGCCAGCTTCCTGGAGCGCTTCGAAGGTATGGCCGTCACGCTGCCGCAATCGCTGACCGTCTCTGAGAACTTCAACCTGGGACGTTACGGCGAGGTGGTCCTGTCCAACGGGCGTTTGTTCCAGGCGACACAGATGGTATCGCCGGGGCCAGATGCCAATGCCTACCAGGCAGCCAACAGCCTTAATCGCATCCTACTGGATGACGGCTTAACTGCTCAGAATCCCGATCCGGTCATCCATCCGTCTCCGGAGCTGAGTGCGCTGAACACGCTGCGGGGCGGGGATACGGTCGCTAACCTGACCGGTGTGTTGAACTACAATTATGATGAGTATCGGGTGCAGCCGACAGCGCCCCCGACCTTTGTGAGTGCCAATCCTCGCACCAGCGTGCCCAACAGCGTTGGTGGAAGTCTGCGCGTCGCCAGCTTCAACGTGTTGAACTACTTCACGACGATCGATACTGGCGCGGCTATCTGTGGTCCCGACGCCAACCTGGACTGCCGTGGAGCGGACAGCGTGGCAGAGTTTGAGCGACAGCGGGCTAAGATCATCGAAGCCCTGCTGGCCCTCGACGCGGACGTGGTTGGTTTGATCGAGCTGGAGAACAACGCCACGACCTCGCTGCAAGACCTGGTGGATGGCCTGAACGCGGTGGCAGGTGCCGGGACCTACGCCTACATCGATACAGGCACGATCGGCACCGATGCGATCAAGGTTGGGCTGATTTACCAGCCGGCCAACGTGACGCCGGTCGGAACGTTTGCGGTGCTCGACTCGTCCGTGGACCCCACCTTTATCGATACCCTGAACCGTCCGGTGCTGGCCCAGACCTTTGAAGAGAACGCGACAAGTGGTGTGTTTACGGTCGCGGTCAACCATCTGAAGTCGAAGGGTTCGGCCTGCGATGATATCGGTGATCCGGATACGGGTGATGGGCAGGGCAACTGCAATCTCACTCGTACCAGCGCCGCCCAGGCATTGATGAACTGGCTGGCGACCGATCCAACCGGCAGCGGCGATGAAGACTTCCTGATCATCGGCGATCTGAACGCCTATGCCCAGGAAGACCCGGTGGCCGCCATCGAAGGCGCCGGTTACACCAACCTGGTGGAGAGCCTGGTGGGCAACACCGCCGCTTACTCCTACGTTTTCTTTGGCGAGACCGGCTATCTCGATCATGCACTGTCCAGCCCTGGCCTGACACCTCAGGTGACCGGGGTGACCGAGTGGCATATCAATGCGGATGAACCGAGCGTTCTGGACTACAACACCGAGTTCAAGTCCCCCGATCAGGTGACAGACTTCTACAACCCCGATCCCTATCGCGCGTCCGATCACGATCCGGTGGTGATTGGTCTGGCCCTCGTGCCTTCCTGCATCCAGGTGGCCAACGGTGATGTCGACGGGCTGGTCGCCGCCATCCATCAGGTCAACGCCGATGGCGAAGGGACGATCTGCCTGGCAGCCGGCGGCATCTACAACCTGCGGCGGGTCAACAACTACTCATATGGCCGGAATGGCCTGCCCGCCATCACCGGCGATCTCCGGGTGATCGGCAACAACGCGACCATCACGCGCGAACACCGTACGCGCGCCTTCCGCTTCTTCTACGTGGCTCCCCAGGGCAACCTGACACTGGAGAATCTCACGCTAAGCGGCGGTGGGACCTGGCCGGTGTTCAGCGGCGGCGCCATCTACAACCGGGGCAGCGTCCGTTTGACAAACACCAGGCTTTATCACAACGAAGCGCGTCTGGCAGGAGGGGCGGTGTACAACACCGGCCACCTGGTCGTGGTGGACAGCAGCCTCATCGCCAACCAGGCCGGCTGGCGCGGTGGCGCTATCTACAACCGTGTGAGCGTGGTGGTTGAGAACACAATCCTCGAGGAGAACAGCGCGCGCTGGGGTGGGGCCGTGTACACCAGTGGCAGGCATGCGGTCCTGGACCTCACGGGCAGCACGATCATTGAAAACCAGGCGCGGCTGGACGGTGGCGGCATCTATAACAGCACGGGTACGGTCGTCAGTTCCGATACAGACTTTGGCGGCAACCATGCGGACCGGCGCGGTGGCGCCCTCTACAACGGCTGGGGCGTGGTTGAGCTGAGGCTGAGTACGTTCACGTTAAACACCTCCAGGCGTGAGGGTGGTGCGATATACAGCGATCACCGGGGCGGCCTGGTGGTCACCGATAGCACGTTCACCGGCAATACGTCGCAGAGGCAAGGCAACGCCATCTACAACCAAGGGGCGGCCGGGGTGCGTGACAGCTGCTTCGTTACGAACCAGGGCATCGGGGCGAGCGTCTACGGCACGCGACATGCGACCACCGATGCGGCCTACAACTGGTGGGGCGCTGCCGATGGCCCCTCCGGAGCAGGGCCTGGTTCTGGCGATGCGGTCGGTCATTTCGTTGTGTACGAGCCGTTCGTGACGGATGGTTGTTCAGCAGGGGCTTCTTTGCTGGTCATCCAGAATCCGTGGGTTCCCTCTAACCAGAACCTGGTACGCAACGGTGACTTTGCGGATGTGCTTGAATACTGGCAGCCGTTGGGTTCTGCTGAAGTCGTTGAAGAGGTTTTGCGCCTCACTGATGGCAGTGCGCTCACACAGGAAATGCCTTACTCGGCGCCCAGCTTCACACCCTTCGAGGTTGAGCTGTCGTTGGGCAATGCCAGTCCCGTAACGCAAACGGTAGTCGTCTCGCTGCAGAATGCTGAGAACGCAGGCGAGCAGGTACAGTGCGTCTTCCCGGTGCCGGCCAATCTTGCCCTGGGTAATGACTTTGTGTTACGCGCCAGGACCCCCAGCATCTGGCCGGCTATCCTGCTGGAGATCGATGTCCTATCGAACGGAAGTGGGGTACCTGTGACTGTCGACGATGTGTCAGTACAGGTGAAGCAGGGCCATCGGCTGTTTGGTCCTAACCAGTGTGTCTACATCAGGTAAGGGTTAGTCTATAGACTGGATCACATCAGCAGGACCTCCACTGTCGGAGGTCCTGCTTTGTTATAGCTCATTGGGTGGGATTAGAATTCGGGAGTGTCTCAGAACCAGTGAGCCAGTTGATTGAGGTTGGTCAGAGTTGCAACGCTTACTCATC
>DAOUEM010000459.1:0-10929 GCA_034430555.1 Anaerolineae bacterium | reverse complement strand
GACGGAGGGCGGCGAGCAGTTCGCGTTTCGCTTGTGGTGTCATTGAGACCTTTCCGCTTTCTGGTTTTTGCCAGTTCGGTTAGATTCTCAATGAGGCAACGTATGTTCGCAAAGTTAGATTTTATGTGAGGCAATTCGGCCCGGGCCGGAACGGGTCAATAATGTGATATAATCCTGCCCCGGTCCCCCGACCGGGCGCGGTCCCCCGACCGGGTGCGGTTCGGGATTGTTACGCAGCCCAGGGTGACTGACGGCGCATTGAAGCCTCACGGGGGTGTTTGATCGGCACCAGGAGTAACACGGCGGGTTTTATGAATGATGTCAGCGTGTCAACAATGACCGTGTCGGGACTCAAGACCGCCTACGCAGTCTGTGGCAATGGACCTACACCCGTATTGGCGCTGCATGGCTGGGGCGGCAGTGTAGAGAGCTTCTGGCCGGTGGCGCAGCAGCTCCAGCGGCACGGTTACACGACCCACGTGATCGCCTTCCCTGGTTTTGGCGGCTCCGACCCCCCACCGGAGCCGTGGGGCGTCCCGGAATACGCGACTTTTGTGCTGGACTACCTGGACGTCCAGAACCTAACGCGGGTGCATCTGCTGGGGCACTCTTTCGGCGGGCGCGTTTGCCTGATCCTGGGGGCGGAGCACGCCGACCGGGTGGACAAAATCGTGCTGGCCAACAGCGCTGGCGTCCGCCCACCGGACAACCCGGCGCGTGATAAGCTGGTCAAAGCGGCCAAGTCGGTATTTAAGCTGCCGGGCTTGAACAGGCTTTACGAGCCGCTGCGGCGCAAAGCTTATAAGCAGCTTGGCGCGACCGATTACCTGGAGGCCGGCCTTTTGCAGGAGACCTTTGTCAAAGTGATAGAGCAGGACTTGCTGCCTTATGCCGCTCGTGTCAGCCGTCCCACGCTCTTGATCTGGGGCGACCGTGATGATGATACGCCATTGTGGCAGGGCCGGCAGCTTGAGCAGGCTATTCCTGATGCCGGGCTGGTCGTCTTTGAGGGGGCCGGGCACTTCAGCTATCTGGAACGCCTGCCGGATTATGTGCGCATCGTGCATCATTTTTTCTCCCAGGATTCCGGCGAGGCCTGAAACGATAGATATGCATGTAACTGTGGCGGTTCTTTGGTTTAGCGGCGGCTTGCTGCGCCTGTACCGGCAGGCCCGCTTCTTCCAGATCGAGGAATACCAGAGCGGGCGTTTCTGGCGCTGGTGGTTGACGAACTTCCGCCGGAAGGGCTGGCAGCGGCCGCTGACGGTGGTTGTGGTTGCCCTGGTGATCGGTATGCTGCTGGTCCGGCAGCAAGAGGTCGTCCTGACCGGCATAGGCCTGGCTGCCGGGCTGGTCGCCGTCTGGCCAACGCGTGAGAAAGAGGTCAAGAAGCAGTTTATACGCACCCAGCGCGCCCTGCGTTTGCTGGCGGCGTCTGTTCTGTTATTTGGGGTGGCGACCATATTGGCAGCCTGGCTGGTCGATTCTTTGTTGGTGACCGACATGGGTTCGGCCTATGTGTTCACCATGGCAGCCGGCCTGCTGCTCTACCTGCTGGCGCCACTGTTTTTGATCGGTGGCAACGGGTTGGCCGCCCCGGTCGAGGCGGTAATGCGCCGCCTGTATCTGGCCAAAGCGCGGCGTATCCTGCGGCGGCTGGCACCCTCGGTGATCGGCATCACTGGCAGCTACGGCAAGACGAGCACCAAGCACTACCTGGCGCACATTCTCGGCGGACGCTACGACGTGGTGGCCACGCCCAAGAGTTACAATACGCTAATGGGCGTCACGCTGGCCATTAATACCCAGCTTAGTGACCTGGAGGCGCTCGACTATTTTATCGTGGAGATGGGCGCTTACGTCGAGGGCGAGATCGCGGAGATATGCGATCTCGCCCGGCCCCGGATCAGCCTGGTGACGGCAGTCGGGCCGCAGCACCTGGAGCGGTTCGGATCGATAGCGGCGGTCGCCAACGCCAAGTTTGAGATTGTCGCGGCGCTGCCGCCGGCCGGGGTGGCCGTCCTCAATGCCGACGATGACCATGTGCGGGCGATGGCCGATCGCGCCGGGGTGGGGACGTGTCTGCTGGTCAGCCGTGAGGGGGCTGCGGGCGCCAACCTGATCGCCCAGGACGTGCGGGAGACGCTCGAGGGCCTGAGCTTCACCGTGGTGGAGACGACCAGCGGTGAGGCGAGGCCTTTCCATGCGCCGTTGTACGGCCTCCACAATGTGACCAATATTCTGCTGGCGGCGGCTGCGGCGCGGTACATTGGTCTGCCGCTGGGTGAGATCGCGCTGCGCGTGGCCGGGCTGGAACCGTTCGAGCACCGTTTGCAGCGCAGGGTGCATCCCGGCGGGCTGACGATCCTGGATGACGCCTATAGCGCCAATCCGGTGGGGGCCGCCGGCGCGCTGCACGTGCTCGGCCTGCACCAGGGAGGGCGGCGCATCTTGATCACGCCGGGCATGGTCGAGTTGGGCGAACTGCAGGACGAGGAAAACCGCAAGCTGGGCGCCCTGGCCACCGCCTACGCCACCGATATCGTGCTGGTGGGTGCCGCACAAACGCGCCCGATTGCGGAGGGGGTAGCCGCGACCACGTTCGATCCGGCGAGGCTGCACGTCTTTGACACGCATGCCGAGTCGGTGGCCTGGCTGCGGGAAAACGCCAGGCCGGGTGACACCGTCCTGTTTTTGAATGACCTGCCTGATACATACCTATGATTGATACACCCTGGCCCCTGTCTTGTGTGGCATGACTTTAACAGTCAGTGCTGCTGGCTGGCCGGGCGGCTGACATTAACTATAAACAACAGGAGGCTTATCTGGCGATGAGCAATGGCAAAAAAACTACGGTTGGCGTGATATTTGGTGGTCGGTCGGTGGAGCATGATGTCTCTATCGTCACCGGGTACCAGGTTATGCATGCTCTGGATAAGAACCGCTATGATGTCGAGCCGATCTACATCGATCGCGACGGCGCCTGGCTGGTCGGCGATCCGCTGCGCGACATCGGCAGCTTTCAGAATGACCAGGTAAGCGAAATGCTGGGCATCAAGGAAGCAACGCTCAGCGCCAGTACAGCCTTTAAGGGACTGATCGTCCCGCCGATATCAGGGTTGGTCGGGCGCAACAGCCTGCGTAAGCTGGACGTACTCTTCCCGGTGATCCACGGTGCGCACGGCGAGGATGGCACGTTGCAAGGGCTGTTCGAGCTGGTCGATCTGCCGTACGTGGGCTGTGGCGTGATGGCCTCGGCCATCGCCATCGACAAGCCGATGTGTAAGACGGTGCTGGCCCAGCATGATATCCCCGTGCTGGGCGGCCTGACCCTCACCCGAGCGGCCTGGATCGAAAACCGGGAAGCTGCGCTGGACCGGATCGAAGCGGCGTTGCCTTACCCCGTGTTTGTCAAACCGGCCACGCTGGGCTCGAGCATCGGCATTGCACGTGTGGCAGACCGCGAAGCGCTGGGCAATCACCTGGACGTGGCGGCCAATTTCGACCAGCGTATTTTGATCGAGCCGGCGATGGATGGCGCGATTGAGATCAACTGCTCGGTGCTTGGTAATGACGAAGACATTCGCGCCTCGGTCTGTGAACAACCGATTTCATTTGAGGAGTTCCTGACCTACGAAGAGAAGTACATGCGAGAGGGCGGGGGCATGAAGGGCGCCGAACGGCAGATTCCCGCTCCCATCGACGACGACCTGACGGCACGCCTTCAGCAGATGGCCATCGATTCCTTCAAGGCCATTGGTGGGCGGGGAATCGCGCGCGTGGACTTCCTGGTGCGTGAGGAAGCCGGCGAGTTTTACGTCAACGAGATCAACACCATGCCCGGCTCGCTGGCCTTTTACCTCTGGGAGCCGGACGGGTTAACGGCGGGCCATCTGGTGGACGAGCTTCTCCGCCTGGCTCAGGAAGCCCATCGCCAGAAGCGCCAGACCCGCTACAACTTCCGCACCGGGTTAGTGGCCCACGCGGCGGCTAAGGGGCTTAAGGGCGGCGTCAAGGGGTTGAAGAAGTAGGGCAAAGCGCCGCGAGGAGTCCCGTGCCATCCTGCCGGCAATGAAGCAAAAACCTGGCTCATCGCCTGCTGGACCCGCTGCTGGTCCAGCGCAGTGCCTGGACCTCCCGGTGTGCCCTGGCCGGATTGGCGGATGGCGTGTACACAGTTCCATGGGACGTGCCCTACGTGGCGCAGTTTGCCAGCCCTCAGTTTATCCATGGCTACATTCACGAGGGCTTTCACGGGCGGGACGATCCTGTCTGGGAGTCGTTTGGCGCGCCGGACCCGGACACCTACGACTTCTGGGCGCGGCGGTCTTGCGCCCTGGCCTGCCTCAAGATGGCCATCACCACGTTCGAACCTGGCCGGGCGGTGACACTCTGGGAATTGGTCCAGCAAGGCCTCAGCTACGATGGTTACCGGGCGTATGATGAATCCGGCCGGCTGGTTGATGAGGGCTGGTTCTATCACGCGATTGTCGCCCTGGCCGCGGATTATGGCCTGCAGACCATAGGGCGCAGTTATGCGTCCCTGGCGGAAGTCTGCCGGCTGGTCCATGAGGGCTGGTTGGTCACGCCGTCGGTCACCCCGGAGCTTGGCGAGCACGGACGCCTGCGCCGCTATGGTGGGCACATGGTGCTGGTGTACGGCTTTCATTGGAAGGCCGGTCGCCCTCACCATGTGCTGCTGCATAATCCGTCGGGGCGTTATGTGGACTTGCAGGCGCGCGCCGAAATACCGGCGCGACGTTTTGCCCGGGCGTTTGCCCACCGGTTGGTGGGCTTCCGCGCCGACTCGCGATAACCCCCGGCCACTTATACAATGAAGGCGCTGTGACTGCAGGCTCAGACAATCGGGTGCACCGGGCCTGGCATCTTGGGAGGGAGCGGATGAAAGCGAAAAGTCGTCATTGGGCGGGGTGGATCGTGATTCTGGCGGTTATACTGCTGCTGGCAGCCTGTGGGCCGGATGGTGCGCCGCCGGCTCCCAGTCCGACGGCCACGCCGCGCCTGGCCGCTGTTTTGCCCACGCGTGTCCCGCCGACGCAAGGCCCTTCGCCCACGCCGCTGCCCAGCGCCACGCCAACCGTGACCGACACGCCTATGCCGAGTGATACACCAACCGAAACGCCAATCCCTACCGATACGCCAACTCCGACCGCCACTGCCACCCCGCGGCCGTCTGCCGACTCTGAACCGCTGACGATCGTGCTGACCTGGGCGACGACCGGAAACGTTGACCTGGGGGTGTTGGAGCCGGGCGGAGCCTTTGTCAGCCGGGCGCTGCCGCAGTCGCCGGCCGGGGGTGCGCTTTCTGCCGATGCCAACGGCACCTGTGACATAGCCGTCACCGATGTCGAAGAGCGGGTAACCTGGCCGGTCGGCGCGGCACAGTCTGGCGACTATGCCGTGTTTGCCCGCTACCAGGCCGCCTGTGGCAATGAGGCCCCCCTGGAGGTGACGATCTCGGTCCTCCTGGGTGATCAAGCCGCCCTGCTGGAAGATACAGCCGTCCTGGAGGTGGGTCAGCAGTACGAAATTACCTTTGCTTTCGACCGGTTTGAGACCGATGTCCTGGCGTCTGCGGTGGGGCAGAATCCCTCGGCGCCGCGACCGATCCGCTACGGCGAAGGCGTAACCGGTGTGATCAGCGCCGCCGGCTTTGAAGCTTTTTACACTTTTGATGGCCGGCAGGGCGACTTAATCACGGTGACGATGCGTCGCGGCAGCGATGACCTGGACACTTACCTGTCGCTGTTGGACGCCGCAGGCAGTGAAGTCGCGGTTAACGATGATGCCGCGTTCGTGGATGTCTCAACCGATTCGCAGATCGAGCAGTTCGCGTTGCCCGCGGATGGCTCGTATGCCATCGTTGCTACCCGTTACCAGGGCGCAACCGGCCTCACCGAGGGCGGTTACACCCTGACCCTGGACTTGGTGATCAGCGGTGCGGCAGCCGAGCAAACGTTGGGGACGCTGGTGTACGGCGGATCGACGCGCGGGATGATCACCGCCGACCGGGCCGAGGTCCGTTACAGTTTCCCCGGCGGCGCCGATGACGTGGTCGTGATCGACATGAGGCGAATTACGGGTGACCTCGACCCTCATCTGACCTTGTTGGGGCCGGGAGGAGTCCAGCTTGGCGCCAATGAAGACAACCCATCTGGTGAGACAGCCACCGATGCCCGCCTTGATCGCTTTTTGCTGCCGGGCACTGGCACCTATACCATCCTGGCCGGGCGGTCTCCGGTAGCGCCCGGTCCGATCGGCGGAGTATTTGAGATCGCGCTGGAGTTGTTCAGCACGGATCCGGTGGACGCGCTGTTATTCGCGCCTCAAGCGCTGGTTTATGGCGATGCCGTGACCGGAGACATCAATGACCGGCGCTACGAGCGACTGTATACGTTCGAAGGTGAGCAGGGCGATCCCGTCACCATCGAACTGAGCCAGATCGACGGCGACCTGGATTCGTTTCTTATGCTTCAGGATGCATCCGGTAACCAGCTTGCCTTTAATGACGATGCGACAGGTGCGGAGACGGATACCGACTCCCGCATTGCGAATTTCCGGCTACCGGCTACCGGTGTTTATACGATTGTCGCCACGCGTTTCCGGGGCGCGGAAGGGACCAGCAGCGGCAGTTTTGAACTGCGCCTGACGATGGCCGTGCTTGAAAATACGCGGCAAATCCCGGTGACACTGGAGGCGCAGCATTCGGGGTCTGTGAGCGATGGGGGAAGTACCTTCCGCCAGGTGTTCCCTGGTGATGATGCGCGTAATGGCAGTTATCAGGCCTTTTTAAGTTTCGCGCTTCCTCAGGCGGTCACTGCGGATTCGCTGGTGGCGGCTTCGCTGCTGTTAGGGGAATGCACGTTAAACGGTGACCCCTTCGAGGACCTGGGATCGTTGGGCGTCTGGGTGGACGCGTACGGCACGCTCGAGGCGGCGGACTTCGCGGAGCCGGACTCGCCCGTGCAGGTAGGGGCGGCCACCGCCTGCCCGTCCGCACCGCTCGATGTCACCCAGGTCGCGCTGACCACCTTGCAGAACGGCGAGCTAAGGCTTCAGTTCAGGTTGGTTTTCCCGCTGGGATCGGATGACGACAACGCCATTGACGACGTAACCTTTACCGCGCCGCAGTTGGTGCTGGAGATGCGCATCCCTTAAAAGGGGAGAACAGTGTAGCCGGCAGCTTGCGTTGGGGCGATTTCTGCTATAATCTCGCCTCCCCTGTGGTTAACCCAACCAATCTCGCGCGCAGGGCCGTCAGGAGCGTTTTCTGCGCGCTTGACTTGCCTGGTCATAGGGGGCGTGCAAGGCGTGCCAGGACGATTGGATTCATGCCATACCGATCTCGCGGTAATCGACGGAACAGCGTGCAATTTGGGGTGGGGCGATCGATTTGGAGCGGATCGCCACCGCCGGCTATTCCCGAACAGGTTTTGGACGGTATTCCGGGATTCCTGGCCTGGCTGTCGCTGCTGTTGATCGTGGCTTGCGCGGTGATCTTTCCCCGAGTGGCGGTGGCGGTGGCCGGGCTGCTGGCCTTTTATACGGCGGTGCGGTTTGTGCTCGGTGCCTGGGCGAATTTTATGGGGCTGAGGCGCATCCGCCAATGGGCGCAAATCGACTGGCGCGCCGAGTATGAGCGGTATGCGTCCCCGGAGAGTTTGTCGCGCGATCAGGTGCATCATGTCGTGATAATCCCCAACTATCAGGAGCCGCTGTCCGTTATGCGGCGTACGTTGGCGGCGTTAAGCCGCCAGGAGAACGCGGCCCGCCAGATGACGATTGTGCTGGCGATGGAAGGCGCCGACCCGAGTGCCCAGTCCAAGGCAGAACAACTGCGGGACGAGTACCGATCTGCCTTTGCCCATCTCTATTTCACCATTCATCCGAAAGGCCTGCCGGGCGAGATGCAGTGCAAGTCGGCCAATGAGGCCTGGGCTGCCCGCTGGATCAAGCGCCGACTGGTCGATCAAAAAGGTTTCGATATCGACCGTATCATGGTCACCACCATGGACGCCGATACCATCTGGCACCCCAAGTATTTCGCCTGCCTGACCACGCTTTATGCGCTGGACCCCGGTCGCTACCTGCGCTTCTGGCAGGGGCCGATCCGCTACCACAACAATATCTGGGACATCAACCCGACGATGGCGCTGGTTCACGCCTATTCGTCTACCTGGGAGCTGGCCTATCTGGCCGCACCGCGCTGGATCGCCCTGCCGATGTCGTCATATTCATTGAGTCTGCGCCTGCTGGACAGCGTCGGCCACTGGGATTCAGATGTGATCGCCGACGAGTGGCATATGTTCATCAAAGCGTTTTTCCAGCGTGGGGGTGAAGTCCGGCTGGTGCCGGTGTTTTTGCCGTTTTCCGGCGAAGCGACCGGGGGCAACGGGTTGTGGGACAGCCTGAAGAACCGCTACCAGCAGTCCCTGCGTCACGCCTGGGGTTCCAAGGAGGTTGGATATACCCTGGCGCGGATCGTCGAGCACCCGGAGATGCCGATCTGGCGCGGTCTGCGGATGTTTTTCCGTGTGGCACACGATATCATCCTGGCCGGGGCGGGCTGGGTCATCATGACCGTGGGATCGCAGCTAGTGCTGGTATTGTATCCGGAGTTGTTTTTCGCGGAGCTGAATACCTGGCCGTTTTTGCTCTTGCAGATTTCGCTGGCCGTGGTTTCGGTGTTGGGCTTTGTCTTCTGGTTTTTGGATATGCGGCTGCGGCCGCCGCGCCCGCGTCCCTGGTCCTTCCGGGAAATCCTCATGACCGCCATCAGCTTTCCGCTGCTGCCATTCCTAACGCTGGTGGTGCTGGCATTACCGGCCATCCACGCCCAGACCCTGCTGATGCTGGGGATGCCTATCCAATTCAAGGTGACGAGAAAAGTCTGAGGCGGCTGGTGCTGACCGTCCCACCAGAATCAAAATCGCCAGGAAGACCTGTACGGCCTGCGGCTTCCTGGCGATATTTGTTCAGGCTGCCAGCTTATGTCAGGAACATCGGCATCCCGAACACGTGGCGCACCTGTGGCCGGTAGTTATCGGAATCGTACAACTCCGGCACGTTGACGCGCTTGAGGCCCTGCGACAGCGTCGAGATCGGAATGTCGCTGTAAACCCCACGCTGCAGGCATACCAGCCGGCCCGATTCGCCGCGCTCCACCAGGCCCATCGCCATCTGCGCGTAGTTGGCCGCGACCATCAGGTCCAGCGAGTCCGGCGCGCCGCTGCGCATCAGGTAGCCGACCTTCTGGTAAAGGATGCGCTGGCCGGTGATGTCCTGTAATTGCTCGCCCACCCATTCCCCGATACCACCCAGCTTGCGGTGGCCGTAGGAGTCGGCCTCACCGCGTTCCATCACTGCCCCGCCACTGGGATACGCGCCTTCGGAGATGGTGACCATGGCATAGTTGCTGGGATTATTGACCTTGTCCTCGAGCAGCAGTTTGGCCAGCTTCTCTATATCAAAAGGAACTTCAGATATCAGGGCGCGGTCGACGCCGGCCAGATAAGCCGATATCAACGAGGTCTCACCGGAGTTGCGGCCAAACAGCTCGATCACCGCGATACGCTCGTGTGAACCGGCGGCCGTACGCAGGTTATGGATGAATTCCACGCTGCGGGTCACCGCAGTGGAAAAACCAATGCAGTAATCGGTGCCATAGACATCGTTATCCATCGTTTTGGGGATGGCGATGACGCGAACGCCTTCGTTATGCAGCCGTTCGCCGTAGCTCAGGGTATCATCACCGCCGATGGGGATCAGGCAGTCGATGCCCAGCTTCTCGATGACCTTCAACACATGGACTGTGAAGTCGTTCTTTTCCTCATACACTTTCCCCTCTTCACGCAGAAGATCGGGGATATCGCTCGGCTTGACGCGGCCTGGGTTCGTCCGTGACGTATGAAGAAAGGTGCCGCCGCTGCGGTCGACGCGGCGAACCGCCTGCTTATCCAGCGGGATCACACAGCGGTAGTTCTCCTCAGCAGGGTTGCTCAGATCGTAATCCAGCAGACTGGCCCATCCACGGCGCAGGCCGAGGACGTCATAACCATTGTCAATGGCGCGGTTTACGATCGCTTTGATTGCGGGGTTGAGGCCTGGAACGTCCCCTCCCCCCGTTAGAACGGCAATACGCATAGGGGGTTCTCCTTGGTGTAAAAGCCGTAGCTTTGTGGGTATTTGGCTGTTACGATAATTGAGGCCAGGGTAAATAGTACCACAAAGCTGGCTCTACAAAAACATCAATATGGGTCGGAATATCTGGTAGATACGTGTGTTTGTTGGAGCGGTTGGTACAATAGATTGGACAGTAGCTTGCCGTTACGTCATGGAAATAGTACTGACGGGTTATGGAATTTGAACAATCATGGAAACAGACTTAGCGCATATCCTGGCCCCAGACATGGCTGTTTATGGCGTGTCGGCGGGGCCGAAGTTACTGATCCGTGACGAAAAAAGCTGCGAGAAGATGTCATTGACCGGGTGGTGTACGCGGCCGTTTTTGGCGAGGCTCAGCAAAAGAAGGCAGCCCGGTGGTTTGGCCGCGGAGTCAGGGATTTATCCTGACACGCTTCAGGACCTGTATCAGGCATGGGCTGCCGGTGAGATTCCGACTGGCGGTGGAACTCACCGCGTTTCTCCGGCAGCACCAGCCGGCAGGGGTGGCGGTCTCGATCGGCGGCGTGATCGGTGATGTCGGCGGGCATAATTCTACCGTGGAGGAACTGCGGGCTTTCCTGAGCAGGTTCCGGGAGCATTTGCCGTCGCAGGTACACGGGCTGAGTAAAATCGCCGTTCAAACCGGGGTAACGCGGGGCGGTGTGGTGCTGCCGGATGGGTCCGTGGCCCATGCCGCCCTGCATTTTACGACGATGTTACGCCTGTCACGGGTCGCGCGGGAAT
>DAOUEM010000458.1:0-12690 GCA_034430555.1 Anaerolineae bacterium | reverse complement strand
CCCAGGTCGTCAAGATCTAGGTTCTGGTCTGAACCCACCCAACGCCGCCACGAACCGGAATCATCCGGCCCGCTGGCGGCGTTGGGATTCCAGGCTCGCGCGAGGCGCAGCGCATCCAGGCGGAAGTCAAACTGGCTCTCGACGGATTTTATTTTGTCGGGCGCACCATTACCGGGGAGATGGTGTGGCTTGTCCCCACTCTCAATCCCACCAGAAGAACCACGTGGCGCCGTCGAGCAGGCCCGCCGCCAGCAGGTCGATGCTGCCGGTGCCCTGCTCGACGATATCCGGGCAGTAGGCGTACTGCTCGATCGCCAGGGCGATGGCCGAGTCGCGGTCGGTCGGCGGGCGGGCGGCGGCCATCTCGACCGTGTCGTGGGTCAGGGCGACGACTTCCGCGCCGTAGCGCGCCTCCCAATGGCGGAAGATGGCGGCGTGCTCCTCGCTAGTGGGGCAGTAATTCCAGCCGCCAAAGCGCAGCAGGAGCGGCGTCTGCCAGCTGACGGTGGTGGGCAGCAGGGCCAGGTGAACCGCCGGGTACAGCTCGCCGGTCAGGAGATTGATGGGCACGACGAAGGTATCGGTGGGCGCGACCGGGTAGTTCCAGGCGTCGGGGTCGCGCATATCCTCCAGCGAGTCGTCCTCGTCATCCTCGAACCTTTCGGCCAGCGAGTCTTGCAGCCACGCTGGCACGTCGAGTGCCAACGCGTCGGCCAGCAGGTCCGCCGTGCGCTGGTCGCCCGCGAAGGACAGTACTTCCGACAGGGGCTGGAGACTGCGCTCCGGGCCGAGCAGCACCGGCCAGTGCCCGGTCCGGTCGACCAGGGCACGCGCCTGCCGCCAGCGCGCGATCGCCTCGGCGCCGGGCACGGCCAGGCTGTAAATCGGGCCGGTATCGCCCGGCCAGCGTTCCCGCAGCGACCTGACATCCATGCCGGCCTCCGCCAGGGCGGCTTTGAGCGTTTCCATGGGTTTTCTCACCTTTCCAGCGCAACGACCACACCCCTGTATTGTAGATCGAAAGCACCCGCTCAACATCCCCCGCCGGACCTGCTATAATACCCCTTGTTATGAGTGACCCGGATTCATTCTATGGAGACGACCCATGAGTGGACAGACCTGGCAGCTTGGCCCGTTGAAGGTCGGGGCCGCCGACGTGCAACGCGGCGTGTTCCCGGTAGACGTGGGCGTGGCGCACGTGGAATTCCCCATCGCTTTGATCAACGGCACGGCCCCCGACCCGGTGGTGCTGGTCACCTCCGGCATGGACGGCGACGAGGACGCCGGGATCGAGGCCGCGCTGCGGCTGATCGATACGCTGGACCCGGCGCAGTTGGCGGGACGGGTGATGGTCTGCCCGATCCTGGACCCGCTGAGCTTCGAAGCGCAGCGCAGCCAGAACCCGCTCGACGGCCTGTTCCTCAAACACGTGTTCCCCGGCGACCTGGAAGGCAAACCGACGCAGCGGCTGGCCTATTTCATCCAGCACAATTTCATCCGGGCGGCGGACGTGTGGATCGACCTGCACACGGCCAACGTGTGCGAAGCGAGCGTGCCCTACACCTGGACTTACCAGGGCGACGACGCGCAGATCAACGCGGACAACCGGCGGTTGCTGGAGCAGTCCGGGACCCAGTTGAGCCTGCTGCGCCCGCCGGTAAGCTGGGAGCCGGTCCATACGGCCACGACCGATAATACGGCGCTGCTGGTCTCGCAGGCGGGCAGCCGTCACCAGGCCGACGAAGCGGCGGTCACCGCGCACCTGCGCACCATCCTGAGCGTGCTCACCCACCTGGAGATGGCCTCCGGCGAAAAACCGGCCCCACCCACCATCTACCTGGATCACGAGCCGATCCTGGCGACGCACACCGGCGTGTGGTATCCGCAGGTGGAAGCGGGCGATACGGTGCGCAACGGGCAGCTGCTGGGCGAGGTCGTCACCCTGGATGGCAAAGACATGCTCCAGCAGGTCAAGAGCACGGTGGACGGCGTGGCGCTGACCGTGCACAACGGCCTGGCGACCCGGCCCCGGCTGCGGCTGGCCCTGATCGCGCACCGCCCACAGCAGGCCGGACCAGTCGAATAAACCGCGGGAAGCATCGTCGGGCGGATTAGCAATTTTGGACGATCCGAGTAAAGTAACAAACACGCCCCGCAGCCGCCGGGTGAACCTGAACGATTATTGTGGAATATCAAGGAGAGATTGTTATGAACCTCGGACGCGCCTTTACCTACGCCACCGACGATCCGGGCTGGCAGAACAAGGTCGTTTACACGCTGGTGATCGGCATCATCCCCATCGTCAACCTGGCCGTGCTCGGCTGGGCGATAGACCTGATCCGCAACATGCTCGATGACGTCGAGCATCCCATGCCGGACTGGAACGACCTGGGCAACCAGTTCACCGAGCGCTGGATCACCGGCCTGGTCGTGGCCATCGCCGCCTTCGTCTACAACATTCCGATCCTGGTGATCAACGGCATCTTCGGCGGCATCTTTGGCCTGCTGTTCAGCGGCACGGAGGGCTTCGGCTTCTTCACGCTGTCGCTGGCGCTGAGCTGCTGCCAGGGCCTGATCGGGGCGATCTACGCGGCGGTGATCTGGCTGCCGCTGACGACCGCCGTCAGCCGCTACGCCCGCACCCGCGACTTCAACGAGTTCCTGCAGATCGGCCAGAACCTCCAGAGTGCCCTGGAACACTTCTCGACGTTGATCCTGCTGGTGATTTTCGTGTTCGTGTACTTCTTCGCGCTGACCATCGTCGGGCTGATCCCGTGCATCGGCTGGCTGCTGGTGCTGGTCTCGGTTGGTCTGAGCGCCATCGTGCTCGGCCACCTGATGGGCCAGGCGGCGTTGATCATCACCGGCCAGGCGAAGCCCCACGCCGGCTGAGGGCCGGGGCAACACCCATTCGCGGCTGATCGATACGCTCGCCGGGAAGGCTGCCGGCGGGCGTTTTTTGATCGGGCCTACTCGCCAAAGTCCCCGCCACGGCATACAATACGCCAAACGATCGCTGAGGGACAAACACGCCATGACGAACGGGCAAAACAAACCGCCGGCTTTCACGTCCGGCCCCTGGCTGCTCGGCATCGGGCTGATCGTGCTGGGCCTGCTGACGCTGGTGCTGTACCTGGGCTGGCTGCGCCAGTTGGAGTTGCTGGCCATCGCCGGGGGACTGGTCGTGCTGGCGGGGTTATTCGCGCTGTACGCCTGGGCCAATCCCGGCCAGAACTGGGCCTACTGGGCGGGCTACATCGTCTTTAACGTGGCGGCGTTTTTCGGCGTGGGCTACATGCTGGATTTCCGGCTGTCACATTACATCGCCTGGGGCGCCTTCCTGATCGGCCTGCCCTTCCTGGGAACCTACATCCGGCAGGTGTGGCGGCTGGGGCACACCGGCTGGTGGTGGACCATCATCCCGGCAGGCGGCTTGATCACGGCGGCGGCGGCCATCATCCAACTGCGCGTCGGCTGGCCGGATCACCTGGTGAGCGGCATCCTGATCACGACGTTCATGGGCGGCATCTTCGTCACACTGTTCGTGCTGTGGTACCCCAACCGGGCGGTGGAGAATTTCGGCTGGGTGATCGGGCCGCTGATCCTGACCGGGCTGCTGGCGGCGCTGGGCGGGCTGCTCACCATCGACATGGCCTTCCTGGCGGTGCCGGCGGTGATCCTGTTTTTTGGCGGTTACTTCCTGGTGCGCTACGTCGTCCTGCAATGGGCGCAACAGCCGAAAGCCGCCCCGCCTCGCCCACTGCCGCCGCCCAGCCCCCCGCCCACGCCGGCCCATCTCGCCCCGACCCGTCAGGCCGTGCCCCTGCCCAGCCGCACCCTGACCGTCGACGACGTCTCCGAGCCGCCGCCGGCCACCATCCAACTGTCCAGCCCGGCCTTCGACCACAACTTCGCCATCCCGAAGATACACACCTGCGACGGGGCGAACAGCTCGCCGGAACTGCGCTGGCGAACCCTGCCTGCCGGGACGCAGAGCATCGCCCTGATCTGCGATGACCCGGACGCGCCGGTGGGCATCTGGACGCACTGGGTGGTCTTCAATCTGGAAGCGGCGGCGCAGGGTCTATCCGCCGGCGTGCCGAACGGGCCTTCCACCCCGGCCGGCGGCCAGCAGGGCATGAACGACTTCCGGCAGATGGGGTATGGCGGGCCGTGTCCACCGCCGGGTGATACGCACCGCTACTACTTCAAGATTTACGCCCTGAGCCAGATGCTGCCGCTGCAAGCGGGCGCCTCCAAGCGGGACGTGATGGGGGCCATGGACGGGCGCATCCTGGCGATGGGCCAATTGGTCGGCACGTACCGGCGGTAAGCGACCGCGACCGCCTGACATCAAAAAGGCCGCAGCGCACCGCGGCCCCTCCACGTCATAGGCAGCCGCCTACAGCCGCCTAACCCGCCGCCGAGAAAGGATCGGGGTTTTCGCGCAGCCAGGTGGTGAGCGCCTGCGGGTTGAGAAAGGTCTGCTCCTTGACCAGCACGCCCGGCGTGTGGGCCGAAAACCAGGGCACCAGCGAGCCATCGGGGGTGGCCCACTCGGCAGGATTCACCACAAAAACAAACCGCTGTTCCCCGGCGATGGTCAGGCCGGCCTCGCCCGGACTCCAGCAGACGGTCACGCCGCTCTGGCCGGTATAACCGGCGTCGAGCACGGCCCGCGCCCAGCGGCCATCATCGAAGGGCGGCAGCAGGATCACGCCGCGCCGCTCGACGGGGTGCTTCATCAGGCCGGGGCCGACCGACCAGGGCAGGCTGTCGCCGGTGGGGGTCTGGCCGGGCGCGGTGACGACCGGCACGTCGACCGGGCCTTCCAGTGAGTCGAAGTTCACCTGCGGGCTGCGGTTGGGAGCGCGCTGCCGCATCACGCTCTGATAGGCGGTAAACGCCTTTTTAGCGCGGCCCATGCCTTCCTCGTACACCCCGTATTTTTTGTCGAAGTCCTCCGTGCAGAACAGCGAGGCCATGGCCACACGGTCGTCAGCGGAGAGCAGGTCCATGCCGATGCCGATCTGGCGGGCCTGGTAGTCTTCGCCCAGGTCGGAGGTCCAGCCAAATTCGCTGACAAATACCAGGTGCTTGGTCCCGGGGTCGTAGTAGTGCATAACGGCCCACAGCTTGTTCATGAAGGTGGCGTAGGTCTGGCGGATGTCGTGCGGCTGGATGGAGCCGTCCGTGCCGGCGGGCGCGCCGGGGTCCTCGCCGACGTACAGGTGATAGCCCACGCCGTCCCAGGGCACTTCGCCGGGCGCCCAACCGCCCAACTGGTAAACGGCGCTGAGGTAATCGACAGCCTCGTTATTGTTGACCCAGGTGGCTTCCAGCGGGCCGGCGATCAGGCGGATGCCGTTCTGGCGCGGCTGGAGCGTCTGGTAGAGCGTGTTCATCATGTAGACGAACCAGCGCGGGTGGACCAGGGCCTGCTGCCCGCCCTGCCAACCGTTCGGCTCGTTGATGGCCTCGAACACGGAAATCTTGCCCGCGTAACGCTCCACGATCTGCTTGAAGCGCACGGCGTAAGCCTGCACCCAGGCGGCAGCGTTGGGATGGTTGGCGTCGCGCAGCATATCGCCCAGCCAGAAGTCGCCGGTGGCGTCGTGGCCGATGGTGGCGTAAATCTTCATCCCCCTGCTGACGAAGTTGTCGACGATGAAGTCGTAGCGGTCCAGGTAGGAGGGATTGGGCAGCACGAAGTTGAGGCGCAGCCAGTGCGCGCCGCTGTTGGCGATGAAGTCCGGGTTTTGCAGGCGCGGGGCCACATTGCCGAAGCGGTCAATCGGCTGGTTGGCTTCGATGCCAAACTTGGCGTAATTGGTCGCCATGAGTCACGCTCCCGATGGGCAGGTGGATAGGCGCTATCCGATGGTGATTTGATGCGGACTGTAGGCGATTCGGCGGTGATTGTCAAACGGGGCGGCCCCTGGTCACGGCGGCGGGGTACGTCGGCCCGACAAAAGGGACGTCTCGCCAGGAGCCGCCCTGTGATCACGTCCCGGGGACACCTGCCTGCCGCGAGTGACAACCAGGACGCGGGCAGATCGGGTATACTGCGGGTGGTGAGGGCGCGATCACAGGAGGAACAAGATGCGACGTTTAAGTTTCATCGGCCTGATCGTGCTTTTGGTGGCCGGAGTCGTGGGCGCACAAGGGCCGGAACCTTCGCCCGGCGCGGTCGACATCGGCGATAGTTTATACGCCGGGCTGGGCAACGGGGGTTACGACGTGCTGCACTACTCCCTCGACCTGGCCTGGGACGACGAGACGGATATCCTCAACGGCACGGCGACCCTCGAGGCGGCAGCCACGCAGGCCCTGAGCGCCTTCAACCTGGACCTGTACGGGCTGGAGGTGGCGGCGGTCACCGTGGACGGGACGGCTGCCGACTTCAGCCGCAGCGGCGCGGAGCTGACCATCACGCCCGCCGTGGCCATCCCGGAGGGCGAGTCGTTCACGGTGGTCATCGCCTATAGCGGTGTGCCCCAGGCGATCCGCGTATCGGCGGCCAGCTTCACGATGGGTTGGGTGCGGCATGAAGGCGGCGTATTCGTCACCAGCGAGCCGGTCGGGGCGGCAACGTGGTACCCGGTCAACGATCACCCGCTGGACAAGGCGACCTACACCCTCAGCCTGACGGTGCCGGAAGGTTACGTCGTGGCGGCCAACGGCCTGCTGCAAGCGACCCTCCCAGGGGATGACACGGTGACCTACTTGTGGGAGAGCCGGTATCCCATGGCCAGCTACCTGGCGACGGTAGTCATCGGCGACCTGGTGCGCGTCGACGAAGAAGGCCCGAACGGCCTGCCGATCCGCAACTACTTCCCGCCAGGCCTGGTGGAGGCGGCCTCCTACGACGTGGCGCACACGGCGGAGATGATCGCGGTGCTGAGCGCGGTCTTCGGCCCCTACCCCTTCGAGGCCTACGGCGTGGTCGTGCCGGACGTAGACCTCGGCTTCGCGCTGGAAACGCAAACGCTGACCATCTTCAACCGGGGACGCATCACCGGCGAGCGCACCACCAACACCGAGTCGACGGTGGTGCACGAGCTGGCTCACCAGTGGTTCGGGGACAGCGTCAGCCCGGCGGATTGGTCGGACATCTGGCTGAACGAGGGTTTTGCCTCCTACGCGCAGTTGATCTGGGCGGAACACGCCTGGGGCGAAGAAGGCCACACCGGCACGCTCCAGTGGATGGCCGGCCAGCTTGAGGACGGCATGGCCCCGCCCGCCGACCCGGACCCCGGCGACCTGTTCAGCGCCAGCGTGTACTGGCGCGGCGCGCTGACGCTGCACGCCCTGCGCGACCGGGTAGGCGATGAGGTGTTCACGGCCATTTTGCGGACATACTACGACCGCTTCCAGTACGGCAACGCGCGCACGGCGGACTTCATCGCGGTGGCGGAGGAGGTCAGCGGTTTGGACCTGGGCGACTTCTTCCAGGGCTGGCTGTACGCGGCGCGGATGCCGCCGGTGCCGGGATTATAAGGACGACCATCAGACCCCGGTCTACAGCTACCGGGGTCTTTTGAATCAGGAGGATTTCATGCGTAAGGGTTTCGGCTTACTGGTCTTGATGCTGGTGATCGCCGGGGGCGCGGCAGCACAAGGACCTGCCACCGGCGCGCCGACCATCGGCGACAGTTTATACCCCCCGCTGGGCAATGGCGGCTACGATGCACTGCACTATACCCTCGACCTGGCCTGGGACGACCAGACCGACATCCTGGCCGGCACGGTGACCGTCGAGGCGTTGGCCACCCAGGACCTCAGCGCCTTCAACCTGGACTTCGCCGGCTTCACTATCGAGGCGGTGACGGTGGACGAATCGCCCGCCGCCTACCGCCGCGACGGCCTGGAACTGACCATCACGCCAGAGGAAACGATCCGTGAAGGCGCGCCTTTTGTGGTGGCAGTGACCTATGCGGGCGTACCGGAACCGTTCCGACCAGACGCGATCCCGATTCAGATCGGGTGGAACCGCTACCAGAGCGGCGTGTACGTCGCCAGCGAACCGGCGGGGGCTTCGGCGTGGTACCCGGTCAACGATCACCCGCTGGACAAGGCGTCGTATACCTTCCGGATGACCGTGCCAACGGGTTACGTGGTAGCCGCCAACGGCCTGCTGCAAGAAACCGTGAGCGGGGACGAGACGATCACCTACGTCTGGCAGGCCAACGATCCGACCGCCAGCTACCTGGTGACGGTCAATATTGGGGATTTTGTCGTGGTCGAGGAGGAAGGCCCAGACGGCCTGCCGATCCGCAGCTACTACCCGCCGGACGTGGCCGACGAAGCCGAGGTCACCTTCGGCCAGACGGCGGCCATGATCGCCTGCTTCAGCGAGACCTTTGGCCCCTACCCCTTCGAGGCGTACGGCGTGGTGGTGGCCGATACCGACTTCGGCTTCGCGCTGGAAACGCAGACGCTCTCGCTGTTCTCGCGGGCGGCGGCCCTCGCCGGGGAACGGCTGGAGGACACGGTCGCGCACGAACTGGCCCACCAGTGGTTCGGTAACAGCGTCAGCCCGGCGGACTGGTCCGACATCTGGCTGAACGAGGGCTTCGCCACCTACGCCGAGGGCCTGTGGCAGGAGTGCCAGGGCGGTCCGCGCGGCACCAACCGCTGGATGCTCAACCTGTACGACAGCCTGCGGGAAGACGAGGAAGACCTGCCGCTGACGGGTGCGCCGCCGCCCGACGACCTGTTCAACACCGGGGCCGTCTACCAGCGGGGGGCGCTGACCCTGCACGCCCTGCGGGTGCGGGTGGGCGAGGCGGCCTTCTTCGATATCCTGCGGACGTACTACGCCCGCTTCCAGTATGGCAACGCCCGCACCGCGGACTTCATCGCGGTGGCGGAGGAGATCAGCGGCGAGGACCTGGGCGACTTCTTCCAGGGCTGGCTGTACGAGCAGCGCCTGCCGGACATCCCGGAGATGGGGCTGGTCCGGTCAGCGGAATAGGCATACCCCCGATTCAACAAAAGACGGGCGTGGTCCGTGGTACCGCGCCCGTTTGATCAACTTCTCACTCAGGGATCAGCCTATCTTGGTGAAGGTTAACCGGTAAGCGGTCTTGCCCACAGAACCGTCGACAAAATGCACTTCGATCGGAATCCTGAAAATACCCCAACCCCGGCGCGTCAGTCGGAAGCGGCTCTCACGGGCCCGCACGACCTGGGGCGGGCTGCCAAACGTGGGGTGCAGCGTGTACTGCACGTAGGCGATCTGGTCGATGACTGAAACGGGGGCCTCAATGCTGATATCCCATTCCACCAGGTCCTTGCCTTCATCATACTGGCCGACGACCTTGCTGCTTTCGGCGATCCGAACCCGGTCCATCAAGCGGGCGGCCAGATCAGAAGTTGACGCCTGGCCGGTCAGCTGCCGCCAGAACTCAGCCACCGTCGGCGCGATCTCCGGCTGGAGCAGCAGCGCCTGCCCGACCAGTTCATCGGCCTGGCTATACGCTTTCTGCAGGTAGGCCAGCACGCCGCGTCCCAGAAACTGCTGCGCCTCCACAGCCTTACGATCCTTGGGCACCAGGCGTTCGTTTAAGACGCGCATCAGGTCCTGCAAGCCGCCTTCGTACTCCCCCTGGAAGTCGATGTAATGGAGGTTGATCAAGCGCAGGGGAAGCTCGCCTGCCAGCAGCAAAGGAATCCGGTAGCGATCCTGGCGTTCGGCCAGGATCGTTTCACGCACCACCCACTCAGACTCGTTGGAACGCGGTGAGACAATGACGACAAACACATCACAGGCCGAAATCGCTTCCGTGATCGCCCGCTCCCATTCCAGGCCGCCACGGATATCATCATGGTCGATCCAGACGTCGAAAAAGTGTTCCAGGTCACCGGCCAACTGCCGGGCAAAGGCCCGGTCCTGGCTGGAATAGCTGAAAAATACATGAGCCATCACTCACCACGCTTCCGGTTGATGCGCATCGGCACGGCGCTACTGTACGACGGGCAGCGCGCGAATCTGGGCGAGGTTGGCGGAGAGATACTGCATCGCCACCCAGCCCTGCAAGCCGTGCTCAGTGATCGCCAGCACCCAGAAGCCGGTGCGATCCCGGCCCAGCAGCATCAGTGAGGCGCCCTGGGCGATGCCGGTCAGCACCGGGGCGTCACGGCGCGGCGCGGTGCGCATATTGACCGAAAACTGGGCCACCACCACCAGGCCGGCGGTCGACGTCTGCCCACCGGGCGGGATCAGGGCGGGGGCGTTGGGCACGGCAGGCACGATGATCCCCGGCTGCGGCGGCTGCAACTGGGGTAAGGGCGGGCGCAGCGCCGGCGGCGGCACCGGGTACACAGGCGCATCCGGGGCCTGCAAGACCGGCAAATTGGCGGGTGGGATGAATCCCTGCGGCGGGAACACGCCGGGATCGCCCGCCGGCTGGCCCGGCACGACCTGCCCCGGGATCGCGCCGCCGGTATCGACGGGCGGCAGGCCGGCATTGGGATTACCGTAGGGGAACAGTACGTCGGCGTGCACCGTCCCCGCGGGCGTATAAAAGATGGCCCGCCACTGGTCCCAGCCGTGATAGTAGAGGTCCACCCGCCAGCCGCCGATGCCCGTGTACTGGGCCACCAACTGGTTGGGCTGGTAGAGGGCCTGGTCCATCACATTATAGGGCGCGGTGCCCACCCAGATGCCTTCGCTGCCTTCCAGGCGGTAAAACTGCACGTCGCTGCTGGGCATCTTGTAGATCACGGCGTCGCCGATGCCGCTGTAAATGCGGGTGATGCCCTCGTTCTGCTCGCGGTCGCGGGCGTCGATGGGAGTCGGGGTGGGCGTGGGCGTCAGCGAGGCCGAGCAGACGTAGGTCGTATCGATGGTGGAAACCGTGCCGCTGGTGTTATTGAGCTGCCTCACCCGGATGCGGATGGTGCTGCCCGCCGTCTGGGCCGGGAAGACGAGGTTCTGCACGACGTCTTGAGCCGCGCCCGGCACAGCGATGGTGGACTCGCCGGTCAGCGCCACGTCGCCCCCGCCGTCCACGCGGAAGGGGGTAAAGCGCAGGGTATTAGGGGTCGGCGCGCCGGTGACGCCGTCGTAGGCCACCGTCGCCGTCACGCCGGAACAGGTCCCATTGGAGAGCCGCAAATTACTGACGCCGGCCTGGGAAACGCTCACCGGCACCAGCACCAGCATCAGCGCGAACAAGACCACCAGCACCACCACAATCATCTTGCGGGACATGAGGCTCCCCCTTAAATCTCTTAACCGTTCGGAGTGTTTTTACGCCGTGCGAAAGGCATCATTGAGCGGTATGTAGCTGTCAGCGGTCAGCTTTCAGCCAATGCGCTGTTCCGATAGCTCCCAGGCAGCCGCACGATCCGGTTTTTAACTGAAAGCTGATGGCTGAACGCTCATCACCTGTCGACACCCATTCTCCTGATAACACACAGCGGTCATAAGACCATTATTCACACAGCCCGTATTATATTGTGATTCGGCCTGGCGGGCACGTCAACAACCCGGTCATCCTATTAAGCGGGCGCAGAACGGCGGCTCCTACTACCCCGTGTAACGCACCCGCCACAGGTGCCCGTAGATATAATCGGCCACGATCAGCGCGCCGTCGGGGGCCACCGTCACATCGATGGGCCGGATCAGGCCGGTGATGAAGGCGCTGGTCAGCGGCAGGCCGTTGGGCAGTAAACGCACCCGGATCACGCGCTGCCCGCCTTCTACCGCGTTCCACAGCGAGACGAACAGGTTGCCGAAGTATTCTGCCGGGAAATGATCGGCGTAGTAGGCGACCAGGCCGCGCGGGCCGCTGTCATAGGGCAGCGGCAGCCAGTCCGGCACCGGCTCGACGTTGGGCGGCAGGGGGGCGCAGTCCGCGCAGCCGCGCTCGCGCCAGTAGGGCCAACCGTGATGCCCACCCCGCTCCAGGCGCAGCAGGCGGTCGCCGGGGCCGGTGAACAGCCCGATATCGGTGACGTAAATCTGGGCATCGGCCAGGATGGCCAGGTCCTTGGGATCACGCAGGCCGCGCCCCAGGACCTCGACCGTGCTGCCATCCGGTGGCAGGCGCAGGATGGCGCCCTCCCAGGGGGTGGGCGTGGCGAAGGTCAACGGGTTGTCGGGCACGGCTTCGCCATGATCGGTGGTGGCCCCGGCGGCCAGGTACAGGTACCCGTCCGCGCCGAAGGCGATGCCGTTGGGCTGCCCGGCGATCAGCGACTGGCAGCAAGGCAGGTCGTCGCGCAGCAGGCGGGGCGGATCGCCCGGCTGGAGGCTCCACAGCGCGCCCAGGCCGTCGGCCGTGCGCCCGGTGAGGTAGAGGATATCCGTGCCGGGACGGAAGACCAGCCCACCCGGCGAAAGCACGTCGGCCAGGATGGTTTCGACGGCGCCGCTGGCCTCGTCCAGGGCCACCACCGCGCCGATCTGCGCGCCGTCGGTGATGATGGCAGCATAGAGGCGGCCATCCGGGCCGTAGGTGATGGCGATCGGCTGGCCGGGCAGCCGGCCGGCGTGAGTCAGCGTGAAGTCTTCCGGCACCTGGATGCGCGCCAGGAAGCCGTCGATGTCGTCCTCACAGGGGAAGTCGTCGCAGCTCCAACCGGCGGTCGGGGCAAGGGCGGCCTCCGCCGTCGCCAGGACCAGGGCGGCTGCCCCCGGGGAGGGCACCGGCGTCAGCGTCATCACCTCCGGCGTGAAGG
>DAOUEM010000457.1:0-35122 GCA_034430555.1 Anaerolineae bacterium | reverse complement strand
CCGGGTCGTAAGGGGCGAAAACCGGGGCGAACACCGCCACCACCAGCGCCGTCGCCAGCATGACCCCGCCGAAAACCCCCATGCGGCTGCGCCGGTAGCTCTGCCAGAATGATGGTGATGCGGTTAGTGCCTGCATTTAGCTGGCCTCCACGCGGGGATCGAGGGTCGAGTACAGCAAATCGGCCACCATATTGGCCACGATCACGCTGACGGTGATCAGCAAAAACGCGCCTTGCAGCATGGGGTAGTCGCGGCGCACGACCGCCTCGTAGATCATGCCGCCCAGCCCTGGCCAGGAGAACACCGCTTCGATCTGGATCGCGCCGGCCACGGTGAATCCCAGGTTTAAGGCAATGATCGTCACCAGCGGCAGCATGGCGTTCTTCAGGGCGTGGTCCTTGAGAATCTGGAAGGTGCTCAGCCCCTTGGCCTTGGCCGTCAGGATGTAATCTTCGGCCAGCACGTCCAGCAGGGTGCTGCGCATGATCAGCATGTATTCGCCCAGGAAAACGATGGTGTAGGTCAGGGTGGGCAGGATCATGTGGCTGCCGACATCGGATAGGGTTTGCCAGAGGTTGTCGGTGACCAGGCCGGGCGTGGCCTTGCCGCCCACCGGCAGGCCGACCTGCTGGCTGCCCCAGAACAACAGCACGATCCCTAACCAGAAGGTCGGCAGGCTCCAGGCCAGCAGGCTGAACAGCAGCGCGGTATAGTCGACCGGGGTGCGCGCCTTCCAGGCCGCAATGATGCCCAGCGCCATGCCCAGGATGATCGCCAGGATTTGCCCCCCGCCGATCAACAGCAGCGTATTCCACAGGCGCTCGGCCAGGACATCCTGCACCGGGCGGTTGGAGTGATAGCTGATTCCCAGGTCGCCTTGCAGCAGGTTGCCCACGTAAATGAAAAACTGCGTGTCCAGGGGATTGACCATGCAGTCCCCCAGCCGCAGCGGATTGAGCGACTCGAAGCAGTTGATGACCGGCTTGTCCAGGCCGAAGCGCACCCGGATCGCCTGCTGCGCTTCCTGGGTCAGGCGCGGATCACGGACGCCGGCCCGGGCCGGGTCGCCCGGCAGCACACGAAAGATAAAAAAGTTCAGCACGATCACGAACCCGACGGTAAAGATCGCCCAGCCGAGCTTTTTCAGCAGATAACGCGTTCGCCTCATCCCGGTCTCCCCAATGAAAAAGAGCACTCCGTAACAGGGTGAGCTATTACGGAGTGCTCAAGCGGTCCCGAACGATTACTGGACCGGTTCGATGGCTATCAGCGAGGTCACGTCTGACAGGCCCAGCTTATCCGCATCCGTGATCCACCCGGTGAAGCGGTCGGTGCGGTAGGCCTGCACGGCCAGCGGGTAGAAGGGGATGATGTAGGGCAGGTCTTCGAAGACGATCCGCTGCATGTCCCAGATGATCGCCTGCCGGGCCTCCGGGTCCAGTTCGGTCGCCTGCTGGTTATACAGGTCGTCGTAGACCGGGTTGGAGTAGCCCGATTCGCTGCTGCCGGTCGGAATCTCGTCGGTCGTCATGACGCTCAGCAGGAAGCCGGGGTCCGGGTCGGAGCCCCAGCCCCAGATGATGACGTCATAGTCAAAGGTCGGGCAGCAGACGGCCGTCAGCGCATCGGCGTCGAGCGCCTGCAGCTCGGTCCCGATCCCGATGGCCGCCCACATGTCGTTGAGCAGTTCGGCCATGCGCGGGGCCACGGTGCTGTCGCTGGGCCAGTTCAGGCGGAAGATCAGGGGATCGCCGCCGTCCGGTATTTCGCGGATGCCGTCGCCGTTCGTGTCCAGGTAGCCGGCCTCGTCCAGCATCTGGTTCGCCATGGCCGGGTCGTAGGGATAGTCGACCAGCGCGCTGTTATACCACAGGCCCAGGCTGTTGGGGATCAGTGTCGTGCCGGGCGTGCCCAGCCCCAGCAGCACCACGTCGATGATCTGCTGCTTATCGACGGCATGGGCCATCGCCAGTCGGACGTTGCGGTCGCGCAGGGCCAGGTGCCCGGAGCACACCCCGTCTTCCTCGGGGCAGTATTCCGGCTCGGTCACGTTTAGGATGATGTCGGTGACTTCCGGCGCCAGCGGCGGGCCGGTCACCACCTCGACGTTTTCCGCGTCCCGCAGCGCGACCACCGCCGCGGCCGGCATCTCGGTGATCATGTCCACCTGGCCGGTGCGCAGCGCCTGCACCAGGGCATCCTGGTTGCTGAAGGTCTGGAAGACGACATCGGTTATGTTGGGCTGGTAAAGATAGTGCTGCTCGTTGGTGGCGAGATGCACAAACTCGTTCTGCGCATATTCGACCAGCTTGAAGGGGCCGCTGCCGATCATGGCGGTGTTCTGGAATTCCGCGGCGTTGTCGGCGTAGTCGGCCCAGATGTGTTCCGGCAGCACGTAGAGGAAGACAAGCTGGCTTTCCATGTTGGGGATCGGCTCGGTGAGCGTGATCACCACGGTGCGGTCGTCCGGCGCCTCGACGCTCTCGAAATAACTGGTATACACCGGCAGGAAGGCGAAGTCCTCGGTCGCCTGGTAGAGGTTATAGGAAAAGGCGACGTCGCTGGCCGTGAGCGGCTCCCCATCGTGCCAGGTGATGCCGTCCCACAGGGTGAAGGTCCAGACCGAGCCGTCTTCGGACACGTCCACGCTCTCGGCCAGTTCCAGCGTATACGTGCCGTCCAATTGAAGCTGGTACATCGAGTCATAAACCAGCTCAAAAATCGTATAGGCCTCGGACAGCACGGCAACCCCGGTATTCAGGCTGTCCGGGCTGCCCGCCCAGCCGATACGGACCACAACTGGCCCCTGGCCCTGCGCCAAGCTCCCGCCCGCGACGAGCAGCAACACCATTACCATAACCAACAAAAAACGCTGTGTATGATTTCTCATCAACATCCCTCCGTATCCAGGAATTTACAAAAACACATATTGTCTCCAGGACGCCATGTTGTTCCATGGACTTCGGGCCGGAGACGCTCTGTCGAATACGATGTGTATACTAGACAGCTACGGACGGATCGCGGTATTGTTAGCTGGGTATCGCCGATAGGCTGCTCCTTTCAGAGATGAGTCCGACCTCTACCCAGCCACCGCACGTCTGGCCAGCCTGCCGGATAGGCGGGCCGTACGCCAGGGTTGGCGCTTATCTCCAGGGTTGGCGGTTGAGGTCGGGTCTCCATTGGGCCAGGCGGCAGCCACCTGGTGTGTTACCTGAGGTGAAATATGTTTACACTATACCAGAAATTTATGATAGTGTAGCTTTTTTCCTTTACTGAGTATAAACTGGACCACTGCGCGGTGGATGTCGGTTCATCCCCATACGAGGCGCCCACCATATGCCGTGCCTGCAAAACTCCAGAACACCCATATCGCGCGCAAAACGACCGCCCGGCCATGGCTGGCCCTGGACGCCCGGCCATTGTCGCGGCTCGTCCGGCGTCCAGGTGTCTGTTTGGCGCACCCGGCAGGGGTAAATTATGGCACATGAAAAAGGTCTGAAGCTCGTTCACATCCAGGGCAGCCATCGAGAGATGGGCCGCCAGATCGGCGAAGCCTGCGTCGAGGAGATCGGCCGCATGCTGGCGATCTACAAAGCCAGCCTGGCCGCCGCCTACGACGAACTCCTGCTGACGTGGGACGAAGCGGTTTTGCAGGGGAAAAAGTACTACCCCTACGCCCAGCAGTACATGCCCCAGTACGTCGAGGAGCTGGCCGGCATGGCCGAGGCGTCCGGCGTCGACTTCGACGATCTGATGGTGCTGAACTGCATTGAAGGCATTACCTCGGACGCGCTGCACCTGGGCTGCACGAGTATTGCCGTCAGCGGCGAGCATACCGCCAACGGCCACGTGCTGGTCGGCCACAACGAAGACTGGCTCCCGGAGGACGAGGAAAACGCCTATCTCATTCACGCCAGTCCTGACGACGAGCCGCCGTTCCTGGCCATCACCTACGGCGGGCTTTTGCCGAATATCGGGCTTAACGCCTTCGGCATCGCCCAGTGCTGCGATTCGGTCTACCCCGATGATCCGCGCGTGGGCATTCCCCGCGTCTTTGTGTCGCGGGCGGTGTTAGCCGCGGTCCGCATCGCCGACGCCATTCGCCAGACGACCAGGCGCGACCGGGCGGCAGGGTATAACCATCTCATCGTCGACCGCAGCGGCGAGATGTATAACGTTGAAGTGTCGGCCTTGCAGTTTGAGTCGATGTATGGGCGCGATGGCTACCTGGCGCATGGCAACCACTATCTCACCGCGACCATGCAGCAGGTCGAGGATAAGACGGAAGACCTGATCGGCACCCGGGTACGCGCCAACCGCGCGGAACGGTTGTTACGCAGCTGTCAGGCGCATACGCCCGATACCCTGAAGGCCATTCTGTCCGATCACGTCAATTATCCGAACAGCATCTGCGCCCATACGGAGCCGGAAGACAATCCGCTGGACCGCCAGAAGACGATCGTCTCCTTGATCATGGACCTGACCGCCGGCGATATGCAGGTGTGTTGGGGCAATCCCTGCCAGGCGACGTACCACACCTATCGTTTGGAGGCATAGGATGCCGGGTGATCCAACCGAACAATTGACCGCCAAATATGTGCGTCAGGGCTGGCCGTCCCAGCGCCGCCCCGACCTGAAGCCGCCCCCGGGCTGGAGCCTGCCCCTGTTGGCCGGGATCACGCGCCCCCGCGCCCATGCCCCTTCGCCGGATGGTGCGCGGATCGCCTTTTTCTGGGACCTGGGCGATCGCTCCGACCTGTATGTGATGCCGGCGGCTGGCGGCTGGCCGGCCCCGCTTACCTTCGAGCGGGAGCCGACCGCCTACTGGGCCGACGATCAGCCGCAGTGGTCGCCGGATGGGCAGTGGCTGGCCTACACCGACCAGGGCCATGTCTGGGTAGTCGCGGCTGCGGGCGGCAAGCCCAGCAACATCACCGACCATACGACCGGCGCCTGGTCGCCGCGCTGGATGCCCGACGGCAGCGGGCTGCTGGTGGGAGTGAGCCGCGATCACAAGAACCGTATTGTGCTCACCGACCGCGCCGGCGGCTGGCCGCGCCCGGTCAGCCAGGGACCCGGGCATGACTACGGTCCGCAGGCCTCGCCGGATGGCCGTTACGTCGTTTACGTGCACCGCCCCCTGGATGACTTCAACCGTTCGGATATCACGCTCGCTGACCTGGAAACTGGCGAAGTCCGGGCGCTGACCGATACGCCTGGCCGGCACAACCGATTGCCGTGCTGGTCCCCAGACGGCACCCGTATCGCCTTTATCTCCGAGCGGCCCGGTTATGACCAGTTGTTTGTGATCGACCTCCCAGCCGGGCAGGAACAGCAGGTGACCCACCTCGCCAGCGACGTCGGGGATATCGCCTGGTCGCCGGATGGCAGCCGGGTGTTATGCACGGTCAACCGGCAGGGGGCCGTCGATCTGGGCCTGGTCGACCTGGCATCGGGCCGGTTCGACGACCTGCGCACGGCCCAGGGCGTCCACGCCTCCCCGCAGTGGCTGCCGGATGGGCAGTCGATCACCTTTGAGTTTGAAGACGCGTTGCTTCCGCCCGACCTGTACCGGCTGAACACCGCGACCGGCCAGGTCAGCCAGCTGACCTTCAGCCGGCCCCCGGCGCTGGCGGCCCTCGACCTGGTCGTGCCGGCGCACGTGACGTACGCCAGCTTTGACGGCCTGACGATTCCCGCCTTCCTGTACCGGCCGCCCAGGCCGAACGGCGCCGCCGTGTTGTACCCGCACGGCGGACCGACCGCGCAGTATATCCGTGAGTTCGACCTCGTGGCCCAATATTTTGTCGCCAGGGGGTACACGTGGCTGGCCCCCAACTTCCGGGGCAGCACGGGTTACGGCCTGGACTTCGAACGCGCCAACCACGGGGTGTGGGGCACGGCGGATACCCGCGATTGCCTGGCGGGCGCCGATTACCTGGCGGCCCTGGACGGCGTCGACCAGGACCGCATCGCCATCTTCGGGGCGAGTTACGGCAGTTACATGGCGACCTGTTCGCTGGCCTATGACCCGGATTGCCGGTTTGCCTGCGGCGTGGCCAAGTACGGCGATTGCAACATCCTGTCCTCCTGGGCGTTGGGCGATCAGGTCGGGCGCGAGGACCTGGAGCGTATGATGCGGCATCCCTCCGCCAACCAGGCCGGTTACCGGGAGGGCTCGCCGGTGTGGCAGGTCGGCCACATCCAGAAGCCGCTGTTGATCGTGCACGGCCTGCAAGATAAACGGGTCCACCCGCTGCAATCGGAAGAACTCGTCGAGGCGCTCCAGCGCGAGGGCAAGACCTTCGAATACGTCACCTATGCCGACGAGGGGCATGGTATTTTACGCCGCAACAACCGGATCGACTTCTACCAGCGCCTGGAGCGGTTCCTGGACTGGTACCTGATCTGACCGCGGACGTGGCCACGCCACGTGGGCCACGCCACGTGGGCCACGTCACCTGCGCCGCGCCAGCCTGGCCTTCGCGGGCCAGCGAGCCGAGGATAACCCTGTGCCCATTATCATCGCTTTTGAGGAATTGACCTGGCCGGAAGTCGCGGCGCTGCCCCGGGGCCTGCCGCTGGTTCTGACGCTGGGCAGTGGTTACGACGCGACGGCCATCGCTGCCGCGCTCGGCGTGGAAACGCTGGGACTGCTGCCGCCGCTGCCTTATGGCTGGACGGACAGCGCGCTGGCCGTTGGCACGGCGCTGCTGCGCCGCGTGATCGCCGGGATTTTTAGCGGTCCGCACGAGGAGGCGTTCACCCGGCTGGTGGTCGTCCATGACGGCTCGGAAGACCTGGACATGTTGGGCGTCCATCACCTGCGCCTGGCGCGTGCCCCGCAGCCGCCGCCCGCCGCCGGCGCGGTTTCGCCGCAGCGCGTGATCCTGATCCCCTGCGGCCACACCGAGCAGCATGGTTACCACCTGCCCCTGAATACCGATACGCTGATTATCGATGCCATCGCCAGCGGCGTCGCCGCCGCCACCCCCGAGGAAGCGGTCATGCTGCCCACGTTACCTTACGGCGTCAGCACCCATCGCGCTGAATTCGCGGGGACGTTTAACATGGGCGGGCGCGTCTTTGAGGATTTGATGCTGGCCGTGATCGACGAGCTGGTCGCGCGCGGCGGGGACCGCTTTTACCTGATCAGCGGGCATGGCGGCAACGTCTCCTTTCTCGTGAATGCCGTCAAGTACGCGGGCGAGCGGCATCCCGGCATCTTCGCGGCGACCACCTGGCTGCACACCTCCGGGCGTCTGGCGGCGCCGGTGCTCCAGGAGCGGCGTCGCTCGTCGCGCGGCGGTATGGGTCATGCCGGCGAGCTGGAGACGGCCTATATGCTGCACCTGCGGCCAGACCTGTGCCACATGGATCGGGTGGTGGACGAAACCGCCTTTATCAGCACGCCCGGCTACTACATGGACTGGATCGAAGGCGGCGAGCTGATCGCCAATCCACCCTGGACCGACGATACCGCCACCGGCAGTTATGGGGCCGGTAGCCTGGCTACGGCGGAAAACGGCGCGGCCTGGCTGCGGATCGCCGTCGAAGAAAAGATCGCCCACGTGCGGGAAATTCACGAGCAGCAAAACCGCCGCCTGGGCAAGCGGGCGGGCGGGCGTCCTGGCGGGGCCTGACCCCGGCGAACGCTCACCAGGGCAGGCCGCACAGGTCGGTCGGGCCAGCCGGCCAGGGCCGACCGGTCAGCGGCAGGATCATGGCCACGTCATCCCAGTGATGCGTGCTGCCGTCTGGCTGGCTGAAGTGAACCCGGCCTTTGACCGGCTGCCAGCCCAGCCGCCCATAAAACGGGAAGCGTTTGGGATCGGTCACCAGCAGGCCGAAGTCGGCGTCGATGACCTCGCGCATGCAGGACGCCGCCCGGGCCAGCACGGCGCTGGCATACCCCTGTTTGCGGTGCTGGGCCGGCGTCATGACAGTGCCGACCCCGGCCACGGGGATGTCCGTATCGCCCGCGCGCACCCGGCGCCGGCAGATGCCCAGGTAGCTCACCGGCTCTTCCTCGACCAGCGCCAGCACGTGCCACAGCGGCGCCTGCCACACAAAATCGTCGATGTCGGGGAAGGCGTCCTGCGTCCAGGCTTCGATCACCGCCGCCAGGTCTTCCGGCAGGGCGTGCGCCGGCCACAGCTTCGTCTCTACCTGACCCATGGCTTCCCCCCTTTCGAAACCGCTCACCACGGCAGGCCGCCCAGCGCGATCGGCCCGGCGGGCCACGCCTGACCGCGAAGCGGCAGGATCATGATGACCTCGTCCCAGGTGAACGCCGTCCCCTGCGGTTGGGAGAAGGTCAGCGGGCCGTCGACGGGCCGCCAGCCCAGCCGCTCGTAAAACGGGATCAGGGCCGTGCCGGTGAGCAGCAGGCCGAAGTCCGCGCCGATGTCGTCGCGCATGAAGGCGGCCGCGGCTCGCAGCGCCAGGCTGGAATAGCCCTGTTTGCGAAAGGCGGGATCGGTCATCACGCCGCCGATGCCGCCCAACCGCACCGGCCTCCCGCCGACTGTGCACGTCCGCGCATGCAGGCCCAGGTAGCTGACCAGCCTGTCTTCCAGCCAGACCAGGGTATGCCAGCCGGGGTTGTGCCACGTATACGGGTTGGAAGGCGGCGGGAAGGCGACCCGCTCCAGGGCCGCGATGACGTGGGCCTGTGCGGCGGTGGTCTCCTCTGCCGGGATGATGTCGATTCGCGGCGGCATGGCGCCCCCTTTGCCGGATGAAAAACGCCCCTATTGCCGGGGGCAGATTATGCCGCACTTACCGGAAGTGACAAGGTGATCATCTTCCGGGGAATACCCACCCCTCACTGGATGCAGCCGGACCGCGCCGCCAGTGCGTAATTGCGCAGTTCCGGGCGCAGGTCAGGGTTATCCGCCAGGAACTGGTCGATGATCGCTTCGGTCACGGCAGGAGCGATATAGTGCCAGTGACCGAGGCCGTGCAGCGCCCCTTCCCGGCAGGCGTCGTGATCCAGGGCCAGCGTGCGCCGCATCACCTCCAGGATGGTCTCGTTCAAACGCAGGCCGTCTGGGAGCGATGATGTGTAGGCCAGCGGGACCACGTCCCACCACATGTAGCAGACGCTGTTGAGCTTGGTGCCGCCCGGCTCGTCAAAGTGACTCAGAATCGGCGCGCAGCGGGCCGCGAACAGGTCCGCGAAAACGGTGTGTATGGCCCGCAGGCCGCGTTGGCGCGCTTCCCAGGGGGAGGTCTCGTCTAGCAGCGCGAACATGTGCTCCGAGCAGGCGTTGCTGGCAAGGTACCACAATCCCTGGCCCATCTGGTCGTCGCTGTAGGGCGCGGCCTCTTCGGCGATGTGCTCGAACAGCCGCGTCAGGTAGGCCAGCGTGCGCGGCGGGTCGGCGGTCGAATACCACCAGTCGGCCTCGTTATCCCAGTACCACTCCGGGTAATCCCAGGAGACCGGCCGGTCGAAGACGTAGATCACCCATTCCTCGTAGGTCAGGTCGTCGGGTGGGTTATCTCCCTGATCTGGTGCGGCCATGTCACTGCGCCGGCGTGACGGTGAGCGAGTAGGTGCCCGGCTCGGTCGTCAGCGGGGCCAGCGGGCTGATGACCAGCGTCACCGTGCCGGCGGGGCCGCCCACGTCGAAGGTCCAGGAACCGCTCGGGCCATCTTCCGGGCTGAGCAGGCGCTCCACCGTGGTGCCGGCGGGCGTCTGCACCACCGCCTGCACGATCCAGCGCTGGGCCAGCACGTTGTCGATGAGCAGCCAGCCTTCCGAGGCCCAGCCGCCCGGCCCTTTCTCGAAGTCCTCGTAGTAGTTCAGCTCCGGCACGATCACGTCGTCGATGACGAGGCCCGGCTGGTTGGTGGCCTCGTCCGTGATCATCTCGAAGCGCACCAGCACCCGCCCCCCGATGTACGCCGACAGGTCCGCCACTTCATGCAGCCAGCCGTCCGGGGAAAGGTCCGCGCTCTGGCCGGTGAAGCCGGGGCCGTAGGCGTTGTTATGCGGATTGTCGTCGGTGGTGTGCTGGGTCGGCAGGATGTCCCAGGTGGCCCCGTCGTCGGCGGAGACCATCACGTAGGCGTAGTCCCACAGGCTTTCCAGGTCGTACCACGCGTCGAACTCCAGCGAGGCCTTGGCCACCCCGCTCAGGTCGAAGGCGCGGGTCAGCCGCGAATCGCTGGCGTCGCCCCGGTTGCCGTACCACATCAAACGGCCGCTGTGGGCGTCGGTGGGGACCAGGCGCACGGTGGGGTCGCCGTTAAATTCCAGCCGCACCCGCCGCTGCCCGACCGGGGCCAGTTGCAGGTAATGTGGGCTGTACTGGGCGATGGTGCTGCCGGTTCGTTGGTAAGGGTAAACCTCCACCCGCTCGGTGATCGTCGCCTGTTGCAGGGCGGGGTCCAGCAGCGTGTAGGTGTAGCGCCCGTCGGCCACGCCCGGATCGTCCAGCAGGTTGGCGACCAGCCAGTCGGCGAAGACGTCGGCGCTGTCCACCGGCTGGCCGGTCAGCGGGTCGCTGATCGCCAGCGTTTGCAGCGTGTTTTCGATGCTGGTGAAGCCGTTGGCCGGGTTCGCCACCAGCAGGCGCGTGGCTTCCGCCCCGTAGCGCTCGTGGAAGTAGGTGATGAACAGGAAGGCCGCACCGTAACGCTGCAGGTGGTCGTTGCTGTCCGGCCAGGCGTTGAGCTGGACCGTCGGCGCCTGCAGGTAGGTGCTGGCGAACCCCCGCCGGTCGAAGCCGGTCAGCAGCGCGGCCAGCTCGGAGAGGCCCTCGCCCATCCAGGTCTCTTCGTTGAGGTCGATATTCCAGTGGATCATATGCTGGAATTCGTGGGCCAGCACGCCGTCGTAATAAGCCGTGCCGAAGTCGGTCGCCATCGTATCCAGGTTGATGAAAAACATCTCGTGCTCATTGCTGGTAGAGACCGCTGCCGTGGGCTGCTCGCTCTCGCTGGCGAAGTACCCGGCGATGCCGCTGCCCATCCGCGTGGTGTGCAGGATGTACACGCGCGGATCGCCGTCGATGCCCGGCGACCACTCCGAGCCGAAGGTCTCGCGCACGGTGGGGTAGGTGTGCTCGCTGAAGGTGTCGGCGGAGCGGCGCAGGGCGGCCTCGTCGAAGGGATAGCCGGTCTCCACCCAGAAATAGGCGTGATCGGTGATGTAAACCAGCGTCGCCTGCATCTCGAACTTGGTGTCGTCGTCGGTGTCGTCCACCCAGAAGGTGTCCGTGTCGCCCACCTGCCAGTCACGCGCCGGGCTGAGCGGCGGGTCCGGGATGACGGTCACGCCCAGCAGGCGCTGCGCCAGTTCGATCCGGTCGCGGGGCGGCAGGAAAACGCTGGTAATCTGCGATTCGGTGTCGGGCAGGGCGCTCGGTTCGTGCAGCAGGCCGCCCGGCGGGTTGACCGGCGTGAACGGGGTGGGCGTGGCCTGCAGGACCGGCCGGGCCAGCACGCCGCCGCTCGCCGGCAGGGCCGGGGCGGGCGCGGGTTGGGCCGCCGGCAGGGCTGCCGCCAGCAGCAGCGCCAGCAGGAGGGCCGGTAACAGCCGGGTGATGGGATTTTTACGCATGGCAGTCGGTCCTTCGCTTAAACGTCATCGATGATTATACTCCGCCTGAAAAAAGCGGCGGCCCCGTCACCAGGGCCACCGCGCCTGATTTTACCTGGCCTATGGAGGCTACCCGGAGGTTTCCGGCGCTGCTTCGGCTTCGTTGTGACGCTCGCCGAAGCGACCGCCGCGGCCCGGCATAAACGGGAACATCTCGCCCAGCCGCTCCGGGTCGAAGCCTTCGCCGAACATCCGCTCCATCATCTCGCCCATCGCCGGGTGTTCTTCCAGGAAAGCGTCCCAGTCGAAGTCAGGGCCCATCATGTCGAAGTGCATCCCGCCCCGGCCAAAGGGCCTCAAAAACATGCCAAAGGGCATCAGGTTGGGGTGTTCTTCCATAAACTGCTGGAAGGCCTCCGGGTCGAATTCGCCCTCGAACT
This sequence comes from Anaerolineae bacterium, assembly GCA_034430555.1. Classification (GTDB taxonomy): domain Bacteria; phylum Chloroflexota; class Anaerolineae; order Aggregatilineales; family Ch27; genus DAOTXK01. The sequence continues at coordinate 23,130 of DAOUEM010000457.1, read as the reverse complement.
GCTCCATCAACGCGCCCAGTTCCGGGTGCTCCTCCAGGAAAGCGTCCCAGTCGAAGTCGGGGTCCATGAATAGGTCCATGAACATACCCATGTGCGGGATCACCAACCCGCCGGGGCCGCTGCCTTCATCCTCCGAGGGGCCTTCCGAGGAATCATCGTCAGGCGGCAGCGGGGCCAGCGGCAGGGGGACGTCCAGCCCGTTTTCCGCCAGGAATTCGAAGAGCGGGCCCGGGTCGCCGTCGCGGGCGAACTGCTCCAGCAGCGCCTGGAATTGGGGCAGCAGGTCCGGGTTCTCGTCAAAGAAATCGTTCAGTGCCCCCGGGTTGATGGGCAGCGGCAGTGGAATGGCTTCCGTCATTTCCGGCGGGCGCGGGATCAGGGTCGTCTCCACGGTGAGTGTTTCGTCGCCGCGCTGCACGGTCAGGCTGACGGTGTCGCCGGCTTCATAGGGGTAGATGCGGTCGGCCAGCGTGCGCTCGGCGTCGACCACGTCGCCGTTCACGGCAGTGATCACGTCGCCCGGTTCAAGCCCGGCTTCGGCGGCGGGTGTGTCTTCGAGCACTTCCACCACCAGGCCGCCTTGTTCCACGGTCAGGGTGATCGACAGGTCCGCTTCGGCGTCGGCCAGGATGTCCGGCGTCAGCGTCACGAAGGAAACGCCCAGGAAACCGCGCGGCTCCTCGGCGGGCGCCGCGACGATGGGCGGTGGGTTCTCCGGACGCGCCTCTTCGACTTCAGGCGTGGCCGGGATCGTCACCTCGACCTCCGCCTGGAAGGATTGGATGGCCGATCCGGGCTCCAGCTCGAAGGTGATGTCCAGCGATTCGCCCTCGCGCAGCACGCCCAGCACGATCTCGCCGCCGCCGGCCACCGTGCCGGACACGCGCCCCAGGCTCAGGTCGGTCACCGGGTCGCCGTTAAGCGTGGTCACCACGTCGCCCGCTTGCAGGCCGGCTTCCGCGGCCAGCATATCCTCGCGCACTTCGACCACCTGCCAGCCGCCGGGAGCCACGGCAAAGGTCGCTCCGGCGAAGCTGTAGTGGCGCGTCATGATGGTGCCGGAACTGCCGCCCGGCGTAGCCCCGTCATTGATACCTGCCGGTTCGACGCCCAGCGTCGCCTCGATCTCAAGTGTTTCGTCGTCGCGTAACACGGTCACCACGATCGTATCACCGACCTCGTGCGCGCCGATGGTTGCGCTCAGGTCATAGTCCCCGTCGACCGGGTCGCCGTCGACGGCCGTGATCAGGTCGCCAACCTGGAGTCCGGCGGCTTCCGCGCCGGTGCCGGGGATGATGGCTGCGATCAGCGCGCCGTCATCGGTGGGCCTGATGCGCACGCCCAGGAACGCGCCGCCTTGCGCGCCGCCTTGCGCGCCGACCAGGCCCGGCATCAGCCCGACCACCAGCACGACGACGGCCACGGTGAGGGTTATCTTACGGAACAGTCGTTGTTTTCTCATCTTCCTTCTCCCAAAACTTGGCCAAGACTCGACCACCAAAAAACGCTGCGATGAATCTTCTCTCCTGATTAACCAGTCTAGCCCGGCTGGATGAACGACACCTGAACACAGCATGAGATTTTGCTGAAAAAGCCCCGGCCTCTGGTGTCGTCGTCCACCGGGCGGTTAGCGCGGGTCGCCGTCCAGGCCACCGTTCAGGTCGCCGCCCCGGCGCAGGCTGAGCGGCAGCCGGATGGCCGGCCGCGTTTCCATGATCGATTCCGGCGGGGACTGGCGGGGCAGGTGCACGGTGAAGGTCGTGCCCTGGCCGCGGGTGCTGGTCACGGTGATCTGGCCGCCGTGGGCGCGCGCGATCCAGTCGGCGATGGACAGGCCCAGGCCCACGCCGCCGTGTTTGCGGGCGCGCGCCTTGTCCACCCGGTAAAAGCGGTCGAAGATGTGCGGCAGGTCTTCCGCCGGGATGCCGTCGCCCGTATCGGCCACGGCCATCATCGCCCTGGCGCCTTCCGGCCATACGGAGAGCGTGATCGTGCCCTCTGCTGGGGTGTACTTGATGGCGTTGGCGACCAGGTTGAGCAGCAGCTGTGTCAGGCGGTCGGGGTCGGCCTGGACGCGGACCGGCTCGAAGCGGCCCAGCTTGATGGTCGCCCGGCTCTCGCTCAGCACTTTGCTCTGCTCGTAAACGGACAGCAGCAGCGTATCCAGCTCCATATTCTGTTTGACCATCAGCAGCTCGCCGGCATCGGCCTGGGCCAGCAGCAGCAGGTCGCCCACCAGCCGGGTCATACGTTTGCTCTCGCTGTCGATGGCCTTCAGCGAATCTTCATCCGGCCCGTAGCGCCGGATCAGGTCCGTGTTGGCCTGGATGACGGTCAGCGGCGTGCGCAGCTCGTGGGAAACGTCGGCCACAAAACGGCGCTGGGCCATGAAGAGGTTTTGCAGGCGGCCCAGCGTGGCATTAAAAACCTCGGTGAGCGTGCCCAGCTCGTCCGGCGGGCCGTCGTACGCGATGCGGCGGCTGAGGTCGTCGCCGGTGGCGATCTGCGAAGCGGCGTCGGCGATCGATTCGATCGGCTGCAAGGCGCGCTCCAGCAGGGCGCTGCCAATGATCACCGAGGCGAACAGCGCAAAGGCCCCGGCCACCAGCATCAACAGCAGTATCCGCTGCTGGCCCTCGACGATGGTGCTGATATTGGAGGCCCCCTGGATATGCCCCAGGATGCGCCCGGCCTGCATCACCGGCCGGGTGATCACGCGCACCGGCACCCCGTTGATGGACAGCGTCCGGCGGGTTTCCTGCGTGGTGGTCAGGGCTTCTTCGTCCAGCGGGCTGCGGTAGCTCAACATGTTGGTGGAACTGCTGATCAGCCGGCTGTCGGTATTCCAGATTTGAATGAAGATGTTTGACCCCTGAAAAACGCCCAGGTTGGGCGCCAGCAGGTTGAGCGGCTGCAATTCCTGCAGCGAGGCTTGCGGCAGGTCGGACAGGTAGGGGAAGTAGACCAGTATCCGCCCTTCGATGGTGTTGGAGAGGTCGCTCACCGCTTTTTCCAGCGTGAGGTCGACCGTGTCCAGCTGCACCCGGTGCTGCACGCTGGCGACGATCCCGCCGAAGATCAGCAGGATCAGCAGCAGCATGGCGGAATAAGTCAGGGTCAGACGAACGCGAATGCTCATCAGATCGTGCTTGGTACATCCCTGTTAACGCTCACCGGGCCAGGCAGCAGCCAGGCCCTCACAGGCCGACTTGTGGGCCCAGCAGGTGAGCATTCGACCGTTAGTGTGTGTAGAGTATACAGCAGCAACCTGAGAAAATAATGAGCGCTGCCTGATAACTTGCTGCCCCTGCTGGTGGAGTAGCCGGCGTTAAGCTGTGACGGTACTGGACACTGTGCCACGCCTAAAGTATACTCAAATTTGCTGTGCGAGTACCTGATGGCCCTTGCTTCCCGTGTGGATCATCCCGGTTGGGAGCCTCCCTACCGCGTGAAAACGCCGAGATTTTAGCCAGCGCACCAGGCCATCCAGGCTGCTAGGACGCGAGAAGCTGCTTTTGCCTGGCTTGGGCAAAGGGGAATATGCCGTGGTTAAAGATATCCTTTCCGATGCGGAACATCGTATGAAGGCGGCGCTGTCCGTCTTAAGCGAGGACCTGGCCGGCTTGCGCACCGGGCGCGCCAGCACGGCCCTGGTGGAAAAACTGTCGGTGGATTATTACGATGTGCCAACGCCGCTGTTCCAGTTGGCGGCCATCACCATCCCCGAACCACAGCAGATCGCCATCCGGCCCTATGATCCGCAGACGCTCAAGATCATCGAGAAGGCGATCCAGGCCTCCGACCTGGGGCTGACCCCCAACAACGACGGGGTCAATATTCGCCTCAACCTGCCGTCGCTCACCGAAGAACGCCGCCGCGAACTGGTGCGCGTGGTCAACAAGCGGGTGGAAGATGCCAAGGTCGCCGTGCGAAACGTGCGCCGCTCGGCCATCGATGACTTGCGGGAGTTCGAGCGCGAAAAGGTTATCTCCGAAAACGAGCGCGATCGCGGCATGGAAAAAGTACAGGAATTGACCGACAAATACATTCAAGACGTGGAAGACATGGGTAAACGCAAAGAAGAAGAAGTCATGGAGGTTTGACCCGGCGTGGATACTAACGGCAATCACAGTCTGGATGATGGCGTACCGGATAACGTGCCCCATCACCTGGCGATCATCATGGATGGGAACGGGCGCTGGGCGCAGGCGCGCGGCCTGCCGCGCCGCGCCGGGCACGAAGCCGGCACCGAGAACCTGCGCCGCGTCATCCGTGGCTGCGTGGAGTTCGGCGTCCGGGTCCTGACCATCTACGCCTTTTCCACCGAAAACTGGGCGCGGCCTCGCTGGGAAATCCGGGCGTTGATGCACATCCTGGAAGGGGTGATCGACAAGGAACTGGACGAACTGGCTGAAGAAGGCGTGCAGCTCCGCCACCTGGGCGAACTGGACCGCCTGCCCGCCAATTTGCAGGCCAAGGTCCTGAAGGCCATCGAGCGGACCAGAGACAACGACCGCCTGATCCTGAACGTGGCCTTTAACTACGGCGGGCGCGACGAGATCGTGCACGCCATTCAGCATATCGTGAACGATGGCATTCCGGCGGAAGAGATCGATGAGGCGCTGGTCAACCGCTACCTCTATACCGCCGGCCTACCCGATCCGGATTTGATCGTCCGCACCAGTGGAGAACTGCGAGTCAGTAACTTTTTGATCTGGCAAGGCGCTTACGCCGAATACTATGCGGCCCCCGTGCTCTGGCCGGATTTTGACCGGGAAGAACTCCGTAAGGCACTGCTGCATTATGCGCAGCGCGAACGGCGTTTCGGCAAGCTGGTCCCCCAGCCGTAGCCCAGCCCCATGCTGCGGACGCGTTTGCTTGTCGGCATCTTCCTGCTGCCGCTGGTCATCCTGGTGATCATGCTGGGCGGCGCGGTCTACCGGATCGGCGTGATCGGCCTGCTGGTGATCGGAGTCTGGGAACTGAATCGGCTGATGAAGGCGGCGGGATTTGCCCCGCCGCTGCTGGTTTCCTGGCTCTTGCTGCTGGTGATCGTCCTCGCGCCGGACCGGCCCGACGTGCTGGGACCGGGCCTGGCCGGGGTCATCATCCTGGCGATGGCGTTTGCCCTGCGCGCTTACCACCACGGCGACCGGTCGCCGCTGAACGGCTTTGCGCTGGGGTTGGGCATTCCCCTTTACCTGGGCTGGTTGGGCATGCACCTGCTGACGCTGCGGGCGCTGCCCGGCGGCCAATGGTGGACGCTGATCGTGCTGCCCTGCACCTTCGCGGCGGATACCGGCGCCTACTTCACCGGGACGTGGTTGGGCCGGCACAAGCTCGCGCCCAAAATCAGCCCCAAAAAAACCTGGGAGGGCTACGCCGGGGGCGTGGTATTCGCGGTGGCCTTTGGCCTGCTGGTGGGCTGTTTGTGGGGGGCCTACGAGCCGCAGATGCTGCCCTGGCACGGCGCGGCTATCGGCTTGTTGATCGGGGTGGTGTCGCCGCTGGGCGACCTGACCGTGTCCGTCTTCAAGCGCCAGGCCGGCGTCAAAGATACTGGCAGGCTGATCCCCGGTCACGGCGGCGCCATGGACCGCCTGGACTCCGTGCTCATCGCGGCGGTGTTGGGCTACTACTTCGTCCTCTGGCTGGTGTAAAGCGACCGGTCTCGCCATCCCCGACTTCGCTAGATAACCTTCCTGGTGTCGATGGTACAATCGCCTGGTAATTCCTGTAATGTTGGTAGTTTAAGGAGTCTTTGATGGTGTCTTCCGCAGACTCCCTGGTCACCATCGAGCGGCACATCCTGGAACAGCAGCGCCAACGTGCACGGCGAGGTACACGGCGTGACCTACCGCATGAACGACCATACCGGGCGGGTGTGCGTCATGGCCTCTGAGGAGCACGACGACCTGCTGCCCATCCCGGCGCACCATCCGGGCGGCGGGCGCCGGGTAAGGCGGCGACATTTCACCGGAAAGGGTTGGAACCACGATGGCGGCACCTGAGTTTTCCACGTTTGATGCGTTACTGGCGCACGTTCACGCGCTGTACGAGGCAGGGCAGTACGCGGAGGCCCTGGCAACGGCGGCCCGCGAGGGCGTCTACTTCCCGCAAAATTCCGGCCTACTGACGCTGGTCCGGGCTATGCTGGCGGCCAAAGCGGGCGATACCGAGGCGGCGCTCAAGCTGCTGGACGAGACGCTCGAGGGCGGGTACTGGCCCGGCGAGGCGCACTGGGCCGACGCCGATTTCGATTCCGTGCGGGAGCTGCCGCAGTTCGCGGCGCTTCAGGCGCGCTCCCAGGCGATGGGGCAGGCTGCTCAGGAAGCCGCCCGCCCGGAAGTGCTCACCGTCCTGCCGGGCGGAGAAGCCGACGCTCATCCCCTGCTGATCGCGCTGCACGGCAACAACAGCAGCGTGCGCTGGCACAATACCCATTGGCGAACCGCGCCGCTGGCCGGCTGGCTGTTGGCGATGCCGCAGTCCTCCCAGGTCGCCAGCCTGGACAGCGAAGGCAACCCCGGTTACGTGTGGGACGACGTCCCCACCGCCCGGCGCGAAGTGATAGCGGCCCACGCGGCGCAAACCGGCGGCTACCCGGTCCAGGCGGGACGCGTGGTGTTGGGCGGCTTTTCGCGCGGCGCGGAGATGGTCGTGCAGTTGGCGCTGGCCGGTGACGTGCCCGCCCGTGGCGTGATCGCCGTCTGCCCCGGCGGGCCGCTCTCCCGCGAGACCGATCGCTGGGCGCCGATCATCGCCCAGGGCCAAGCCCGCCAGCGGCGGGACCGCGACCTGCGCTTCCACGTGATCGTCGGCCGTCAGGATACATTCGCGCCTGCCGGCGAAAAGCTGGCCGAGATGCTGCGGGCGGCGGGCTTCCCCTGCACCTTCGAAGCGCACGAGGCCATGGGCCACGACTACCCATCCGACTTCCGCGACCGCCTGGGCGACCTGCTGGCCGCCGTTACCGGCTGATCGTACCGCGTTGATCGGTTGTCGTTAGGAGGGTGTCACGCGTCCGCGCTGAGGTTGAGCGGCGCGTCGATCATCTCTTCTTTGACGAATCCCAGGGCGATGGCGAGGCACATCAGACCAACCCCGAGCAACCCCAGGCCCGGCCACCGCCGCTGTGGCAGCACGACGATCCCGGCGGTGATCAGCGCCGCGCCCAGCACCAGGTCCACTTCTTCCAAGAAACGGTCGGCGTCTTCGGGCGAATGGCCGCGCCTCACCAGCGCCCACTTGAGGATCGGGCCGCCGTCCAGGCCGGGCAGCGGCATCAGGCCCGCCGTGCAGATAAAGGCGCTGGCGGCGCAGGCGGCATCCAGTGCTTCCCGCGCCAGCGAGTCGGGGGCCGTCCGGCGGCGGAGCAGGGCGCTCACCAGCCACAGCAGCCCGTTGAAGAGCGGGCCGCCCAGGGCGCGTAACACGTGCTGCCGGGGGCTGACCCGCGCGTCGTTGATGGTGTAAAACACGCGCGGCATCCCGCCCATCACGTACAGCGCGTCCATCGGCGCGCCGGTGAGGCGGGCGCTGGCGGCGTGGGCCAGGTTGTGACCCCACTCGCTGCCGATCACGATCGCGCCCGTCAGCGCCCCGACGGCCAGCCGTTCGCCCGTAGAACGCGCCGGACGCCGTCGTCCCGCCAGGGCGGCCATGAGTCCCCAGGCGGCCAGCGGGATGGTCGGCACGGTTAGCCACCATGTTTGTATCCGCACGGGGGTGCCCGCGAAGCTGAATAGGGTACGGCTGCCGTCGCCGGTTGATTTTGGCGTGGTCATCGTCCCTCCCCCGGTGATGATCACCCTCAGTCGGTGTCGGTCTCCTGGGCTTGCTTACAGGCCATGCACAGGCCGAAGATGGCGAAATGCTCGATACGCGGCTGGAAGCCGTAGCGCTCGCGCAGCATCTGGCGCAGCGGCTCGAAGATGGCGTCGTCCATCTCGATGATGTGCTCGCAGTTCAGGCAGATCAGGTGATGGTGCACCGTCTCCCCGATCCAGCAGTAAACGTCGTGCCCCCCGCCGAGGTCGGTCTGCGCCACCAGGCCCGCGTCTTTCAGCCATTGCAGCACCCGGTACACGGTGACCGCGTTCAGGGTGTGGCCGCGTGCGGCCAGCGCCTGGGTGACCTCCTCGTGACTCAGGTGGGCATCCTGTTGGGCCAGCAGCACTTCCAGCACCTGGCGGCGCTGCGCGGTGATGCGATAGCCCTGCCGCCGCAGGTCGTCCAACAGGTGATCCTGGTAGACGGGGTCGCTCATCAGCCGATTTCCTGGCGGCGTTTTTACGGGGCCGGCGCGGCTAAGGGTTCCCAGGCGATGGTGTCCAGGATGCCCTGCAAAGCGGTCATTGACACGTCGATGCCCTCCAGTGGCTCCGTGTAGACGTAAAAGACGTAATTGCCGCCCTCCGCGTGAATGCCCGCGAACCACCCGGCTGTGTCCGGTTCGCCCTGGCAGTTCACCGCGGAAAAGATGGTGCCGATGGCATCTTGGCGGTCGCCCAGCCGGAAGGCGCGCGCCAGGTCCGTGCCGATGTTGCAGGACGGATCGAGCAGGGCGCCGCGCAGGAAGCGCAGCCCGTCCGCCCACAGGTCCGGCTCGGCGCTGCCCCCCGCGCTCAGGCTGGGGAAGCCCCACAGCACCGTGATGTGGCCGAGCACGTCTTCGTGACCCGGGACCGGCCCGGCATACGCGGCCACGGCCACGGCGCTGCGCGAAATCAGGTCGCGCACCGGCACCGTCAGGTACTGGGCTACCCAGCCTTCCGGCAGCGTGAGGCGATAGGGCGGCGGCACACCTTCCGTGACCTCCGGCTGGCCGGGGACAGGACTGGGGGCCTCGGTAGGAGCGGCCTCATTGCTGGGGGTGACCGTCGGCAGCGGCGTGCTGGTCGGGCGCGGCGTGCTGGTCGGGCGCGGCGTCTGGCTGGGCCGGGGCGTGGCGGTGTCGGTGGGGACCGGCGTGACCGTCGCCGTGGGCCGGGGCGGCGCGGAAGGCGTACAGGCCGCCGCCAGCCAAATGACCAGGATGGCGATGGCCGTCAGCCGCCCGGTCGGAAACGATTGTGGTGCCAGTTTTTTCATAGCGCTGTCGTTTTTTGCTCCGGTAAGGCGCGGACATCTCCCATTATGCCGTGTTATGGGCCGCGGCGCATCAAGATACGGCGCATCCTGGGGACCGGGTTACGACTCCGAGGCATGCTGGACTTCGATGATGGCCCGCGCGCTTTCCAGCGATTCGGCCAGGAAGATGCGCTGCGACTGCCGCTGGTACACGCGGGCGAAAGCGCTGGCCATGACCCGCACGAACATCCCGCCCTGGTTGATCACGATGATGCCCAGGTTTCTAGGCGCTTGGTCGAAGGTGCGCTTGATCTGCTGGATGGAGCCGGTGGGCAGCCCGGCGCTCTCGTGCAGGTTGGCGATGGTGTTGACCGGGTGCTCGACCTCGCTCAGCATCGCATTGGAGCGCTCGACGCAGTGCCAGTACTCGTCCCAGTCCCAGTTGCCGATGAAGTCAAAGCGGATGATGGTTTTCTGTTCGTTGTCCCACAGGATGTTGATGGGCATAAGGGCGGCTCCCGACTCGATGAGCTTACCGGACGGGGCGGCGAGCACGGTCCTATAACTCGCCGGCTGGCAAAACGGGCTGGCTGATGCCGGATTATCAGATTCAGTATAACATGAAGTGGGGGCAGTGGTGGGGGGGCGCTGGACAGTCAGTGGCGGCTCACTCCCACTCGATGGTGGCCGGAGGCTTGGAGGAAATGTCGTAGACCACCCGGTTGACGCCCGCTACCTCGTTGACGATGCGGTTGCTGGCCCGCGCCAGCAGGTCGTAAGGCAGGCGCGCCCAGTCGGCGGTCATGAAGTCCTGGGTGGTCACCGCCCGCAGCACGATCACCTCACCGTAGGTGCGCTGGTCGCCCATCACGCCCACGCTGCGCACCGGCAGCAGCGCCGCGAAGGCCTGCGCCGTATCGTCGCGCAGCATGTCCGCCGCGGTCAGTTCTTCCAGGAAGATGGTATCGGCGGCCCGCAGCGTTTCCAGCCGCTCCCAGGTGATCGCCCCCAGGCAGCGCACCGCCAGGCCGGGGCCGGGGAACGGCTGCCGCCAGATCACGTTTTTCGGCAGGCCGAGCGCCTCGCCCACCCGCCGCACCTCGTCCTTGAAGAGGTCGCGCAGCGGCTCCACCAGGCGGTCCTTCATGCGGGCCGGCAGGCCCCCGACGTTATGGTGGCTCTTGATCACGTGCGCGCCGGGGCGACCGGTGCCCGCGCTCTCGATCACGTCCGGGTAGATGGTGCCCTGGGCCAGCCAGTCCAGCGCGCCGGACTGTGCCGCGGCGGTCTCGAAAGTCTCCACAAACAGCCGCCCGATGATCTGGCGCTTTTCTTCCGGGTCGGTCACGCCGTCCAGGGCGTCCAGGAAGGCTTCCGTGGCGTCCACCGCCTGCAAGCGGCCCAGGCCCAGCTCGTCGCGGAAGGTGCGGACGACCTGCGCCGGTTCGTCCTGGCGCATCAGGCCGTTGTTGACGAAGATCGGCCTGAGCCGGTCGCCCACCGCCCGGTGCAGGATGGCCGCCGCCACCGCCGAATCGACGCCGCCGCTCAGCCCCAGCACGATGCGATCGCCGCCTACCTGCGCCCGGATGTCGTCGATGGCCTGCTTGATGAAGGCCTCCGGCTGCCAGCGCGGGTTGCAGCCGCACACCGCCCGCGCGAAGTTATCCAGCATGGCCGCGCCCCTCGGCGTATGGGTGACCTCCGGGTGGAACTGCACGCCGTACAGGCGGCGGGCTGTGTCCCCGATGGCGGCGTAGGGCGAATTGGCCGAGTGCGCCAGCGTGACGAAGCCGGGCGGCGGCGCTTCGATGCGGTCGCCGTGGCTCATCCAGGCGGGCTGGCCGGGATCGAGGCCGTCCCACAGTGGGGTGTCGCCGGTCAGGGTGAGGGTTGCCGGGCCGTATTCGCGGGCCTGGGCCGGGGCCACCGTGCCGCCCAGCGCCAGCGTGATGAGTTGCATCCCGTAGCAGATGCCCAGCACCGGCAGGCCGCTCTCCAGCACCCAGCGCGGCAGGCGGGGCGCGTCCTCCTCATAGGCGCTGCTCGGCCCGCCGGAGAGGATCACGCCCCGTGGTTGGAACTGGAGCGCTGCTGCCGCCGCGGCGTCGTACGGGAACAGCGCCGCGTAGACGCCCTGCTCGCGCACCCGCCGGGCGATCAACTGCGTGTACTGCGACCCGAAGTCCAGGATGGCCAGGCCGCCGCGTTTGAGATCGGTCATGGATTACACGCTCCACTGGCGAGAGTGTGCGCTGCTCAGTCGGCGAACTCGAACGGCTGGCCCTCTTCCATGGCCGTGATGCTCACCAACACTTCGATCCGCGGGTGGTGATACTGCTTTTCCAGCAGTTCGCGCCCGCCCTCAAATCGTTTTTCGATCACGGCGGCGATTCCGGCCAGCTCGCAGCGGGCGCTGCGCACCATGCAGGCCAGCTTGTCGATCGTTTTGCCGGAGGCCAGGAAGTCGTCCACGATCAGGACGTGCTCGCCTTCGTGCAGGAACTCCGCCGAAACCAGCAGCAGCACTTCGCCGCCCTTGGTGTGGCTGGGCGCGACTTCCAGGTAAACGGGACCGGACATGGTGAGGGGTTTTTGTTTGCGGGCATACACCACGGGCACGCCCATCGCCAGGCCGGCCATCAGCGCCGGGCCGATGCCCGAGATTTCGGCGGTCAGGATGCGGTCGACGCGCACGTCGGCGAAGCGGCTGGCGATTTCCTGGCCTATGCGCTGCATGAGGGCGGGGTCGAGCTGGTGGTTGAGGATGCTGTCGACTTTCAGGATGCCGCTGCCGAGGTTCTGGCCCTCGGCCTGGATGCGGGCTTTGAGTTCATCCATGATGATAGGTTATCCTTCCCCCAGGTGGATAATGGCTCATTGTAGCGCGGAACGCCGGGCCATGACACCCGATTTTAGCTGGGCAGGTTGCCAGATGACGCCGTCGGCGCGGGCCTTTCGTTTGCATTCGCCGGCCTGATCTAATATGGTTGAGGCTGACAGGCGATGACACAAGTGAGGAAATCCTATGCGTAAGATCATCAGCACGGACCACGCACCTGCCGCCGTGGGGGCCTATTCGCAGGCCGTCGTGGCGAACGGGTTCATCTTCACGGCGGGGCAGCTCGGCCTGGACCCCACCACCGGCAAATTGGTCGAGGGCGGCGTCGAAGAGCAGACCCGGCAGGCCATGAAAAACGTGGCGGCTATCCTCAAAGCAGCCGGGACCTCGCTGCCCCACGCGGTGAAAGCCACCGTCTTCCTGACGGATATGGCCAACTTCAAGGCCATGAACGGCGTCTACCTGGAGTTCGTCAAGGGTTCGCCCCCGGCGCGCTCCGCCGTGGCGGTGAAGGAACTGCCGCTGGGCGGCCTGGTCGAGATCGAGGTCGTGGCGGTCATCCCGTAGGGACGGTATGGCATACGTCCGGCCGGATGTCGGACGTCCAGCCGGACGTCCCTACCTTGACGCATCATGCTTTGGGGGGCCACACATGCCTGATACCATTCTGGTGGTCGACGACGACCCGCACATCATCGAGCTGACCACGCTTTACCTGGAGCAAGAAGGCTACCGCGTGATCAGCGCGGCGGATGGCGCGGCGGCCCTGGCCAGCGCGGAAGCCCACGCGCCCACCCTCATGGTGCTGGACCTGATGCTGCCGGAAATCGACGGCTGGGAGGTCTGCCGGCGGGTGCGGGCCGGCTCCGACCTGCCGATCATCATGCTCACTGCCCGCGACGACGACATCGACAAGATCGTCGGCCTGGAGCTGGGCGCGGACGACTACCTCACCAAGCCCTTCAACCCCCGTGAACTGGTGGCCCGTGTGAAGGCCATCCTGCGGCGCAGCGGCCCCAAGGTTTCCCCCGCCGATGCGGGTGCTCGCACCGTCGGCAATGTGACCGTCGACCCGGCGCGGCGCACCGTCACCGTGGACGGGCAGCCGGTGGACCTGCGCGCCAAGGAATTCGACCTGCTGCAGGTGATGGCCGAAAACGAGGGTTTTGTGCTCAGCCGGGAGAAGCTGCTCGACCTGGTGTGGGGCTTCGATTTTTACGGCGAGACGCGCACCGTCGACGTGCACGTGGCCCACGTCCGCGCCAGGCTGGGCGAGGCCAGCACGGCGGTCATCGAGACGGTATGGGGCGTGGGTTACAAGTTGGTCGGGAAGTAGCCTGGCCGCCGCCGACGCCTGCACCATATCCCAACCTGTCAACGGGTCGATCAAGCAGCGATGATCGGCGCCGCGCCGACCAGGCACCAATGGTCGGCGCGCTCGATCCTGGCCCTGACGTTTGCACAAAATTCCCGTTCAGGTTAACACTTCGCTTACACCTTACTGTTACCCTGGGAGTATGGCCGTGAACCGACTGCGCACCCGACTGATCGCCTCCTACCTGGTGGTGCTGCTGGTCACCCTGGTCGTGATCAGCCTGCTGCTGGTGCTGATTCTGCGCGCCCAGCCCGTCGCCGCCGAGCCGATCTTCAACCGGCTGTCGGCGGTCATGCGCGTGGTGAATAACCGCGGCGACCAGGTGCACCTGCTGCTCAATGCCCGGCCGGAAAACCTGACGCGCATCCTGGACGGGATCGCCTTGCAGACGCGGGTGCGTATCCTGGTGGTGCGCACCAACGGGCTGGTCGTCTACGATTCGCTGGGCGAGTTTGAGCCGCAGTCCACCGTCGACGCCCGGCTTTGGGGACCACCTGCCGGCGAGTTGGCGCTGGTGCGGGGCAGTTTCTCCCAGGAGGGTGCTGAATGGCTGTTCGTGGCCCAGCAGTATCCTACCCTGGCTGGCGAGACGTTGTTTGCGCTGGCCGAGCCGCGCCCGGCTTCGTCCTGGACGGAGGTGCTCAACATTTTCGGCAGTTCGCTGCTGGCCCCGCTGATCGTCGCCGGATTGGTCGGGCTGGGGCTGGCGCTGGCGGTCGCCTGGGCGTTGAGCCGCGGTTTGGTCCAATCGCTGGGACGGCTGGCCGCCGGGGCGGGGGCTATTGCTGCCGGCCATTACGGGGAGCGCGTGCCGGTCCTCGGCGCGGAGGAGATTCGCGGCGTGGCGACGGCCTTCAACCACATGGCGGAGCAGGTGCAGACGGCCCAGGTCACCCAGCAGGACTTCCTGGCCAACGTCAGCCACGACCTGCGCACGCCGCTGACCAGCATCCAGGGCTTTTCCCAGGCCATCATCGACGGCACCAGCAAGGACCCCGCTTACCACGCCCGCATCATCCACGACGAGGTCGGGCGGCTTAACCGTATGGTGGGCGAGCTGCTCGACCTGGCCCGCATCTCCGCCGGGCGGCTGAGCATGACGCAGGGCCGCGTCGACCTGGCCCAGGTGGCCCATGCCGTGGCCGAGCGCTTGGCGATCAAAGCATCGGAGGGGGGCGTGCGGCTGTTCGGCGACATCAAGCCGGTGCCGGAGGTGGCCGGGGACGGCGACCGGCTGGCCCAGGTGATCACCAACCTGATCGACAATGCCCTCAAGTTCACGCCCCAGGGCGGCGAGGTGCGTATCGCGGTGGTCTCGGATCGCGGCGGCGTGCAGGTGGCCGTATCCGATACGGGCCATGGCATCCCGCCGGAGGACCTGCCGCGCGTCTTCGAGCGTTTTTACCAGGTGGACAAAGCCCGCGGACCGCGGCGGGGCACCGGCCTGGGCCTGACCATCACCGCCGAGATCGTGCACGCCCACGGCGGCCAGATCTCCGCTGCCAGCGCCGGGCGGGACCAGGGCACGACCTTCACCTGCTGGTTCCCGGCGATGGGTATGAGTACCATCGTGCGGCGGGTATAGCTTTGTCGAGGTGTGCCGCTGTGTAACCTTTTCGTAATCCTTACGTGGTAGGCTGGACGCTATGCGAACCCAACAAACCATCCTCGTGGTGGACGACGAACCAACCATCCGCGAAGTCGTCCGCAAATACCTGGAGGTGGTGCAGATCGACGTGCACAACAGCGGCGCGCCCATCGCCCCGGACGACCTGCCGCACCTCTTCGAGCGTTTTTACCGGGGCGGCGACGGGCAGGCCCACTCCGGCCACGGTCGACGCGGCAGCGGCCTGGGGCTGGCCATCGCCAGGGGATTGGTCGAGGCGCACGGCGGGCGCATCTGGGCCGAGTCAGACGAAGAAGCCGGCACCACCTTCAGTTTTGTCATTCCGCGCCATGGGCCAGCGGCCAGCGTGTGGGGCGTAACATGTTACGCCCTGGCGACCGGCCCAAACCATCGCAGGCAGCAGGACGGGTAGGGGCGTTTAATGGAACGCCCGGCGGCCAGCCGCCCTACGGGGACCGGGCGGTCGTGCGCCGCGCCTCTCGCACCATGATCCAGAAGGCGATGTCCAGGCCGGGCAGCTGCGCCTCCCCGGCGACCGTGAAGCCGCGTTTCTGGTAGAAGGTTACGTTGGTCTCGGTTAGCGTCTCCAGGTAACACGGCAGGCCGGACTCGTCCGCCCGGGCCAGCATCGGCGTTATCAGCTGGCTGCCGATGCCCTGTCCCTGCGAGACGGTCCGCACGCCCAGCGCCCACAGGTACCAGTGCGGCTGGGGCATCAGGCGCTCGTGCACCTCGTCCATGTAGCTCTCCGCCGCCTGGAAGTCCCGCCGGATCGCCGGCTCGAAGTGTTGGATGGCGCGCGGCAGTGCCAGGCCCGAGCGCAGCATCCGCCAGAAGGTCATGGTCACATAACCGGGCGACAGCCAGCAGGCCGCCCCGGCCACGTCCGGGGTGGTGTGGATCACGCCGAACTGCTGGCAGTAAGCCACCACTCCCCGCCACATCCGGTGCAGCGACCGGGCGCGCGCCACGGGGTCCGTAAAAAGCCGCGTGTACAGCGGATCGTGGTCGAAGGCATCGGCCAGGACGGCGGCGGCCCGATCCCGCTGCGAGGTCTCCAGGATAACCGGCGCGACCGTTGTCGTCATGACTTTTTTCCTGCGCGGCAAGCGCGCGGTGAGCGAACAAAACCGGCCCGTCGCCGGTGTGATGCCGGTTGATTGTACAGCACCGATTGAAACCGGCAAGCGGCCGTCGGCTGTCCACCTCGCTCATGGAGCGCTCATGAGATGGTTAGCTCTGCGTTAGGGTCGCCCCCCATACTGAAAACCGTAACGTCCTTTACAGACCTTTCTTTTGGGAGGATATAGACTCAGGAAGTCCGACCAGGAATTAGGATGGAATATTTGAAGTGGAAGAGGGAAAGAAAAGCGGATAGATTGGTGGGGTTGAGCAGCGCGTAGCCAAAGGGACAAAGAATGGCCGGTCACGACCCCGCCAAGATCAAAATGGCTGAACTGATGTTGACAGGCGTAAATTGGCAAGAGGCAGCCAAACAAGCTGGGGTAGCGACCAGTCAGACCAGCGCAAATCGGTTTCTGGATGCTTATTGCTTACTGGGTGAGAAGGTACTTGAAGAGTGTTGATTTTATGCAAATAGTTTACAAAAATTTGATGGAAAAACGGATGATTTAGGCCTGGATTAACCTGAATTAGGCACAAGTCATATTTGAGGGTTCAATTTTTGCTATAAAAACCGCTTTCAATTTTCAGTAAAACTGACCCAATTGGAATGGGCGTGACTGGTGTGTCTCCGACTGGGCAATCGCTGAATGGCGTCATGGTGAGTTTGACATCCACCAGCATGGGTCATTATACTCAGGAAGGAGAAGAAACGTGCTAGTGGAGAAAAACATGGGTGCAAGTGAACTGATAGACAACCTGGTGGCGGAACTTACCGACTGGCGCGGCAAGACGTTCGCTGACATTCGACGGATTATCCGTGAGGCTGACCCCGAGATAGTTGAGGAATGGAAATGGATGGGCACGCCGGTATGGTCTCACGGCGGAATAGTCTGTGTCGCCAATGCTTTCAAAGACAAAGTGAAATTGACGTTCTATGAAGGCGCGAGTGTCGCCGACCCGGACAAGCTCTACAACAACGGGCTTGCGGGCAAAAAATGGCGGACCATCGATTATTTCAAAGACGACAAGATTAAGGAGATCGAACTGAGGAATCTGGTGCGTTCCGCTGTGGACTACAATCTGGCGAAGGCGAAGACAAAGGCAGGGGCGAAAAAGACGGCAAAGTGATGACCGCGAGCAGTACGCGCGGGTAGGTACCACCCGGCCAGCGTCAGGCCGTCGCCGCCGGTAAGAGTGACGGCTTCGTAAACATAACCCAGGTCGGCGGGTGTCTGGCAGCAGATGGCGCGGTGCGCCGGTCGGACCACCGCCTCCACCCAGACCAAGTTCACCCCCAGGAAAAACATCAACGCGCCCACTACCAAACCAAACGTCAGCAGACGCAGCCAATACGCCCAGTTGCGCCGGGTGCGCACATCAGGCCCCGATCACTTGCAGATCGCGCGGGAAGGTGGTCAGCGATTCGGCCCCGTCCGCGGTGACCAGCACGTCGTCCTCGATGCGGATGCCGCCCAGCCCGGGGATGTACACGCCCGGCTCGATGGTGATCACGTGGCCCGCTGCCAGCGAAGCGGCATTGCCCTCGCGCAGGTAAGGCGGTTCGTGGATGTCCATCCCCAGGCCGTGCCCGGTGCGGTGCACGAAGTATTCGCCGAATCCCGCCGCTTCGATCACGGCGCGGGCCGCCCGGTCGACTTCCTGGCAGGGCACGTCCGGACCCGCCGCCTGCCGCCCGGCCTCATTGGCCCCCCGGACGGCGGCATAGGCGTCGACCAGCCGCTGCTCGTGCAGTTCGCCCACGGCAAAGGTCCGCGTGATGTCGGAGGCGTAGCCCTTTACCGTCGTGCCGAAGTCGATCAGCAGTAGCTCGCCCGCCGCGACGGTCCGGTCGCCGGACGCGCCGTGGGGCAGGGCGCTGTTCGGCCCGTTGAGCACGATTGGCCCGAAGGGAACCTCGCCGCCGCCGCGCTTCAGCATGGCGATCAGCAGGTCGTTGGCCACCTGGCGCTCGCCCATCGCGACCTTAACGCCCGCGATGACCTCGCTGAGCGCGTCCTGGCTGATGGCGATGGCCCGCCGGATGTTTGCGACCTCATCCGCCCCTTTGCGGAGCCGCAGTTCGGCCAGGGGAACTTCCGCGTCGACGATCTGCACGCCGGGCGCGTGCCGGGCCAGCAGTTGCGATTCCAGCACGCGCATCCGCAGCCCTTCCACGCCGACCTGCTTGCCGGCCAGGCCCAGGGCGCAGCAAGCGCTGGCGAACGCGTCCTGGTAGCCGTCCGTATCGTTGTAGCTGATCAGCCGCAGCGGGAAGGGCGGATCGACGGCCAGTTTGATCCGTTCCATGTCCGGCAGCACCACGACCGGCTCTCCTTCGGCGGGGAAGAAGCCCACTACCGGCCGCTCCGAGAGATGAAAAGACTGGCCGGTCAGGACGATCAGGTTATTGCCGGGGACCAGGGCGATGGCGTCCAGTCCGTTGGCGCGGGCGATCTGCTGCAAGGTAGCCAGGCGTTGTCGGTACATCGAGTGTGGTCCTCTTCGGGTAGGATTCCGGCCCATCACAGGTGCGGGCTGCGGTTAAGGGTAACAGCGACCGGGGTGTTCGGCAATTATTATCGGCGCAGATGGTCACCTAAAAAACATCTAAAAAAGCCAACCGTCACCGCAAAACTGCATTATGCTTGAGATATTATATGAACAGGTAAAGGTAGACAGGGGACGAGATGGCCATCAATGTCATGTGGGATAACGACCAACAGACGATTGCACGGATGATCTATGATGAAGGTTGGAACTGGGACGAGCATCGGGCCGGAGTGCAGCAGACCGGCGATTTAATGGCGACGGTCGACCACCCGGTGCACGTGATCGTCGACTTGAGCGCGACCAAGACCGCGCCCTCCGGGGCGATCGGCCGGCTGGGCGAGACCTTTCGCTTTACGCCCGAGAACTGGAGCAAGACGTTGGTTCTGGTCACCAGCCGCTTGATGGCCCGGATGATTATGGGGGCGGTCACGCGGGTCTACAGCAGTTTTGTCCGGAATCACCGCTTTTTGTTCGCCGATACGCTGGCAGAAGCCCGCGCCCTGCTGGCCGAACTGGACCATTAAGGGGTCGAATAGCCCCCGGCTCAGGAGGCTGGCGGCATCCAGGTGGACGAGGTGAAAGCGGCTTGAGTCTCGCCGCTGGCCCGCTGTTCGACGGCCTGCATCACGCGCTGCCACATGCGGGGCGGGTGCGCCTGCTGGCGAATCTCCTCCGGCGTCAGGTAGGCCAGGGCCAGCGACTCCTGCCCGTCGGCGCTCAGTTCGCCACCGGTCACGCGGCACTCAAACATCACGCTGGTCACCGAGATTTCGTCGCCGTTGGGGTAAACGGCGTGATAGTCCGGCCCGCCATACACGCCCACCACGCGGACCGGCTCCACCAGCAGGCCGGTTTCTTCCCACACCTCGCGCTTGACGGCATCGGCGGGCTGTTCGCCGGGGTCCAGCGCCCCGCCGATGATGCCCCAGCGGCCCGTATCGCCGCGCCGCTGCATCAGGACGCACCCCTGCTCGTCGAAGATGACCGCGCCCGCGCCCACCACCATGATCAGGTCCGTGCCGATAACCGCGCGCAGCTCGCGCAGGTAAGGCGAGATGCCGTTGCTACGGATGCCGTCGGCGGGCGGCTGCCAGGTGGCCGGCGCGAACAGGGCCTGCGGGTGCTCGGCCAGCAGCATGGCGTAGCGGCGGCGCACGCGATCCGGCACCTCCAGTGCCAGCGCCTCCTCAACTGAGAAAAAGTCGACCGCCAGCACTTCGTCGCCGTCCGGGCGGAGTTTGCCGCCGTCGATCCGGCAGTCGAAGGCCAGGTCCAGCACCGAGTCCTCGTCGCCGCCGGGATGGACCACGTGCCAGTCCGGCCCGGCATAGGCCCCGGCCAGCCGTTCAGCCGTGACCCGCACGCCCATCTCCTCCCACATTTCGCGGGCCAGAGCATCGGCGGGAGTTTCGCCCGGGTCGATCTCGCCGGCGGGCAGGCCCCAGCGGCCGTCGCCGCGTTGTTGCAGCAGCAGGCGGCCCTGGTCATCGTGGATCAGGGCGACCACGCCGGGCGTCATCAGCAGGGTGTGCTCGGTTAGGGCGCGCAGTTCCCGCTTGTAGGCGGACATCGGCATGGGTCACTCGTCCTTCTGGATGAACAGGAGCAGCAGGATCAGCGCGGCGACGTTCAGCAGGGCCGCGGCCAGGCTGTTGGGCGCGATCCCGCCCGCCAGCCCGGCGGTGAACAGGGCCGTGCCCAGCGGCGCGCCCAGCGCCCGCCCCATCGACTGGAAGGCGACGTTGCCCGCCATCAGGGTGGCGCGGGCCTCCGGCTCGATCTCGCTGATCAGGGCGATGGCCGTCACCAGCGTGAATTCGAATGTGATAAAAAGCAGGAACAGCCCGGCCAGCCCGCCGGCCAGGTTCCCGGCCAGCAGGGGCAGCAGCAGGGCGGCCAGCCCGCTGCCGGCGATGCCCAGCGCCGTCGCCCGGCGTTTGCCCAGCCGGTCGGCCAGGCCGGCCACCAGCCCTTCGCCGCCCAGCTCCGCCACGCCGATCACCATCGAGGCCGCGCCCAGCGCCGCGATTTGCAGCCCGAAGCTATTCTCCATCCACAGGCCGAAGACAATCGCCACCACCTCGTTACCCGCGCTGATCAACAGGCTGAGCAGCAGCCCGGCCACGGCGGCTCGCTTCGCGAATACCCGCCGGATGCTGCGGATCAGCGGCGGGCGGGCCCCGGGTAACGGCCTGTCCTCGGGCACCAACCGCCACACCACCAGCGCGATCACGGCCACCGCTATCGCCAGGAACAGGTAGGGACGGTTCCAGCCGGCCCGGTCGATCACCCAGCCGGCAGCCGGTATCCCGGTCAGCCACGGCGTTTCCCACGGGAACAGCGTGCTGTCGCCGCCACGGGCGATCAGCCAGCCGGCCAGCGGGATGCCCAGCAAAAACGACGCCGACCAGCCGATTTCGATCACGCCGATGGCCAGCCCGCGCTGCGTATAGTGCACGCGGTCGCCGGCGTAGGCCTGCACCGCCGAATCGAAGATGATCTTGCCGGAGCCGATCAGCAGCATGGCCGCGAAAAAGCTGGCGTACACCGGCCCGATCGCCGGCAGCAGCAGCCCGACGATCAGCAGCAGCAGTCCGAACAGCATGGCGAAGCGCCGGCCCCGATTGTCCGCCACCGTGCCGAACAGCGGCCCCAGCAGCCCCAGGCTGGAACGCGCCGTGATCGCCTGGGCGATGGCCGTCACGTCGACGCCCAGGCCGCGCGCGAAGGTCGGCAGAAAGGGGTAGACCATGCGGTAGCCGGTATTGATCACCGTGCGGGCCAGGGCGAACATCACGATCTGGGTGCGCAGGCGTACGGGGCGGGGGCGGGCGGTCATGGGATCACCGGTTGGCTTTCACAGCGAAGGCGCAGGGTAAGGCGGCTGCCGGGCTGAGAGTATCACCACCCGGATGGAACTTCAAGCGTCCGGCGCTGCGGCGTCGAGGGTCAGCCCAGGTGCGGCCAGTGATCGCGGTCCAGGTAATCGCGCAGCAGGCGGCGGGACAGGTCGGACATGGGGCCGCGCTCGATTTCGGCGAGCGTCAGGAAGGCGACCGCCAGGTTTTCGTCGTCGCCGCCCTCGCCTTGGAGTTCGCCGCCGGTCACCCGGCAGGCCAGCACCAGGTCTACCGCGTGCACCGCGTCGCCGTTGGGGTAGCGAGAATGGTGGGTGCGCGGA
The DNA here is from genome assembly GCA_034430555.1 of Anaerolineae bacterium. Lineage (GTDB taxonomy): Bacteria > Chloroflexota > Anaerolineae > Aggregatilineales > Ch27 > DAOTXK01. Next base: position 1,358 of record DAOUEM010000457.1, on the reverse strand, counting down.
TCGCTGTACAGCCCGACGATGGCCGTCGGCTCGACCAGCAGCCCGGTCTCTTCCTGTACCTCGCGGATGAGGTTGGCCGTGCTGGTTTCGCCCAGGTCGGCAAAACCGCCGGGGAAGTGCCACACGTCGAAGTCGGCGCGGTGCGCCATCAGGAAGCGGCCCTGCTCGTCCTCGACGATGGCCGTCGCGCCCGGCAGGATTACCGGCGCGTGGCCCACCTGTGCCCGCAGGATGGGGTAATACGGCTGGAGCGGGGGGAACGACTCGGCGGTCTCCAGGGATGGGGCGGACCCGGCCCGGGCCTGCACCGAGTCCCGCACCATGTCCACGTGGGAGAGGTGCGTGCGCGGGTAGAAGTCTTCCGGCGTGATGAAAAACAGGTCCAGCGTCTCGCCGCCGTCGGGCCGTAAGCTGCCGCCCGATTGCAGGGTATCGGCGCTGACCTCCGCCCAGAAGCAGGCCGTCCACTGCTGCACGTCGTCGCCGTTGGGGTAGTGCAGGTTGTAGCGCGGATGGCTGTACACGCCCACCAGCCCTTCGATGGCCACCTCCAGCCCGGTCTCCTCGCGGACTTCGCGGCGGCCCGTTTCCAGCAGCGATTCGCCCAATTCCATCGCGCCGCCGGGCGCGCTGATCCAGTCGAAGTCGTAGCGCTCCTGCGCCAGGATTCGCCCGTCCTCGTGAAAGACGACCACGGTGGCGTAAACCAGGTAGATCAACTGGTGGCCGACCTCTCCCCGTAGCCATTTGACGTAGCCGTCGGCCAGTGATTGGGGTGGATGGTGGGTCATAGGGTGATCCTCATCTCGCCGGCTCCTTGATCCAGCCGGACCAGTGCAGCGCGTCGTCCAGGGCGTAGGGCAGCTCGTCAGCGTTCAACAGCGAAGCCCACATCTGCGGCGCGGGCCGGGGCTGTCAATCGCCATCGCCGTCCCACTTGAGCCACGCCTGCACGTCCTCGATGGTGTAGGGCAGCGCGTAATAATCCAGCAGCGACTGCCACAGCTCGATAGCCGGCCAGGAGTCGACATGCCGGCTGGAAAGCAGTTGCCACGCGTCGGGCAGGTCGTAACCGGTCTCCACCAGGTAGGCCAGCACGAAGGTCGAGGAGCGGCTGATGCCCGCCCAGCAGCAGATCAGCACGTTTTCGCCGGCCTCAGCGGCCCGGTGCACGAAGTCGATGCCGCGCCGCAGCATGGCCGCCGGCACCAGCGCGTCATCCTGGATGCCGTTTTGCAGCACGGTGAAGTCGGGCGGCCACCGCACCGATCCTGCTTCGTCCAGGTACAGCGTCAGCACGTGCGTGATCCCGGCCTGGCGCAGTGCGTCGCTGTAGTAGGCGGCCCGCGCCCCGCTGA
>DAOUEM010000456.1:0-1663 GCA_034430555.1 Anaerolineae bacterium | reverse complement strand
GCGCGGTCGTGTGCCGAAGGGGTTCCTTTGCCTATCGATCCAGGTTCTCCAGGACGAGCAGGAGATCACGCTCTATACGTTTTACGACCCGAAAAAAACCGACGCGATCAAAGACCTGGATTCTTTCACCCTGCTGGCCTCGAGGAAGATGATGAACGATGAACGGCTCAGCCTGCGCGTGGCCGGCGAGCAGCGTCGTTTGCTCCAGGCGGAAGATACACGTTGGGAGAGCGGCGCGGAACTTTCCCCGGCAGATTTCCTGGCTCTCTGGCAGGCGCTGCGTTCCCAACGCGCTTCGATAGGGGAGTGAAACCACGGTGAACGCTTTCAGGTCGTTGTCGATGCCGGGCATCATCCTGATGATGTCAGTCATGGTGGTTGGCGCCGGGCAGACGCCGGTTCGCGCCCAGGATGATTGGCCCACCATAGGCATGATGGAAACCGTCTTTGGGGAGATAACCGACCAGTTGCCGGAGGCGCGCTGGCAGTTTGAAGCAGCTGCCGGTGACCGGGTGTCAGTAGTGGCGCAGGCGCTGGATGGCGACCTCGATCCATACGTGCAGGTGATCGATGAGAACGGGCGCACGCTGGCCGAAAACGATGACATAACCTTTCCGGATCACATCGATTCGGCGCTGGAAGGCATCGAAATTCCCGATGACGGTCGCTACACGATCCGCGTGACCCGCTTCGGGTTTGAGGGAGGCGGTAGCGCCGGGGCTTTTGTGCTGAGCCTGCTGCCCGCTTATGCCGACCCGCTCGTATGGGACGATTTCAGCGGCGGACGCTCCTGGGCGGCCAGCGGCGGCGACCTGGCCGCGCTGGACATCGATGACGGCCGGCTTGAACTGGCGGTCAACGCCTCCAATGCGCTGGTGTGGGCGTCTCCACAAAACGGCAGTCCGCTGCCGCTGCGCGTTTATCTCCAGGCGGACATTCGTGTTGAGAACGAGCCTGATTATTGGGAAGCGGGGCTGATTTTCCGGCAGACGAGCGCCACCCGCTACTACCTGTTTTCGGTCAGCAGCCGGGGCGACTGGGCGTTTCTGGCGCGAGCCGGTGCCTCGACGTGGCTCCATCTGCAAAACTGGGCGGAACATCCCGCGCTCAGGGCCCTTGATGGGCAGGCGACGCTGGGTGTACAGATGGACGGGGATACCTTCACCTTTTACGTCAACGGCAGCATCCTGGATACCATCGTCGATACCACACATGCCGGGCCAGGAACGTTTGCCCTCAGCGCCGGTACAGTGGATCAGCAGGAGACGCTGCCGGTCCTGCGCTATGACAACGTGCTGGCTGCCGTGCCGCTGCCGGTCCTGGTGAACCTGGACGAAATGATGGGCGATCCGCTCGTTTCCTGGGAGTCGCGCGACGCCGCCCCGATCATCGAAGAGCTGGAAGCGCAGGGCATCATCACGTCGGGCGCCAGCCAGGTCATGTATGTGCCGGACAGCTTCACGACGGCTTCCCGTCCGGGCATTCAAGTCCTGCCCCTGGGGCAGGGCCGCCGCGCCGCCGATTTTGTGATGGGCGCGTCGATCATCATAGAAAGCGAATCTGACGAGAACGGGTGCGGGTTTGTCTTTCGCCGGCTAGGCGAGGAACGATACAGCCTGTTTTTCCTGGATGGATTAGGCGGTGTGGGCCTGGCCGGATGGGA
>DAOUEM010000455.1:0-3152 GCA_034430555.1 Anaerolineae bacterium | reverse complement strand
CTCCGCGTCGGCAATGGCGATCGCTTCCTGCAAAGCCTGCCGCTGTTCGGCGTAAACAACCCCATCGACCCCGCGCACCTCGTCACGCAGCAGCGCCTCCAGCTGGTTCAGGCGGGCGACGATGCCCTGCCAGTAACGGCGGTTACCATCGACCAGGGCATTAACGTAGTCGTTGGCGAGATCGGCGATCTGGTCCAGCACGCGGCCGATGACTTCTTCCTCAAACGTTTTCTGCATCGCCCGGGTATCCTGCTCACGCTGACGCAGCCGCAGGCGGAAGTTTTTATCGATGAAGCGAAACCCCCGCTGTCGCACGTCATCCAGCAGGTGCGACACCTCGCCAGCGCCGGTGCTTAACTGCGCCGTCATGCCGGCAGCATGGGTCTCCAATTCCTGCTGTATTTGCGAGGTCTGGTCGCGGTTGCGCCCGATCAAGTCCAGGCGGGCAGCCAGCGCTTCGCGGTGCTTACCCAAGAGATTGCGGGCGAAATCCAACTGCGCCTGGAGCTTCTGCTGGGCCGGCGACACCTGCTCAAAGGTGGCGTTGAGGTGCGCTCGCACGGCGTCCAGGCCGCTGTCCGGCACGTTTTCCAGGGCGCGTTTGGCCGAGACCATAAAAATCAGTGGCTTGAGGTTTAGTCTGGCCTCGATTTGCGACTGCACAAAACGGCGGACGTCGGCCCGCTCCCGCGGCTCCAACAAGTCCACCTGGTTAACGACTACCATGACCTTTTTGCCGAAGTCGCGAAGGAGTTCCATGTACAGCCGATCGGTCTCAGCAAAGGCGCGCTTGGCCGACAGCAGGAAAATCACCAGATCGCTGCGATGCATAAATCCTTTGGCTATTTCCTCGTGCCGGCGGAAAACCGAGCCCGTCCCCGGCGTATCCACCAGCACGACGCCCTGGCCGCCCACGTGGGGGTGCGTCCACTCACGGACGCCGTCGGCGCGCAGCACGGTGCGATGTGAGACAGCGGCCCCGTAGCGGATTAGCTCGATGACCTCGGTGGTGGGCGTAATCCCCGTCGGCAGCAGGTCATCTTCCAGCAGCGCATTGATGAAGGTCGACTTACCGGCGTTGAACTCGCCCAACACCACGACCATCAGAAACAGGTCGCGCAAGTCATCGGCGACATCACGCAGCCGGCCTCGGTCGGCTTCCCCTTCCGGCGAGAGACGGGCCAGCAGGTCACCGATCTCAACCAGCAAGCGGATCTCGCGTTCGCGCAGTTCGGCCAGCGGTCCTTCCAATACCATCCCGGTCATATTGAATCCTGTTGGGCTGCTTGTTCCGGCGCTTGCCTCCAAAAACCACCGATCTCGCCCGCAAATGCCGCCAGTTTACCCTCAACGGCCCGCAGGTCGGCCGCCACCTCGGCCTGTAAGGTCACCTGGGCTTCGACCAGCCGCGTGAACGGCGCGACCACATCCCAGCGGAGGCGCAAGCCGTATTCGATCTGTTCGCTGGCAGCTTCACGGAGCGTATCCTGGTAACGCTGGGAAAGATCAAACAGCCGACCGGTGTATGTCTTTGCCAGCAAGCTGCCACGCAGCGCCATCAAAGCTACCCCCAGGAACATCAAGGTCAGCGTACCCAGGACCAGCAGGATCGGCAGCAGCACGTTGTCCTCAAAGCTCACCGTGCCAACCACCAGCACCAGCGCGATCACGACCGCTACTTCCCACCCGGCCAGCATAATCAGGGCATTTCGCACCGACCGATCAAGCCGCCCGGTCTCCACGTGCCGCGCCTGCGACACGAAACCCTCCAGATCGCCGCGTATTTTACGCAGCGGCTCGCGGTTATAGGTCACCGGAGGCCGCACCTCGCCGATGACTTTTGATTGCAGCGTTTCCGGCAAAGCATCGATGGCGTCGTTGGTATAAACGGCCAGCTCGTCCATATCCTGCAAATCCCGCCCCTCCAGGCGCGGTCCCAGGTCGTTGACGAGGCGGGTCAGATCATCCAGCGGCGCCAGGACCTCGTTGGCCTGAAAGGCCGCCGCCGCCCGCGAGCGCACGCCGAAGCGCCGGGCTAACCCGGCCAGCCCGATCAACTCCCCCAGGCCCGCCGTTACCTGGGAAAACGCCCGCGCCGGCTGGAACAGTTCACGCACGGTCTCCTCGCCACGCGTGGCGGCTCCCGCAAAGACCGCCGCTACGTCGATCAGCGAAGCCTCTACCAGGTTTTTCTGCTGGCGCCCGGCCGCGGCGATCTGCCCGGCGATGTTCTCCTGAACGCCCCGGTGCTCGTCCAACGCACGCTGACGGGTCTGCACCTGGGCCTTGGCTTCCGCGATCACGTTACGTGCGATCTGGAGCGGCGTTTGCAGCTTCTGCCGTAAACGCTGGCGGTCATCCAGCGAATCGGTGATATGCCGCTCTAGCGTGACCATTCCACTGGCTTGCCAGCCGGCATCATCCGGTGGGTCGGCGCGGCGAGCGGTCAACCCCTGTTTCGCCGAGGTGAGGAAAACCTCCGGTTCCGCACCGAGGTGCGTCAGGTACTGCTCGCGGAGAAACGCACTGACCGTCTCTCGCTGCGACTCGTCGAGCAGGTCCACCTGGTTGACCACCACGATCACGCGCTTGCCGTAATCCCGCAGCGCCTCCAGGGATTTGAGGTTTCCGGCGGAAAGCGCCTGGGTCGCCAGCATGACCACCACCACCCAATCGCTGCGGTGCAAAAATGAGTCGGTGCGTTCGCTGTGCTGTGAGAACACCGATTCCAGCCCCGGCGTATCCACCAGACTGATCTGTTTGAGCAGCGGCGCAGGGTGGAATACTGTCTCAGCCCCGTCCTGGCTCTTACTGCTGCCGGTTGCCTCCCCATAACGCAGAATCGTGATACGTTCGGTCGTGGGTATGGGGCCGGTGGGCAGCACCTCATCGCCCAGCAGCGCGTTAATCAGGCTGGACTTCCCCGACCCAAACGGCCCGATCATCACCAGTAAAAACGGGTGGTCGGAATGGAAAACAGCATCCCGCGCCTGCTCGATCACCGCCGGTGGCAGACCGTCAACACGAGGCAACAGGTCTGCCAGTTCCAGCAGGGCTTCATTCTCCCGCCGCCGCAGGTCGTCGTACGCTATCAGAATATCCGGTGTGGAAGTCAGCATTCGTGAAAGCAACGGTCAGCACCTCATTTACGC
>DAOUEM010000454.1:0-2716 GCA_034430555.1 Anaerolineae bacterium | reverse complement strand
CGGCGTAGAAATCCGTATCCTCGGGGTACGCGAAGGCGTAGCCGCTTCCGCCGCGTGGGAAGAGCGGATTGCCGAGCGATTCCAGACCCGATCCTCCGGGCTTAACCAATGACGGTCCACCGTAGCTGGCCGAGCTGTGATAGTTATTGCACACTGCGGCGCCGTCGAAACCGACATTCCCGGTCATCCAGCCAACTGTCAGGAAAGCCTGGACAAATTGCTGTCCGTTTTGAGTTCGAGCGGGAGCAGCGCCTCCGATGAAGATCGTCGGCCGCGTCCTTGCGATCTCCTCTGCGAACTGGCGGATAGTGCGGGGATGCGTGCCGCAGATTTCCGATGCCCATTCCGGCGTTTTCGGTACGCCGTCATACGTGCCGAGGACGTAGTCCTTGAGGTTTTCTTCTGGATCCGTGCCCTCGAGCATGTGATCGGCGTCGAACCCCAGAGTGTACGTGTCGAGAAAATCCTGGTCCTGGAGATCATTGTCAATCATGTGGTAGGCCATCCCGAGCAGCAGGGCCGCATCGGTGCCCGGCCGGACCGGGATCCATTCATCAGCCAGTGTCTGCACGCTGTTGCTGTGCAGCGGACCGACAAAGACGAATTTCGCGCCCGCGTTTCGCGCTTGTTGGTAGTTGTAGGTCGGATCGCCGGCGCTGCTCCAGGCCGGATCTGACCCCCACAGGACAATCAGATTGGCCTTGCGGTAGGTCATCCGGTCCGGTGCTGATAGATTCAAATTACCGGCCATCAGCGCGCTGGGTTGAGGCCAGGCTCCCGCCGAGCTGACACCCCAACTCTGCATAGCCCCTCCAAGGGCATTCAAGATCCGGGAGGGTGACAGGCGGGGGGTGAGTATCGCCTTGTTTCCATAGGTATCGATGATGCGCCTGGTCTCGCTGGCAATGATGTCCAGTGCTTCATCCCACGAGATGCGCACCCAGTCATCCACACCGCGCAGCTCCTTGTCTCCTCCGCCTGGTGCCCAGTGGGCACGCTTCATCGGGTATTTCAATCGATCAACGCCCAGCACCTGATGCCGCTGTGAGCGGCCACGTGCGCAACCGCGCTGCTGTGGATAGTCTGGCGAATCAGGATGGGTGTCGTCTGTCTTCTGGCGAACGACCACGCCGTCCTGCACCAGAGCGTAATTCGCGCAGCGGCCGCCGCAGTTGTGCCAGCAGGCCGAGAAAACCCATTTGCCGGGCTCGGCCGCCCGGTTCGTGTTGGCCGGGACGAAGCCGAAGGAAAGCTGGCTTGCGATGGCAGCCGTTCCACCGACCGCGGCGCTCCACTTCAGGAACGAGCGCCGGTTGATCTCGTCATCCCTACCTACGTTCTCAAGTTTACTGTGCTCTTCCATGGATTGCACTCTCCGATCTGCTTGCATGCCGTGACCCAGGATCGGTACCCGGATCAGAACCTGCGAACGGCGCTGTTTGTTCCTTCTTTCACAATATACAGCGCCAGCTGGAGACTGTCCGTAATGGAGCATTAAGTCGCGCTTAAGTTTTGCTTAACACCGGAGTTTGTTCCCTCAAATTGTCAGGAAGGGGAACAATGCCAGGCGCTTCCGCCGCCATGATGCCCACACCGATCGCCGGGTCGTCCTGCTGGTCCTGATCGAGGTCATTCCAGGATAGCTACAGGGAGCAAGCGATGAACAGCCCTGCTGCGAAAAGCCACTTGCAGTAGGGCTGTTTTCTGCCTCATCACGGTTGAGCAATCGGGGCTATATCTCTCCGCTGTGAACGCAGCTCACCGGCTCATCCGGCCACATCTCTGGTAGCGACCACCTTTGTTGGACAGACACGCACCAGGAGTTCGCCGGGCACGGCGTTGCGCTTTCCATAGGCTTCAGCCCTTTCATCACCAACATAGCGCCGCGCGATGGCGGTCGTGTAGCGCAGCAGCTCGGCCGGTTGCGGTGAGAGCAGTTTGGCCCGGCCTTCAATCATGACGAAACTGAAGGGGAAGTGTTTGTCGTCGACGCTCAACGCCACACGTCCGTCACGCTGAATGTCGCGCGCCTTGAACGTATCGTGCCAGGTCGTGAAGACCAGGTCGTTCCCATCGAGTAAAAACCAGACCGGCATGACATGCGGCCGGCCATCAGCCCGCACCGTCGCCAGGTTCCCGGTGCGTGTGCCCTGCATGATGAATTCGCGCCACTCTTTTTCGCTCATCGGCTGCATGCTTCCCCTCAAAGCTTCATGGGTTAGGGCGCCGGCTGATGGCAGTACTTGATGGCCGAGCGCTTTACTTCCCGATCAGGGATCCCGACAATCGCTGGTTGATTCACAACCTGCCCCATCTATCCGACCCGGTCGATCGAACGGCTCAGGTGCTTTTCGAGCTGGCGGCCTGCCGGGTGATCCCGCTGCCGGACGTGGGCGGCGAGGTCTACACCTGAGGAAGATAGGACCGAAACTTGATACCCTGTAGGGGCACGATACATCGTGCCCCTACATTGACTCGGGTCACACCCCCGCCATGCCAGCCAGAAGCCCCATCGCTGGTAAGTCGAGTGCGATCACGAATAGGATGCCGAAAGCTTAATTAAGCCGGCGCTCCTGCGGGTGGCGGACCCATAGAACGTGAGTGTCGACAGCATGAATGATTGGGCCAGCACTTCGACCATCCTTCCCCACAGGCGGACAAAGGTCCGCCGGGTATAAATGAAGCCTTCGATGGACTCGGGCGCCGGGCCAAACGT
>DAOUEM010000453.1:0-2561 GCA_034430555.1 Anaerolineae bacterium | reverse complement strand
GCTGGCCGTTTACCTGGTTCAGCGTTTCGGGGCGACGGCCTCGTCTATGCCCACCTATGTGATCCCGATCGTAGCCGGGATCGGCGGCGTGCTGGTGCTGGGCGAAACCTTTTCGCCGGATATGCTGCGCGGCATGATGATTATCGTCGCCGGCATCGCCGTTCTTAACCAGCGGGGTGAAGCTTCCACACCTGTACCGCAGATGCAAGCAGGAGAACAACAGGCCAAATGACTGCCAACCGCACGTCGCAGTAAGCTCATCGTCGTACCGGATGGCGGCCACTTCTTCACTATCCACAATCATATCGGGGCGATTCGGGCCGGGCTGATCGCCTGATTGTTGAGGGCCGGCGGGTCCCTGGACAACCAGCGCCATGGTCTTGTGCGGACTATGCCACTCCTCTCGGATCACCAGCCGCGTGACTGGCACGCCAGAACCTGTTATGCTCTGAGGTATGGTGGGAATAACCCCGTCATTCTTTGAGGAGGCCTGCTGTGTGGCGACTGCGAGCGTGGTGGTTTTACCTGGATGAGACGCGGCGGGGTGTGTTCAAAGCGCTGGCTGTGGGCGCGATCGTGCCGCTGGTGATTGCGCTGGCCTACGGCGAAAGCCCGGCGCGTTTCCTGCTGTATCTGGCGGCGCAGATTATCGGCACCGGCCTGACGGTGGCGCTGCTGGATCACTTCCTCACGACCCGGATAGCCCAGCAGACCGCCGAACAACTGGTCGACACGGAAGCCTTGAAGGCGGAGTTGCTCGATCAACTGGGCAGCGAGAATAACAAGGTCGCCAAGATCGCCGCCGAGCACCTGCGCCAGCACGGCTGGCTGCAAGACGGCACGCTGCAAAGGGCCTTCCTGCCGAACGCCAACCTCAAGCGCGCCTACCTGGTCCGGGCCGACATGGAGCGGGCGTTCCTGTTTGGGGCCACGCTGGAGCACGCCAACCTGGAGCAGGCCAATTTGCAGCACGCCAACCTCTACGAAGCTGATTTGCAGTACGCCGATCTGCGTGAAGCCCGCCTGCAAAACGCCAACCTCTTCCGGGCGGGCCTGCGCGAGGCCAACTTCAAGGGCGCTTTCCTGCAAGACGCCAATCTGGGCGGCGCCGACCTGCTCCAGGCCAACCTGGCCGGCGCCAACCTGCAAGGCGCGCGGTTGGGTGGCGCCAACCTGCAAGACGCCGACCTCAGCGGGGTGACCTTGCAGCGAGCCAACCTGGAAGGCGTCAAACTGCCGGGGGCGACGCTGGAATGGATTGTCTGCGATGAGGCCACGATCCTGCCGGACGGCAGCCAGTGGATGCCGGACACCGACATGAGCCGCTTCACCCAGCCGGAACGCTTTTACACCCAGGAGATGCGCCTGGAAACGGGCGACGACGAAAGCGTCGATGTGGACGAGGTGTCAGAATCGCCATGATGGGCAAGCGTATATGGTCTGTCCGGAACCTGTTGGCGACCAATGCTGTGCTTCATCAGGCCAGATTCACTGTTTTCTTCATTTGTATGCTAGGGATATAACCATGACCACCTACATCCAACCTGACACCGCAGACGTGCCGGACGAGCGCGGCTATTACGGCGATTATGGCGGGCGCTTCGTGCCGGAGACGCTCATGCCCGCCCTGGAAGAGCTGACCGCCGCCTACTTCGAGGCCATGGCCGACCCCGACTTCCAGGCGCGGCTGGCCGACCTTCAGTACACTTACACCGGCCGTCCCACGCCGGTCAGCTACGCGGAACGGCTTAGCGAGCATCTGGGCGGGGCGCGCATCTACCTCAAGCGGGAGGACCTGGCTCACTCCGGCGCCCACAAGATCAACAATGCCCTGGGGCAGGCGCTTCTGGCATTGCGCATGGGCAAACGGCGCATCGTGGCGGAGACGGGCGCGGGCCAGCACGGCGTCGCCAGCGCCACCGCCTCGGCCCTGCTCGGCCTGGACTGCCACGTCTACATGGGTACGGTGGACATCGCCCGCCAGCAGCCCAACGTCTTCCGTATGAAGCTGCTGGGCACGGAGGTCATCCCGGTGGAGAGCGGCAGCAAGACGCTCAAGGACGCCATCAACGAAGCCCTGCGCGACTGGGTGACCAACGTCCGCGACACGTTTTACCTGCTCGGCTCCGCCCTGGGGCCGCACCCTTACCCGCTGATGGTCCGCGACTTCCAGAGCATCATCGGCATCGAGGCGCGGCAGCAGATGCTGGATCAGGTGGGGCGGCTGCCGGATATGTGCGTGGCCTGCGTGGGCGGCGGCAGCAACGCCATCGGCCTGTTCCATGCCTTCCGCGACGACGACGATGTGGACCTGATCGGCGTGGAGGCCGGGGGGCGGGGCATCGAGGGCGGGGAGCACGCCGCCCGCTTCGCCGACCCGCGTCTGGGGCGGCCCGGCGTTTTACAGGGCACGCGCTCCTTCGTTTTGCAGGATGACGACGGCCAGATTCTCAATACGCACAGCATCTCCGCCGGGTTGGATTACGCCTCGGTGGGACCGGAGCACACCTACCTGCGCGAGTTGGAGCGCGCCTACTACACCTACGCCACCGACGAGGAGA
>DAOUEM010000452.1:0-2547 GCA_034430555.1 Anaerolineae bacterium | reverse complement strand
ATCATCGGTGCGGTAAAGGCGTTTACCGAGAAGTGCGTGGTCGGTGTGGTCGCCAACCGGGAGAAGACGTTGGGCTGGCTCGCCAAAAACCCGATCCTGGTCACGGCCCTGAACCCGATCATTGGTTATGCCAGAGGCGCGGAAGTCGCTAAAAAGGCCCTGGCCGAGAACAAGACGGTTAAGGATGTCGTGGTGGAACTGGGCTACATGACTGCTGACGAAGCCGACGCCGCCCTTGATGCGTATTCCATGACGGAAGGCGGCATTCGGGGGGCATAGGTCGCGGTTTACTGGTGTCAGTTCATGACAGGGCATGGCAAGAAGCACATAGCAGCCATGCCCTGTTTTAATTCGTGGCAGGCGGCCTCAGTCATGGTGCTGGCTGGAGCCACCGGAACTCGAAGGGTTCCAGTATTAAACATTCACCGGTCGTGAGTTCTTCGCCGGTCAGCAGGTCGGTCATCGGTCGATTGGCGAAGTGCTCAAGCGGTACATCGACGGTGGCATCGGACAGGTTATGGAAGGCCAGCACGGTGTCCGTCTCATTCTCGCGCCAGAAGACCAGCGTCGCAATCGGTGCTTTTCCTAACCAGTGGAGGCGGCCATTGGCCAGGACCGGCTGTGCCTTATAGGTGTGGATCAACCGGCGGATGCTGTGAAGCAGGGATGTCGGGTCCCGCCGTTGCGCGGCGACGTTGATCTGCCGGTAGCCGTAAACCGGATCGTCGATCACCGGGGCATACAGCCGCTCCGGTGCAGCCGTGGAAAAACCGGCGTTGGGACCGTCGTCCCACTGCATGGGTGTGCGCATGCCGTTGCGGTCGAAGAGGTCGATGTTATCCCCCATGCCGATCTGGTCACCGTAATAAAGCACCGGGGTTCCCGGCAGCGTCATCAGCATGGAATACATCAGGCGAATCTTGCGCGGGTCGTTGCCCATGAGCGGGGCCAGCCGCCGGCGGATGCCGAGATTAAGCCGGTGCCGTGGTTCGTTGGCATAAAAGTCCCACATGAATTGGCGCTCCTCCGCCGTGACCATTTCCAGTGTCAGTTCGTCGTGGTTGCGCAGGAAGGACCCCCACTGGCAGCCGACCGGGATGTCTGGCGTATCGTTCAGGATGTCGACCACGCCCGTACGGTCGGCTTTGGCCAGGGCCATGTAGAGCCGCGGCATCAGCGGAAAGTGGAAGTTCATGTGAAATTCATCACCATCGCCGAAGTAGGGGAGAACGTCACGCGGCCATTGGTTGGCCTCGGCCAGCAGCACCGTGCCCGGATAATGCTCGTCTACAAAACGGCGCATTCGTTTGAGGTAGTCGTGCGTTTCCGGCAGGTTTTCGCAGTTGGTCCCTTCGCGTTCGAACAGGTAAGGGACGGCATCGACCCGGAAGCCATCCACGCCCAGGTCCAACCAGTATTTGAGCACATCCAGCATCGCCTGTTGAACCTGGGGGTTGTCGTAGTTCAGGTCTGGCTGGCTGCTGTAAAAGCGGTGCCAGAAGTATTGGCCACTGACCGGGTCCAAGGCCCAGTTCGATTCCTCGCTGTCCAGGAAGATGATCCGTGCTTCCCGGTAGCGATCTGGTTGATCGCTCCACACATAATAGTCGCGCAGCCGGGAGTCGCGCGACTTGCGGGCAAATCGGAACCAGGGATGCTGATCGGACGTATGGTTCACGACCAGGTCGGGGATTATTCGCATCCCGCGGGCATGGATCTCGTCTACCACCAGCCGGAATTCTTCCACCGTGCCGTAGTTGGGGTGGATGCCGTAGAAGCTGGAGATGTCATAGCCATCATCTTGCAGCGGTGAGGGGTAAATCGGCGTCAGCCAGATGCAGTCGACACCGAGCCACTCCAGGTAGTCCAGGCGTTCCAGGATGCCGGCAAAATCGCCCCAACCGTCGCCATTACCGTCGGCAAAGGCTCGTGGATAAAGCTCATAGAAGACGGCATTAGTGTACCAGGTCATTAAGGTCGTTGCCTTTCATACGAAAAACACCGGCAATCTTCCAGAAATCTCAGAAGTGCCGGTGGATGACTGCTTCGCGCGTGGTTGGGCGACCATACTGGCTGTTTTCCCGCCTTTGATCGAGCCGGGCAGCCAGCCGCGCACGAAGCAGCACTAAAGCGAGAAGAACACGGCTAGTGGGAGGCAGCAAACTGATGCATGTCCCCGCGATCAGGACGTACCAATCCTGCCGGTACGATCCGACCATCTCCGATAGTGTGGCAGTGATTACCGCGACCTCCGGGGCGCTGCCCGGGCATACAAGGGCGCCCTCGTAGTTCGTTCCAGACTCTCCGGCCTGGAAGATACCAGACGAGGTCAGCGCCGCCACGGACAACAGGACAATCAGCCACAGATATCGACGTGTGAGTCTCCATCGATGCGCACCGCTCCCGGCGTTTTTTCCGGCAGCCCTTTGATTGCCGCTGTGAGCAGCGCCAGGGCATCACCGGCTTGCAGCCAGATCATGATGACGAGCAAGGCCAGGTTGTTTCCGGATGGTTCAATGTACCAAACCACGGGGTTGCCGTCAATAA
>DAOUEM010000451.1:0-3049 GCA_034430555.1 Anaerolineae bacterium | reverse complement strand
CCTGGCCTGGTTGCAACCGCCGCCACCGGCTGAATAAAACGGCCCTGGCGTGGTATCATTGCCCCGTGACGCTCGCGTCACCGGAGCCGCTTGCTGCCTACGCGCACGCGTCTGCGCGCGCCATCTGAGGAACCGTTTATGCGTAAGCCCCCCCGAATCCTGTCAGTCTTGCTGCTGGCCGTCCTGGTCCTGGCCGCCTGCGGTGTGGACCCCGAATCCGCGCCCACCTTCACCCCGGACCCCGGTCTGCGGGCGACCGCCGCCGTGCTCTTTCCCACGCCGGTGCCCACCATCGCCCCGACTCCGACCGCCGTGGCCCGCGCCGATGCCGGCGAGGAGATCGCCCGCCTGCTGGACGATATGCAGATCGCGGTCATCACCCGCAATGGCGACGACTACCGGGTCTTGATCGATACCTCGGACCCGCTGTTCGCCCTGGAGCACAGCCGCTGGGTCGAGTCGTGGCAGAGGGTCGGCGTGGCCGTGACCCGTTTCGAGATGACGGTGCGCAACCTGGTGGTGGAGGGCGATTCGGCCACCGGCGACCTGAGCCTGTTGTGGTCGGCCCGGCTGCCGGGCGAGATCACGCGCGGGGCCGATTACCCGGTGCGCTTCACCCGCGGGGCGGACGGCCGCTGGTTGTACGCGGGCGAGCTGCTCCTCCCCATCGACGCGGATGGCAGCCGGGTGTGGGTCCAACCGGGGCTGGAAGGAGTCGGGCAGATAGTGGCGGCCCTGCTGCCCGGGGTTTACGCCCACGTGACCGAGTCGCTGGGGCACGTGCCGTCTGTCGAGGTTGGAGCGATCAAACTGTACGATAATCCGTGGTCGCTGCTGGCGACGGTCAGCCTGGGCATCGGCGGCCAGATCGATCGCTGGAACGCGCCGGGCGAGGCCATCAAGCTGCTGGCCGAGGGCCTGATCGACGAGACGCTGCTGGCCCGCGAGTTGACCTTCCAGGTTTTATTTGATCTCGCCGGGGACGACGCGCCGGGCCAGATTTCCTGGTGGGCGGCGGAAGGTGCGGCGCAGGTCGTCGCCTCGCGCTACTGGACCTTCACCGACCGCAACCGCACGCTCCGCCAGGCGCAGGACTGGCAGGCCACCACCGGCCTCGCCGCCTGGGACGAGATCAGCGACGCGGCGGCTGTCCCGGACAGCCTGGCCGGCTACGTGCCCGTGCAGGGATACGCCATCATGCGCTACATCACCGAGACCTACGGCCAGGAGGCGCGTAATACCTGGCTGCGCGCCCTGATCGATACGCCTTTAGAAGCAGCCACGACCGCCGTCTTTGCGATTCCCTTCGCGGAGTTGAGCGAAGGCTTCCTGGCGTGGCTGGCCGCCCAGGAGTAACGCTGCCCGACCGCCCGCACATCGCAGCCCACAGCGAGGATCACCATGGGTCACGTTCAGAGCATCGTCTATCAGCAGGAAAAGTCCGTCCACGAGCCGCCCTACCGCTACAACCGCACGCCCCTGGAGACCGCTACGCTGGTCGCCGGGTATGGCATCGAAGGCGACCGCAAGGCCGGCGGCAACCCCAATCGTAACCTGAACGTCATGAGCGCCGAGGTCCTGACCGGCGGTCTGATCCACGTGGGCGACCCGGTGACCGTGCTGGATGGTTGACGGGTAAAGCGTTCAGTCGTAGGGGCGATGCGATACGTCGCCAGGGTCAGGCACCGCCAGGGTCAGGCACCGCCAGGATCAGGCACCGCCAGGGTCAGGCACCGCCAGGGTCAGGCACCGCCTGACCCCTACACCCCCGCCGCGGCTTGAACCCGCCCCCCGCCTGTGCTACAGTAACGCCACTTGACTCGCCTCTCCCATACCCGGCGGACAACCCTCAGGATAACCACCATGGCTCACTGGAAGGCCTACCATACCCCTCAATCGGTCGCGGAAGCGCTGTCGATCCTGGCGTCGTATGACGGCCAGGCGCAGGTCGTGGCCGGCGGCACCGACCTCTTGATCGACCTCAAGCACGGCGCGGACGAGGCCCCGCGTGCTGCCCTGGTCGATGTGACCCGTATCCCGGAACTGGGCGGCATCGCCGAAGAAGGGGACGCAGTGATCCTCGGCGCGGGCCTGACGCATACCGCCATCGTGCGCTCGGCCCTGCTGGAGGCGCGCGCCACCTGCCTGGTGGAAAGCTGCGGCGTGGTCGGCGGGCCGCAGGTGCGCAACGTGGGCACCATCGGCGGCAACGTGGCCCATGCCCTGCCGGCGGGCGACGGCACGACCTCCCTGGTGGCGCTGGACGCCGCCGCCGAGGTCGCCTGGGCGGACGGGCGGCGTGAGTGGCATCCCATCCTGGACCTGTACGCCGGGCCGGGCCGGTCCCGCGTCGATTCGCGCCGGGATGTGCTGGTGCGCTTCCGCTTCGCCCTGGCCGGGGCTGGCGAAGGATCGGCCTTCCGGCGCATTATGCGGCCGCAGGGGGTGGCCCTGCCGGTGTTGGGCTGCGCCGTCTGGGTCCGCCTGGACGAGGCGCAGGCCCATTACGCCGACCTGCGGTTGTGCATCGGGCCGGTGGCGCGCACGCCGGTCCGGGCGACGGCGGTCGAGGAGGCCCTGCGCGGCCAGCCCGCCGACGACTCGACGCTGGACCGGGCGGCGGCGGCAGCGCGGGAATCGCTGCACCCGCGCACCAGCAAATACCGCGCCACGGCCACCTACCGCGCCCACATGATCGAGACGCTGCTGCGCGGCGCGCTGCCCCTGGCCGTGACCCGCGCCCGCACCGGGCAGGCGGCGGCCCAGGGCATCGGCCTGAGCTGACCGCCAGCCGCCCCCGTTCCACTGCGACCATGTCGGACACCCCACCCGGCAGGGCGCGGGGCGCGGCGTCCTTCATGCCAATTTCACAAAAAATTCCGAAACGATTCCCCGATTAGCCGTTATAGTTAATTCAGGTTACCTCGTAACCAGCCTGTCCATTATCCAGCCATGTAACGGAACTCGTATATTGGTAATCAGGGGGCAGTGATGAGCATCAGTCAGCCGTATGAGTTGGACCAGCGCCAGCACCTGCCCGGTGACGTCG
>DAOUEM010000450.1:0-7836 GCA_034430555.1 Anaerolineae bacterium | reverse complement strand
GCCCATGATAAACCGTCCGCCGCTGAGCGTTTGCAGAGTCGCGGCCATCTTGGCGAGCAAGGCCGGGTTGCGGTAGCTCTGACCCAGCACTACCGGCCCCAGCTCGAAATCGGGGTAGCGACCGGCCAGGAAAGACAGCACGGTCCAGGCTTCGTAGGTAGGCTCACCGTCCCAGAAGAAGTGATCGGTCATCCACAGGCCGCTGAAGTGTCCCTTGATGCGCGGCACGACGGCATCCAGATCGGTCAGCCATTTGTCGATCTGCCCTTTAGGCGGTCCGGCGGGCAGACTCAGGCCAAATTCTACAGGCATAGGGATTCTCCTCCTCGACGTAACATTCCTATCGAGTATTATAAGGGCGTCAGGCCAGGACAGGAAATGGAGAACAGCCGATGAAATGGGTGCGGGTGGAGCGGGCCGGCGGGCCGGTATTTGGGGTATGGCAGGACGATTCGATCGGGCTGACGGTCCTCACCTGGGCTGACGTGTTGTCCGGGCGTGCGCCGGAGGTGGTAGAGACGGTCGCCGCCGAAGAGGTGCGTTTGCTGGCACCGGTGGCCCGCCCCGGCAAGATCGTCGCCATCGGCCAGAACTACTGGGATCACTGTCGCGAGTAAGACGTCCCACCGCCGGAACGCCCGATCATCTTCACCAAGTTCACGACCGCTATCAATCATCCCGGCGGCATAATTGAATGGTCCCCCACGCTGACCTCACAGGTCGATTTCGAAGCCGAATTGGCGCTCGTCATCGGGCAGACGGCGCGGCGCGTCGCCGAAGCGGAGGCGCTGGATTATGTGTTTGGTTATACCGCCGCCAACGACATCAGCGCCCGCGATTTGCAGTATGGGGACAAACAGTGGGTGCGGGGCAAGAGCCTGGATACGTTCTGCCTGTTAGGACCGGCGCTGGTCTCCGCCGATGCGATCCCCGATCCACAGGCCCTGGGCATCCGGACCACCATCAACGACGCGGTCATGCAGGACAGCCACACCGGCGAGATGATCTTCAGCGTGGCGCACCTGATTGCCTACTGCTCGCAGGCTTTTACCCTGGAGCCGGGCGATATCATCCTGACCGGTACGCCGCATGGGGTGGGCAAGTTCTGCAACCCGCCGCGTTTTTTGGCGGATGGTGATCGTATCGTCGTCGAGATCGAGGGGATCGGGCGACTGGCGAACACCTGTCGAGCTGTGTAAGCTCCAGCGCCGCCGGGTTACCGGGTAGGGGCGAGTGTATTGATTTCGCTGGTCGAGCGGCGATCGTCGGACAGCGGGAAGCGGATGGTGATCTGGGTGCCCTGTCCGGCCTCGGACTTCAGCTCCAGCGTGCCGCCGGTCGCTTCTATAATGCTGCGCGAGAGGTACAGGCCCATGCCGATCCCCTGTTGATCGTGTTTCTCGCGCTCGACCTGCTGGAAACGCCGGAAGAGCGTGCGCTGCTTATCCTCGGGGATGCCGGGGCCTTTGTCGCTGATACTGACCACGATGTGCCCATCGTTGATACGCTGGGCCACCACGATCGGTTCGTCCTGGGGGGAGAAAGCCATGGCGTTGGCGATGAGTTCGGCCATGGCGTGGCGCAGAGTTTTCCATTCCGCCACGATGGCGCCGCTGACATCGCCATGCTGGTAGGTCACTTCGATATCGCGCTGGCGTGGATTGAAGTTGCGCGCCTGGCTGACCGCCGCCGTCACTGCGTCCCACAGGGGGCCGGGCCGGGCGGCTTCTTTGATCAGCTTCTGGAGTTCGCCTGTATCCAGCTGAATCAACAGCACCATCTGCTCGACCAGGCGGTTCAGGCGAGTAAGGCCGGTTTGCAGCGTGTTGGTCAGGTCCTTCGCATCTTCCCCGCTGAGATTTTCGCCGTGCCGTGATAGCAGCTCCACCACCATGTTCAGAGAAACCAGGGGGGTCCGCAGTTCATGCGTGAACATGCGGGCCATATCACGGCGGACGTAGGCCAGGGTTTCGTGAGCGGCTTCGGCGTAGCGCGTCAACTCCTGAGTGCGTTTGGCTTTGCTGTAAATCGTCAGCAGCAAGTGCTCGGCATCGAACGGTTTATGAATGAAGTCGTCCGCGCCCAGCATCAGCGCCTGGCGCCGGTTCGGTTTCTCGCTGTGGGCGGTGAGCACGATAAACGGCAGCGGCGCCCACTCCGGTACGGCGCGCACCGCCCGCAGGAGGGCAAAGCCGTCCATATTGGGCATGGCCAGGTCGGAGATGATCACATCCGGGCGGAGTCCGGCGTGCATTTTGTCGAGCGCTTCCTGCCCGTCGGAAGCCGTCGTGACCTTAACGCCGCGCGGTTCAAGTAGCGTCTGGATCATCTCTTGCATTTCCGGGTCATCATCGACAAAGAGGACGTGCCGCTCGTAGGTGGGCATAAGACATCACCGTGTGGTTTGTGCATCGCTGTTATAACTTGCTAAAAATAATCCTCACAGCCGGCAGCCTGGAATCGGCCCCTGGCACCCCCACCTCGGTCAGTGATAGGCAGCTCTTGCGGCAGGGGAGCCGTAGTCGGAGGCGCGATTACTCGCTTGACGCTCACCGGGCAGGGCGAGCGTCAAACAGGCTGGTCAGGCGGTGGCGGCTTCTACCAGGCCGGCTGCGCTGAGGGCCTGGGCGACTTGCTCGGAAGCAGGGTCGAGATCGTGCATAATGCCGTAGGGCAGCCCCTGTTCCTCGACGTAGGTCGGCATCTCGCTCACCACCTGCTTGACGATCTGGCTGTTTAAGCGATCGAGGCGAACGTCGGCCGCTTCCAGCGCCGTGCGCAGCGGGTTGACGTCCTGCCCGTGTAACGCGGCGGCAAACAGGATTCCCGGCCCTACCATGTCGCTGTGCGGTGTGCGGCGCGGCATAAAGTTCTCGATGGCGTAAGCGAAATAGTGTTCGGTGCCTTCCTCAGGACGGGCGTGGCCCAGCTGGTTGCACAACTGGACTTCCAGCGCCAGGAAGTCGAGCAGCAGCTTGAGCGATTCGATTTCGCCGCGGCCCACGCCGTCGGCAATGCGGAAGGCCTGTTGGGCAATGGCGGCCGCAATTCCTGCCGCCCAGGGCACAAACCGCTGGTTGGCGATATTCTTGCTGCGCTCGGCGGCGTAACGCCAATCCAGCAGACCGGTGACGATGCTCAGGACATCGACGATGCCGCCGCCCCGCAGGTGGCCTGGCGCGGCGCGGACCACGTCCCAGTCGATGATGCACTCGTGGGCGACGCCGGTCTCGACGTCGGTCACACCGCCGCCTTCCCGTACGCGGGCAACCCAGGTGAACATCACATCACCGGGGATGGCTGTCGGGATCAAAATTGCGGGC
The DNA here is from genome assembly GCA_034430555.1 of Anaerolineae bacterium. Lineage (GTDB taxonomy): Bacteria > Chloroflexota > Anaerolineae > Aggregatilineales > Ch27 > DAOTXK01. The sequence continues at coordinate 4,513 of DAOUEM010000450.1, read as the reverse complement.
TTTTTGTTCCACCAGGCGACAAACTTGGCGGCGTCCATCGCGCGCCCACCCCCGACACCATAAACTACTTCCACCTCCTGAGGCAGACCTTTGGCCAGGTCTTCCAGGAAGGTGCGGGTGACGGTTGGCGGCTCGGCCTGGATGACCACCGGCAGCGTGATCATGGGTTTTACCGCAGCCCAGACGCTTTTACTGGTCAGCAGAGCAGCCGGGCGCGTTTCGTTGATCGTGGTCAGTTCCCGATAGGACATTCGAGGAAGGGGCCATACAGTATTCATACGGTATCAAACTCCAGTAGGTTCGAGATGGAGCAAAAGATAAAATAAGAGATGATGAAAAGTTTAGTTAGTATATCCAGTGTAATGCGGTTTAGGGTCGGGACGCAAGCGTCATTGTCGTTGGGCTAGCGGACGATTGCGCCCCGATGCACGGTCAATGCCGCATAGCTTCTATTATACCCGGTTTTTGTAGGAAAAAGACGCGCCCCTGCCATTGCTGATTGTGGTGGGGATTTATCGGCACCGGGTGCCGGATGGTGCCGTGTTTTTAAGCAAGAGTTAATCTGATAGGCGACAAAAACATTGCACAAATACAGCTAGACATGTTACAGTAGGTTGTGTATTCTATTGATCCGATCAATCAGAGGATTTGCATGTTACCTCAAGATATTGCCTCTGAATTGCTGACCTATATCGTTGACCGACAGCTTCAACCGGGCGACCAGTTGCCTACCCTCACCGAATTGAGTGCGGAGTTAGGTATCAGCGTCAACAAACTGCGGGAGCAGTTGGAAGTCGCGCGTATGCTGGGCCTGGTCGATGTACGCCCTCGGGCGGGAATCCGGGTTAAACCGTACAGTTTCCTACCGGCCGTTCGTTTGAGTGTGCTGTATGCCCTGGCCGTGGACCGGGGCAACTTCCGTGCCTTTGGTGATTTGCGGTTCAGTCTGGAGGTCGGGTTATGGCGAGAGGCCGTTGGCCGGCTCTTGCCGGAGGATCACGAGCGACTGCGGCAGTTGGTCGCTCAAGCCTGGCAAAAGCTGAATGGGATCCCGGTGCGTATTCCTCATAAGGAGCACCGGGAGTTTCATCTTACCATCTTCTGCCGATTGGAAAACCCGTTTGCCACGGCTTTATTGGAAGCGTTCTGGGAGGCCTATGAAGCAATCGAATACCATGTTTACGCTGACTTAACATACCTGCGGGAAGTGTGGCGCCACCATGAAATGATCGCCCAAGCCATTATCGAAGGAGATGTAGAAGGCAGTCTGGACGCGTTTGTGGACCACACCCACCTGCTGCGTTATCGCGGTGCGGCCGGCAGTGAGCATCCCACTGCCGCCGAAACAGCGTCTACGCTGACGCCTTAGCGCCTTTGCGCGTGATATCCCATATAACCTGTTTGAATGATGTTTTTCTAGGCGGTAACTATAGTGGAGTAAGGAGCTTTCTCCATGAGTGTCGTTGACCCTCAGGCTGTAGCCAAGCAAACTGGAGCCGACGCTGTCATCAATGATTTCACCATAGTCGCAGCGACTGTCAATGGGTCTGGCAGTCAAACGGCGAACAGCGTGATCGTGCGTTCCCTGTTTAAGATGGGAATCCCGGTCAGTGGTAAGAACCTCTTCCCTTCAAACATTAAAGGTCTGCCGACCTGGTTTCACATCCGCGTGAGCAAAGATGGCTATACGGCGCGCCAGGAGCATGCCGCAATCCTGGTGACGATGAATATGGCCACTATCGCCGAGGATGTGGCCAATCTCGAACCCGGCGGCGTGGTGATTCACCCGGACGACTGGCGCATTACCTTCAGCCGGGACGACCTGGTGTATTATCCCCTCCCCGTCAAGGATCTGGTCAAAGAAGTCGATGTGCCCCAGCGTTTGCGGGATTATGTCGCCAACATGGTTTATGTCGGCGCGGTGGCGGAACTGCTGGGCATTCCCCTTGAGTACGTCAAGGAATCCATCAGCTACTACCTGGGTGGCAAAGAAAAAGCCATCAGTTTGAACCTGGGCATCGTCGAGGCGGCCGAGGCATATGTGCGCGCGTCGCTCACCAAGCAAGATCGCTTTTTCGTCGAGCCGATGGATAAAACCAGGGATATGTTCATCATCGACGGCAACTCGGCGGCAGCGCTGGGGGCTGTTTTCGGCGGCGTCAACGTGATCGCCTGGTACCCGATTACGCCTTCCACCAGCGTGGTTGATGCGGCCCGCGGCTACCTGCATAATCTTCGCTGTGATGAAGACCAGTGCAAGGCCACTTACGCCATTATCCAGGCTGAGGACGAGTTGTCCGCCATTGGCATGGTGCTGGGCGCTGGCTGGGCCGGCGCGCGCGCCATGACGGCTACCTCTGGTCCTGGCATCTCGTTGATGGCGGAGTACGCCGGCCTGGGTTACGCGGCGGAACTCCCCGGAGTGATCTGGAACGTACAGCGCGTTGGCCCCAGCACCGGTCTCCCCACCCGTACGTCGCAGGGCGATCTGATGTTCACCTACTTCCTGGGGCATGGCGATTCGCGTCACGTGTGTCTGCTGCCGGGCAATATGGAAGAATGTTTCGATTTTGGCTGGCAGGCCTTCGACCTGGCCGACCGCCTGCAAACGCCCGTGTTTGTGCTCTCCGACCTGGACCTGGGCATGAACAACTGGATGAGTGAGCGCTTCGAATACCCGGATCGTCCCATGGACCGCGGCAAGGTGCTGACGGCGGAAGACCTGAACAATATGGATTCCTTCTCCCGCTTTGAGGACGTGGACAGCGACGGCATTGGCTACCGCACGCTGCCCGGCACCGATCATCCACTGGCGGCCTATTTCACGCGCGGCACCGGTCACAATGAGCACGCCGTCTACAGCGAACGCCCGGATGATTACCTGCAGAATGCCGAGCGTTTGCGCCGCAAGCATGACACGGCGCGCACCCTGGTGCCTGCCCCGTTGATCGAAGAAGATGAGGGGGCCGCATTCGCGATCATTGCTTTTGGTTCGGTTAACCCGGCCATCATCGAGGCGAGAGATATGTTACGCCAGCAGCATGACATTGCCACGGCCTACTTGCGAGTCCGTGCCCTGCCGCTCAGCCAGGAGGTTTTTGATTTCGTGGACCGCTATCAGCGGATATACGTCATCGAGAACAATACCGAGGGCCAGCTCGCGCAGATCATGCAGTTAGAAATGCCCAAACGCGCGGGCGATCTCATTTCTGTGGCGCACCTGGACGGGCTGTCCCTTTCCGCCAGGTGGGTGGTGGATACCGTGCTGGAACAGGAGGCTGCGAATCATGGGTAAAGAACGGACGAACCAGCTTGGACTGACCAAGGCTGATTACAAAGGGCGAAAATCCACGCTGTGCCCAGGCTGCGGCCACAATTCGATCTCCAACCAGATCGTCCAAGTCGCGTATGAGTTGGGCCTCAATCCCAGCAATGTTATCAAGATGAGCGGCATTGGTTGTTCCAGCAAAAGCCCGGCCTACTTCCTGAGCCGTTCGCATGGCTTCAACGGCTTGCACGGACGTATGCCATCGGCGGCGACCGGGGCGGCGATTGCCAACCGTAACCTGAAAACCATCGGCGTCAGCGGCGATGGCGACACCGGCAGTATCGGCCTGGGCCAGTTTAAACACATGGTCCGCCGTAATGCGCCGGTCGTGTATATCATTGAGAACAACGGCGTTTATGGCCTGACCAAAGGGCAGTTCTCCGCGACCGCCGACATGGGGCAGGTTTTATCGAAAATCGGCACCAACGACTTGCCGGCTATCGATCTCTGCCTGGAGGCGCTGGCCGCCGACGTCACATTCGTGGCGCGTTCTTTCTCCGGCAAGGTAAAAGAAGTCAACGAGTTGTTGAAGGCGGCACTGCACCACAACGGCACGGCTGTATTGGATATCATCAGTCCCTGCGTGACCTTCAACAACAGCCCGGACTCGACCAAGAGTTACCCGTTCGGCAAAGATCATGCCCATCCCCTGCACGACATCACCTTCATTCCCCTGGCGGAGGAAATCATCCTTGAGGACTACGATGAATACCTGGAAGGCGATGGCACGACTCCGCGCGAAGTGCAGTTGCATGACGGCACGTACATTCAACTCCGTCCATTGGGCAGCGACTACGATCCGACGGATAAGATCGAGGCGCTGCGCCGCCTGGAAGAGGCGCACCTCAATCAGGAGTTGATCACCGGCTTAATCTACATCGACGAAAGTCGGCCTTCGATGGTCGACTCGCTGGAATTGGTCGACACGCCGTTGGTTTATCTGGCTGAAGCCGAATTGCGCCCCAGCCGGGAAGCCCTGGCACGGGTGATGGACAGCCTATAGAAAACTGCGAATAAACGCTGTTATTGGTTGGGGAAGGGCGATCTCCCGGATCATACCCATCAAGTTAAGCGTTAATGAATTGAGACATGGTATTCTCAGGCAAAAACCACCACGTTTTTGGAGAAAACCATGTCTTGTCAAAAGTGTACCTTAAAAGCCAAAGCAGTGCAGACACTCCTGAC
>DAOUEM010000449.1:0-9422 GCA_034430555.1 Anaerolineae bacterium | reverse complement strand
CTGCTGCCCGGCGACGGTTTGCGCACCGACCTGGCCACCCAGGACTCGGCTGCTGCCGTCATCAGCGCCATGAGTGAGGACCCGGCTGGCCTGGGCTTTGCCCCGCTGACGGCTGTGCTGGACGCCGAATCCGAGCTTCAGCTTATCGCCCTTGACGACCTGAGTGGGGCGGGTTGTGTCACACCAACACAAGGCGCAGTGGAAGACGGCGACTATCCCGGCGCGCGCGGTCTGTACTTCTACGTGAATGCCGCCAGCCTGGAGCGCGAGGCCGTCTCCGGCCTGGTCAACGCGGTGCTCGGCGAAGACGGTCAGGCGGCCATCGCCGGGGCGGGCTTCCTGGCACCGAGCAGCGCCCTGCTCGACGAGATCAGCAGCAACGTGGCCGACGGCATCACCGGACGCGCCTTCTCGCCGTCCGAGCCGCTTTACACCATTCCGCTTGACGTCAGCGGTAATGTCACCGCTCAGACAGCCGCCGCCGCTTACCAGGTCCTGAACACCGTCACCACCGCGTTCAGCCAGGACTATGGATTCACGACCGTCACCACCGATGCCCTTGGCAATCCTGCCGCTTTCAGCCGGTTGTGCAGTGGTGAAGCGGAACTGGGCGCTGTGACACGGGCGGCCACCGACGAAGAAACGGCCCTGTGCGAGGAAAACAGCATCAGCCTGTGGGAACTGCCCCTGGGACACCTGGCTACGGTGATGGTCGTGCCGACGGCGGCTGAATTCTCCGCCTGCCTGACCGCCGACCAGATCACGGCGCTGTGGCAGGATCAGGGTGAAGACACAGCCATGAACTGGAACGACATCGACCCGGACTTCCCCGACCTGCCGATCACGCTGTTCCTACCGCCGGACAGCCAGAGCAAAACCGACTCGATCCTGGCAACCGCCTCTGGACAGTTGTTAAATCCACGGCGCGATGCGCTGCAAACACGTAGCGACGCGCTGTATCGGATGGCGGCCACGGCCAACGTCGAGGGTGCGATCACTTACGTGAACTACACGGAACTGGCGGCCAGCGACGCCGATATCGTGCCGGTGGCCATCGACGCCGGTGACGGCTGCGTGATACCCACCTTAGCGACGATAAACGATGGCAGCTACCTGCTGTCGATACCGGTAGCGCTGGTCTCGACCGAGCAAGCACTGGCGAGTCCGGAGGTGCAGGCCCTGGTGTGGTACCTGCTGCGGGATGCCAGCCGCGAACTGCTGGCCGATGCCGACCTGATCCTGGTCGAGGAGAACGTCTTTGAGGACTACCGCACAGCGGTGGTCGAGGTCTTTGCCAATGCAGATGCAGCCGCTGCCGCTGCGGAGGCCGAAGCCGAGTCTCAAGTTGAACCCACGGTTGATGAACCGTCCACCGACGAGACGCCGAGCGAAGAACCTGCCGCCGCTCCAACCGTGGATGATACCCCGCAGGAAGAAACACCTGAGGAACCCGCGCCGGAAGCAACCGAGGCAAACAGCGACTAACGCCGCCTGCGTCACGACTGAGGGGCGACCAACGCTGGCCGCCCCTTTTTATTTTCAGAGTGCAGGCCAACGCCTTATCGGCCCAGGCGTATCTCAGTGGAGAGCGTGCCCTGGAGCCGCTGGCGCGTGGGACCGGTGACATCTTCCGAGGTCACGAGGGATGCCCCAGTCTGCAAGGGCAGCAGGTAAGGTTGCGCAGCCAACGCTTCCAGGGCCGGCCAGAGCGTCTGCTGCTCAAACTCGACCAGTTCCGCGTAATCCGGGCAGCGCAGGCTGTAGTGCTCGATCCGGCCCGGTTCGTCCGGCACAAGGCTGATCGCCAGTTCAGGGCCAGTTTCCCCCAGGGTCACCCGCCCCTCAACGCTGACCTTGATCTCGCCGTCGTCGGTTACGGTGGCCGCGCACCCCGGATGCTGCACGGCGGTTAACAGCGATCCCTGGCCGATCAAGGTGCCATCGCGGTTCACCTGGATGTTCACGCCACCCACAAACCGGACCTGTTCGATGATGGCGCCCCCGTTTAGCTCATAGCGGAAGTTGAGCCGCCAGAAGCCAGCGGCGCTTTCCAGGTCGATGGGTTCGGGGGTAGCAGTGCCGGTCGGCTCCGGGCGCGGAGCCAAGGTAATGATCACCGTCGACTGCATCTGGAGTGTTGGCGGCGGCGGTAGCATGGGGGTAGGTGTAACCGGGTTGCAGGCACCTGCCAGCGCGAGGATCAGGCCCATAAACAGCATCACGCGTCGTTTCATACCGGCTCCTTGCAAAAACAGGCAACAGCCCACGATTAACCAGAGTGTAGCACATCCCCGGCTGCAACGCCCCGGCATACGCTCGCACTAACCTTCTTTCCCGTTAACACATTTGTTCGCCGGGCTACCCTGCCTGTGCTATACTCGGGCCATTCTCAAATTCACTCGTATGCCACCCGGCTAGAAACTGGAGACCGCCATGCGCGGTGAAATAATCGCCATCGACCTGGAAACCACGGGCCTTGATTCCCGCACTGACGCCATCATGGAAATCGGCGCCGTGCGCTTTCAGGATGGCGCCATCGTCGAGACCTACCAGACCCTGGTCGACCCGGACCGTGAAATCCCCTCAAAGATCACCAGCCTGACCGGCATCCGTCAGGAAGATATTATCGGCGCGCCCAAAATCCGCGAGGTGCTGGGCGCGCTGGCGGACTTCGTGGGCGACGCGCCGGTGTTGGGTCACAACGTCCGCTTTGACGTCGATTTTTTACAGCGACAGGACATCCTGTATCACAACGTCCAACTGGACACCTATGAACTGGCTTCGGTGATGATGCCAACCGCGCCGCGCTACAACCTGAACAGCCTCACCCAGCAGTTCGGCATCGTGCTGGACGACGCGCACCGCGCCCTGGCCGATGCCACCGCGACCGCCTTGCTCTATTGGGCGCTGTGGGAAAAGGTGCTGGCTCTACCACTCAACACATTGCAGGAGATCGTCAGCGCGGCCCGCGGCCTGCCCGAATGGACGGCCAGGCCGGTCTTTGAAGCAGCCCTGGAAGCGCGCGCGCGAACCGCCTTCGACGAAGCGCCCGCCCCGTCCGCCAGTGATGGGGGCGATCTCGGCAGCCTGTTCACGCCGGCGCGGGGCGCCTGGAAACCGCTGCGGCCCAACCCCGACATCACGCCGCTCGACGAGGACAAAATCGTCGCCCTGATGGCTCCCGACGGCTTGATGGCGCAGCGTGTGACCGGTTACGAGCACCGGCTCGAACAAATCCAGATGATGCACATGGTCACCCAGGCGTTTAACCACGGCAGCCATGCGCTGGTCGAGGCCGGCACCGGCACCGGCAAATCCATCGCCTACCTGATACCGGCCATCTACTGGGCTACACAAAACAACCAGCGGGTGGTTGTCTCCACCAATACGATCAACCTGCAAGACCAGATTCTCCACAAAGATATCCCCATGCTGAAAGAGGTGCTGGGCATCAACTTCCGGGCCAGCGTGGTCAAGGGTCGCAACAATTACCTCTGTCCACGCCGCCTGGCGACCATGCGCCGCCGCCAACCCACGACCATTGACGAACTGCGCGTCTTCGCCAAAGTGCTGATCTGGCTGCTGGAGAGTCAGAGCGGCGACCGGAGTGAGATCAACCTGCGCGGGGCCGCGGAAATAGGCGCCTGGGCGCGGCTCAGCGCGGAAGATGACGGGTGCACGCTGGAACGCTGCCACACGCAGATGGACGATGTCTGTCCGTTCTACAAAGCGCGCCGGGAAGCCGAGGCTTCGCACATCGTGATCGTCAACCATGCGCTGCTGCTGGCCGATGTCGCCGTCGGCAGCCGTGTCCTGCCGGAATATAAGTACCTGGTGCTGGACGAAGCCCATCACCTGGAAGAAGCCACCACCAACGGCCTGAGCTTCCGGCTGGACCAGGCAGCCCTGCGCCGCCAGTTGGCGGAACTAGGCGGGCGGCGGAGCGGCATCCTGGGCGACCTGCTGAACAGTACGCGTCGCGCCATCCCCGAATCGCATATTGACCAACTCACCGAATATGTCGCCAGCGTCGAGGATGCCATCGGCGCGATGGAAATCCATGTCGGCAACCTGTTCCGGGCGCTGCTCAACTTCCTGGACGAAGCGCGCCTGCTGCGGGCCAACGAATACGTCAACCAGGTGCGGATCACCGATGCCCACCGCAACAGGCCGGGTTTCGGGCAAATCGGCGCGGCCTGGGATACGCTCAGCCAGTTTACCAGCGGCATCTCCACCGCCATGAACCGGCTGGCACTGGCCCTCAGCCGGTTGCAAGACTACGAAATCCCCAACTATGAAGATATCGTGGCCAACGTGGGATCATCCGCCCGGCAACTGGAAGAAATCCACCAGCAGCTTGACGCCTTCGTGACCAAACCCGACGCCAATACCATCTACTGGACGGAAATCGCCCAGGACCGCCGCCGCATGTCCCTGCACAGCGCGCCACTGCACGTCGGCCAGTTGATCGACCAGTACATCTGGCGGGCCAAAGACGCCGCCATCCTGACCAGCGCCACGCTGCAAACCGCCGGGACCTTTGATTACATCCAGGACCGTTTGCAGGCGCTTGAGGTGGAGACCCTCGACGTGGGATCGCCCTTTAACTACGAAGAGTCCACGCTGCTGTACCTGCCCACCGACATGCCGGAGCCTAATGACCGGCATCAGTACCAGCACAAGGTGGAGGAGACGATCATCGAGCTGGCCGCCGCGACCAACGGCCGCTTGATGGGCCTGTTCACCAGCTACGCGCAGCTTCGCCAGACGGCCCAGACGATCGCCCCCCGGCTGGCGCTGGGCGATATCACGGTCTACGACCAGAGTGATGGCACCAGCCGCCAGGCGCTGTTGGAGGGCTTCAAAGAAACCGAGCGCGCCGTGCTGCTGGGCACGCGCAGCTTCTGGGAAGGCGTGGATATTCCCGGCGACGACCTCAGCGTGCTGGTCATCGCCCGTCTGCCGTTCGCCGTCCCCACCGAGCCGATTTTTGCGGCGCGCGCCGAAACATTTGAGAACTCCTTTGCCCAATTTGCCATCCCTGACGCCATCCTGCGCTTCCGGCAGGGTTTTGGCCGGCTGATCCGCACCAAGACGGACCGTGGCGTGATCGTGCTGCTCGATCACCGCATCCTGAGCAAGAGCTACGGGCAGTACTTCCTGGACTCGCTGCCCAAATGCACCATCAGCCGTAAACCGTTGAACAGCCTGGTCCAGGAAACGCAGCAGTGGCTCGCCAACGCGTTCACACCACACGACTGAACGCCTGTGAAGGCGGGTGATCACCCGGTTTACGTCCGTACAATCCAGCCTACTTGAGGTGCGTGATGGAGAACTATATCGGTATTCTGACGGCAGGCGGCGACAGCCCCGGCCTCAACGCGGCTATTCGCGGCGTCGGCAAAGCGGCGCATAACGCGTTTAACATGAGCGTGATCGGGTTCCGTGATGGCTTCCGCGGCCTGGTTGAAAACCGCACCGTGCGGCTGGAGGGCGCGGCGCTGTCCGGCATCCTCACGCAGGGCGGCACCATCCTGGGCACCAGCCGCATCAAACCCCACCAGATGCAGGTCGGGCAGTCCGTGCTGGATATGACAGACGTGGTCGTCCAGAACTACCACAATCACCACCTGGATGCCCTGGTCTGCCTGGGTGGGGGCGGCACCCAGAAAAACGCCTACCGCCTGATGAAAGCCGGCCTCAACATCATCACACTGCCCAAGACCATCGACAACGATGTCGCGATGACCGATATCACCTTTGGCTTCGACACGGCCCTGAATATCGCCACCGAAGCCATTGACCGCCTGCACAGCACGGCGCACAGCCACCACCGCATCATCATCGTCGAGATCATGGGGCACAACGCCGGCTGGCTGACCCTGGGAGCGGGTATTGCCGGCGGCGCTGACGTGATCCTGATCCCGGAAATAGCCTATGACATCAACAAGGTTGCCGACGCCATCTTGCAGCGGAGCCGGGGCGGCAAACATTTCAGCATCGTAGCCGTGTCGGAGGGCGCGATCTCCATTCAAGAAGCTGCGGCTCATAAAGCCGAGGCTCAAATAGCTGCGGCAAATGAGACAACCCACCAGGAAAAGAAGGGGAAAAAGAACAAGGACAAAGACAAAACGAAAGCCCACACAGACCCCTATGCTGCACATGTCGGCGAGAGTCACACCGTTCGTATGGCGCGGCAGCTGGAGGAACTCACCGGTCTGGAAGCCCGGGTAACGATCCTGGGTCACGTGCAGCGCGGCGGCACCCCTTCTCCGGCGGACCGGCTGCTGGCGACCCGCCTGGGCACAGCCTGCGCGGAGCTGATCGACCGGGGGACGTTCGGTGTGATGGTCGCGGCGCGCGGCGACGGCTGCGAACCGGTGCCGCTGGACCAGGTGGCCGGTCATCGCAAAACGGTACCGCTGGATCATCCCTGGGTCAAGAGCGCGCGCCTGGTAGGCACCGCCCTCGGCGACTGAGCGCGGCCGTTTCGATTATGTGACAGGGCAAGCACCGCCCGCTATAATCGGGCAGTTACTGACAGAATGGCAGCTTAAGGCAGCTTAAGGAAAGGCGAATGAAAGACGTTAACAGTCTCCGCAAAGGGGTTTCATTTACGATGGATGGCGAATTGTACAAGGTCCTGGAATTCAATCATCATAAGCCGGGCCGGGGCAAGGCGACCATCCGAACCACACTGCGCAACCTGCGCACCGGGTCAACAATCCAGCATAATTTCATCTCAGGCGACCGGGTAGAGGACATTCGCCTGGAGAGCCGGGTGGTGGAGTACCTGTACTCCGACGGCGAATTGCTCACCTTCATGGATATCGAAACCTTCGAACAGCCGGTGTTAAGGGTTGATGTATTTGGCGATGATATCCACTATTTGCGAGAAGGCATGCAACTCAAGCTTATGCATTATGATACAGAGATCATCGACTACGAACTGCCCAATTCGATGGTTTACGAAGTCGTCGATGCCGAAATGGCCGTTGCCGGCGATACGGCCACCGGCGCCACGAAAAAGGTGATCCTGGATACGGGCTTGCAGGTTTCGGTCCCGCTCTTTGTAGATATCGGTGATAAGATCAAAGTCAATACCGAGTCTGGCGAATACATCACCCGGGCTTAGCTCAGTTGATGGCGTGAGGTTTTATTCAGCCCGCCGCGCGCGGGCTGTATAGTGTCCGTCTATTGTTAGTGATGGAGTTCCCACCATGCGAACGCCCGCCGGGAAGGAATGCCCGCACTATTACCAGGATTTTCACAGGGGGCATAGCACGCAAAAGTGCCGCCTGGTCAAAGAAAACCAGGAGTCGCTGCAGTGGCAGCCCAGCGACTGCTTTCGCTGCTCGATACCGGATATCCTGAGCGCCAACGCCAGTCCGGTCCTGCGGCTGGATCTGACGATCTCCCCCATCTTTTTTGGCATCGGACGCCGACTGGAGATCACCGCTTATTGCGACAAACATGAAGTCACCATTGACGATCCCTACGTAGGCTGCTCCCAATGTCACGCCGAACGCCCGGGCATTGAAGCGTTCATCCGCGCACTGGAAGACTCTGATGACTAAAGCGGTGCTACTCGATCTTGACAACACGCTGATCACCAACCCGTATAACCGGATCGACCAGAGCCATCAAGCCTGGGATGATTTTTTCGCGGCAAAGACGGGGCGCGCCGACGCCGGGCAGGGCTTGTATGCTGCGCTGCGCGCTGTCTCCACCAACCTGAACCCGATCGCCCAGAACCTGGACGTGTTTTTACAGGCAATCACCGGTACCTGGGACATGTCAGCCAGCGAAGTCCTGGCGATCTTTGAAACCTTCTACCGCGAGGTCTACGACTCGATCGCCGCTTCTGTCCAGCCGCGGCCGGCCGCGCCCACCCTGCTCGCCTGGCTGCGCAAGGCAGGCTACCGGGTTGTGCTGGCCACCAACCCGCTCTTCCCGCCAGAACCACTCCGACAGCGGCTGCAATGGGCAGGGCTGGATGCCGACTTCAGCAGGTATGCGCTGGTGACGCACATCGAAAACATGCACTACACCAAACCCAACCCGCATTATTATGAAGAGATACTGGGCCGTCTCGGCATCGCGACCGACGAAGCGATCATGGTCGGCGATGACTGGGAAATGGACATCGTGCCGGCGTATCAAGCCGGGTTGAACACCTACTGGATTCGCGAAGATGGCACGCCTCCGGGTCCAGGCGAAGCGACCGCAGACGGTGAAGGCACCCTTAACGATTTCTCGCTGCGGGTATGCAACCAGGGCTGGCTGGATACGCTGCAGCCGCGAACCTTAACACCGGCGATGATCGTGCCGCGCCTGCTGGGTAATGTCGCGGCGTTGTTCAGCATCTTGGCCGAATACGCGCCTGACTACTGGCAGCAGCACCCTGACCCGGCAGAATGGTCCCCCCTGGAGGTGGTCTGTCACCTGCGGGACGTGGAAAGCACCACCCAGCGGCCGCGAGTGGAGCGAATCGCCGCCGAGGACAACCCGTTTTTAACCGTGCCCCAGGAGCCGCCCGGCCCAGGCCAGATCGCCTGCGAAGTCAAATACTTCTGCGACCCGGCGGAGGAATTTGCAGCCGAACGCAGGAAGACGATCGCATTCCTGGAAGGCCTGCCACCTGAAGCGTGGCAGCGACCGGCCCGGCACAGCATCTTCGGACCAACCACGCTGCTGGAAATGGCAAACTTCACTGCCACTCATGACCGCTTGCACATTCAGCAGATTTGTCAGACGATCGGGCGCTGCCGTTAGCGATAAACAGGTGGCGATTATACGTCTCCCCTGGCGAACGACTACACGAGGCCGCTGCCGTGACCGCGCTTAGATGTTGATGTTCAATGCGCTGCCGGACTCGTACCGGCGCAGCCCATATCTGAACACCACCAATGCCACGATCGTATTCACCGCCGCCGCCCCACACAGCAATGCCAACGCGCCCACGTCGTTCAGTTGAATCACCTGCACCGGCACCGCGCCGATAAAGGCCGCGGGCACGATGGTCAGCAGCACCAGGCGCACCGCGCCCTGGAACAGTCCAAACGGATACAACCCAAAGGTGAGCAGGGTCTGTAAGATGCGGTTCGTCAACTGCTCCGCATTGCCCAGGAAAAAGGCCAGCGAACCAACCGTCACCGCAAACGTCACGAAGATCAGCGCGGCCAGCAGAGTCACGCCGATAAACAGCACGACCGAGACGAGATCGAAACGACCGGTAAACAGGTAAGCCAGCACACCAAAAGTCAGGTCGCCGATGGTCGACTGTCCCATACGTGAGAACAGCAGGTGACCCAGGACCGGACGCGGCAGTGCCAGGTAGTAGTCCAACCGCCCCTGCGCGATCAGGTAGGGAATCTGCGCCGCGTTCCCGGCGAAGGTATAGGCGATGCCGTAGGCCAGCG
>DAOUEM010000448.1:0-2713 GCA_034430555.1 Anaerolineae bacterium | reverse complement strand
TCCATCATTGGGTTGGTCGCATTGGCCGTGACATTGACGATTCTATGTCCCTGCACCTTGGCTTTAGTTTACCATTGTAAGGCAGTGTTCCCTTCATTGCCGTTCCAGGGTTCTACTTGGAAAAGACACTGGAACGGCAATGGGGTTTTCATCAGCGGATTGATCGTATCGCGCGTAACGACACGAAGCTCATCCCAAGTACTCGATCATCACAACTCATTGATTCAGCATTACGGCGATTTGCTTGGCGCGGCGCTTTGTCGTCTCCAGTCGCAGTCCTCGGTATTTCTCTTCCAACGCACCAATTACGGGCACCTGGCTTTTGCGTAGCCCAGTTCGGCCATGAGCATAATGAGCCAAGTCGCTTATCGTTTTCCGATCCTTGGGATTCAGATCAATCTCCGACAACCGCATCAGACGCCACTGGATCAACTGTCGATTTCGTAGCCCACCGACGCTACCACGTTCTCGATAGATATTCTGAACGGTGACAACTTGTTTTGTGCTCAAGACATTTCCTGCCTGAACAAGCCGCAGCATTTGCGCAACATAGTTATGGTCCGGCTCAAAGTAGCACAGCCGATAGATCATTTTGGCCCACTGCTGCATCTCCGGATGAATTCCACGAGGCCAGTTGTTTGGCAAGTTGGCATCCACCCGGCGACGTTTTCTGTCGAGTTTCTTGATCGCCTCATTCGCCAGTTTCCAGTTGAGGTGACCGGACTCGCGGCTACAAACTGCGATTTCTCTACCAGAGATCTGATACAAGAAACAGTAACTCAACGTCTCACCAGTTGCTATCGAGATGCTGCCAGGATCGTAATACACGGCCAGTCCACAGGGCCATTGTTCGTGAGAGCAGATTTCTCTGGCCGGTACCAATGCAATGTAAAGGTTTTCCATTTGTATCTCCTTGATTGAATCTAAGACCCATTTTCTTGCTTGCTCTTTTTGTGTGCCGAGCCGGTGTTTGGAGAATGATCAATCCCCAGTATTTCTGGATAGTCTAGCAATTGTTGAAGCACCCACGCCAAAGCGCCAGCTGTCTCAAGTTCGAAATCTCGCCATTGATCGGCGGGCATCTCAGGCGTAGGACGAGGAAGGCGCAACCTAATGCAGACAGACAGATTAGACCGGTCGCCAAAATCGGGTGAAGCGACCCAGATTCGACAAGCCGGGTGATCATGTCGTAAGCCATGGAAATCCAGGAAGATTCTGACCATGTGATCTGCCTCACGCACAGCCATCATTATGCCACTGGCCCTTTTTAACCGCCGCCAGGTCTGGGTAAGTGCCTGATGCAGATCCGGGTAATGCAAGATATAGGTTCGCAGTGTCATCAGAGCCACGACAGGAATAGAGAAAGAACTGGCAATGTCACCAGAGTTGTTTGGGTCGGAGAAGGCGATGGTGTGTATCTCGCGTACCAAGTCAAAAAAGCTGGATGACAAGGTAGGAATCTCTGGTAACAGGTAGTGGGCAAAATAGCGTGCGTGGGCACGAAGACGTATGCAGTCTCGTTCGTATGCGACAGGCTGGCGACGCAAGACATCAGGCAGCAGATCGGTCGCCCGAAGAGGAGCATCGAAGGCCTTTTCCTGTTCAGGTGAGAGCCCAAAATCAGCAACGCGAGCGGGGTCATCAAGACGGATAAAGCTATCATCCAGGGTTTCCCAGTTAGGTGATTCGAGAAATGCGGAAAGATTCTTGCCCCAGAATTTTATCTCGAGAGGTTTGCCGATGGATGCTTGGACAATTGCCAATGCCTGAGTATGAATCTCGAAAGTTTGCTCCAGGCCACGCCCAGGTTTTTGGTTGACCAATATTGGCACATTCAAGTCAACGTGAGCCTGTTTCAGTGCGGGTGCGGCGGCGTTCCAGGACATAATTTTGTCTACCAACCGAGGGCGTTGCGAGTAGTTTGCTGCTCCCTCGGTCTCGAATAGCTTGATTCGACCATTAGGCAGTGTAATCTCGTTGTCGGGTCGCATAGTGTGCGGGCTGTCCATACGCCGGACTCGTTCCGTCACAACACCAAGTCCATTGGCCTCTGCTGCCAGGCGAATATCGAGCGTGCATATATCGTGTGCTTGGTTGACAGCATTGGTTTGCCCATAAGCGTAGGCGTGGTCGTACCCAAGATCTCGTGCTCGGGCAGCCCCCTCATCCGTCAACTGATAGGTCGATGGAGGACGGCCCGCCCGACCGGCGCGAAGATGTCCACCGGTCGGCAATGGTGTGATCCAACCAGCATCCTCGAGTTGTCGCAACACCTGATCTCGTTGATTGCGAGGCATACCTCGCAAATGGTGGGTGTCAACAACGCCCAAGACAGTGATACGATCTAGTATCTGACGCACTGGTGAATTGGGATTATTGATGTCTGGAACTGGTGATTCATTTGGTTGATTTGATGCGTTCATTTTTTCTCCTTGAACAAAATGTGTTAGCAAAACATAATATTGTTATCATGGTACTCTTACCTCGCATTATGCATTGTGCCCGCGTAATCGACGAGCAATTCCTCTAGCTGTTTGACCTCACTCTCCAGTTTCTGTACTTCGGTCTGGTGAGTGGACTGGAGTTGGGATAACTCGTTCCGCAGAGTGGCAAGTTTTGATCGTAGTTGGTCTCGTTCGGCAGCCAGGTACTGGGTAGCAGTGTATAGTTTGCCGGATTTAGCAGCCCTCAGTTCGTCCCGCAGTTTGTCACA
>DAOUEM010000447.1:0-2634 GCA_034430555.1 Anaerolineae bacterium | reverse complement strand
TCAGGATATTCGCCGTCTTGCTGTACCACTTTTCGATGCGGATGGCATCCAACCGGAGGTTGCCCGCCTCATTAAAGTGGGTGATGCCATCCTCCTGAAAAACCAGGCGGTACGAACCAACCCGGATTTCGTCCCCTTCTTTGATCCAGACCTCTTTGTCGACCCGCCTGCCGTTGACAAACGTACCATTGTCGCTGTTGAGATCCCGAATCCGGAAACGGGCGCCAAACTGCTCAATAACGGCATGATACCTGGACACGCGAGGGTGTTGAAGGACCATGACGTTGCTGCTGTGCCGTCCAATGGTGATGCGCCGTCCCGTCTTGGGCAGGGCACGCATATCCAGATACTGGGTCTGAGGAGCGCGAACCTCCTCTTTTACTACTCCCGGCATAAAGCCGGCAAAGGCCCGGTATTGTAGGGCAACGTGCTTGCCAATGTAGAGAACATCGCCATCCGACAGAACATGAGAGGACACTCGTTGACCTTGGAAGACCAGACCGTTCGTGCTGCCCAGGTCTGTGATACGGAATGTGCTGCCATGGCGTTCCAGCCGGGCATGGTGCCCCGAAACGAGCGCATCCGAGAGTGGCACGTCGTTGTCCGACCTGCGCCCCAGGGTCACAACGTCTTTGTCCAGAGGGTATTTGCTCACCTTTCCCTGCAACCAGACGACCAAACCTGGCTGGGGCTTTGACGAGATGCGCACCTTCCCAGACAGAGAGGGAGGTGCTTGCTCGTCGGGCTGCAGGGAGCGAACCTGAACGGCGAATTCAGCGATCTGCACCACGTCACCGGGGTTCAGGGCCGTGGGCCTATTGACCGGCAACCGCTGACCATTCAGCATGGTTCCGTTGGTAGAGCCGAGATCTTCGATCAACCAGCCCTCCCGGCCCCAGGTCAGTCGGGCATGTTGGCCCGAGACATTGCTATCATCCAGGATGATGTCGTTGGTCTGACCCCGTCCAAGCTTGAGAATTGGCTGCCGAATAGGCAGCTCATCCTGCCATCCCCCAGTTATCTGAACCCTTAGAATACCAAAATCCGAAGATCCGCTCATACCACCATTCCTTCATCGATGAAGTATCTATGCAATCCATCCCCGCTCTTTCCACTTTAATACCCCAATCGTGACGACGCCGAACACAACCCCCAATCCCAACAGCATCAACCAGCTCTGGACCAAGTGCCCGGTCGTGCGAGCATAGGAGATGTCGAATTCCCTGCTGGCCAAGATATCCATCGACTCGGGCGCAATCGTGACAGATTGAGTGATTTGCTCTGTAACCGTGGTCTGGGCAGGTCCGGGAAGCTGGACCTCCATAGCAATATCCTTGGTGAGGGGGTCCGGATGGAAACGGGTACGGGAGAGTTCATTCAGCCCATCCACGTTCGCTGTAGCACCCAGGGCTTCGTTTGTCCAACGGGTCAAGGTCATATAAGAGAGCCCACTGCCCCGCTCGGGCAGTGGGAACGTCACACCAGAGAAGATAATCTGGAAAAAGAGCACCAGCAGTATGACATAAATGACGGTGTTGGAATTGGGAACAATGGCCGAGATCAGCAACCCCAATAGGATGGCCGCCAGTGCCGCCAACACCAGGGTGATGTACATCTCGACGGGAGCGGGCAAAAAGACCCCCTGCTTGGGCAGATCCACCTTTAACCCAATGACGATGAGGAACAGCAAACACTGGACCAGAGCAAATGAGGTCAGGACCACCACTTTGGAGCCAAGATAGGGGAACAACCTCAGGGTCACCATCCGCTCCCGCTGGAAGATGGGTCGTTCCTTGACAAGCTCATAGGCGGCAGCGAACACGCCCAACAACACTGCTGCCTGGGCCATGAAGGACAGTACCCGTTGGGTCCGGGAGACGATGGCATAGGTAGCTGTTGTGGCGCCCCCAGCCAGCGCTGCGGCCAGTTGGTGTTCGATCTCAATCTCCGAATCACCCACCAATGAATTCGCGGCGGCAGTAACCAAAATGAGTAGGGCTATGGCCGGCATGATGGCCAGCAAGGTTGTGAGCAGCAGTCTATCACGAAATACCAAGTCCAGGTAGCGACGAATCAGTATCAGGAACTGCTTCACGGTGCTAACCCGGGGTCGTTTCGATGAGGGTTTCCTCGCGCCTTTGGCCTTCTCCTGACGCAGTTCCCGGAATCGGTCTTCTATGTGCCTCTTGTAGGCAGTCGATGCCCGGTAGCGACCATCCCAGTCTTCCGGACTGCCACGCGACTCGTCTTCGAGAATCGTATATGTATCGTCAAACTCGACATCCTTGATGCGTTGCTCATAGTTCGTACGATACTGATCGAAATAGAGTAACGCCTCTTCCGGCGGGCCGTAAAATGCGACGTATCCGTCGCGAGTCAATATGAGGACCTTGTCACACATCATCACGTTTTTGGTAGCATGAGTGACCAGCAGAATGGTCCTTCCTTGATCCGCCAGTTTGCGCAGCAACCGCATCATGTTGTACTCAGTGCCAGGGTCCAGGCCTGAGGTGGGCTCATCCAGGAAGAACAACCGGGGCTTAGTCAACAGCTCTACGCCAATGGATACTCGCTTGAGCTGCCCGCCTGAAAGTTTTTCAATTTGCAGATCCCTGCGTTCGGCCAGGTTGAGCT
>DAOUEM010000446.1:0-19180 GCA_034430555.1 Anaerolineae bacterium | reverse complement strand
TTCTTTTTCGCACGGCCCCTGCACCGTGCAGCCATCATCCCCCCGCCAACGCCCTGTGGGGAATCGAACCACACGCCGGGGCTGCCCTTGTTGGAGGACAGGCGCGACGAGGTATTGGTCCCCGAGCATATACTGATCACCTACAGTCTCCATTTGTTCTTCCGGAAACACATAGGCCATGTGACGCATAATCGGTTCGCCTGTCTGTGAGGCGTAGCGCGCCAGCCACAATATCTCCGGCCCGATTTTTTCGCGAAGTCTCACCATGTCCATACACAGGGACAAATGCGGTTCATCCAACACTCGCTTGGGAAGCATAGAATACTGGATGATCGGGAAAAAGGTAGCACTTTGCGCCCAGCGGAGATATAGTTCTTGTTCGATAGTGTCGGGAATCGCCCCAAGTTCTCCACCCCCGACCATATCTGGACATGTATAAGGATACCCCATCAGCCCATGCGCCAGGGAAGTTGGCAAAGTATCTGCCAACCCGCCTCGCCCCCAGACATGAGCTTTGTCACGTACTCGCTGGATCAGGTGCTGGCCGCCCAGTTTCCAGCAAGCGCGATATTCACTGAGATCGTATTTCAAGCCAACCCGGCCATAATCCTCACAATGCCCGGTCGGGGTACGTGATGCATACGAGAGATCGGTTGGTTGGTAACGCGATGGATCGCCCCCATCAAATTTGAAACCGTCGACACCGTACCGTTCCGCTAAATGATTCAATTCGCCCTGAAACCAGGCAAACGCCCCCGGATTAGAAAGGTCCAGCACGGCGCTCGCCCCATTCCACCAACGCTGAATGACCGGGGCTTTTGTTGTAGCGCAAAGGTGGCTTTCATCACCCGACGGCTGCTCTGCTGCAAAAAGCAGAAAGCGTGACGAAGCGAGCTGTTGATATTGGCGCGTATCAGCCGTAACCCAAGGGCTAACCCACAGTACCACCTGAAAGCCCCATTCATGCAGCTGGTCAATCATGCTTTTCGGGTGGGGAAATGCTTCCAAATCCCATTCCCAAATCCCGTTGTTTTTGTACCAGAAATCATCGATCATGAAGACGCCGGGCCGCATATGAGCATCAAGTATTTCACGTGCGTATTGCAGCACTTTCTCCTGGGAAGGATACTTGCCCATATCAATCCAGGTGTTGTACTGCGGGGCTAAAAACCCCAATTCGCGCGGAATGCGTTTCGTAGGAGGGAAGAAGCGTTGGCAGGCGGTTAAGTATGCCCCCCGCAAGTTTTCCTGTCCATCTCCTACAATAACAGGGCTTAGAACCTCCTCAATAAATAGCCATCCATCCTTAAATTCGAGCGTAAATGGTTCTTCGCTCCATAGATAGCGCCCCTTGCTCGAAACGAGTAAAGGCGTCGCCTGGTTTCCCAAAAAGGTTCTGTGCAGCGACTGGCGATAAGACGTTTGAGCATGAAACGGCATCTGATCCCCATGACGCGCCAGCCCACCCCACCAATACTCATCCGACAGCAGTTTGATCTCAACGCGTTTAGCAGTTGACAACTCTTTCTCCAGTTTGTTGGGATTATGCAGCTTCTGTTGAATCGAGAAAAAACATCGTGTAACACGTGTTTATGACACGTTGAAGTCCCCCAAAGTCAACCAGCCTAGCAGATGGGCATCCTGAGTAGCATTAGCAAACTTGAGCGGTTTGCCATTGGGCAAGGGATTGATCACGTGTAGCAGCATGGTATAGGTTCCCGGCTCAAGCTGAGGTGTCGGATTGTTATAAACCAGCTCGACATAGGGCGTTTCACCGGCCACTGCTGGAAGAATGTTCGTAATTTGCCAGTCGGGATCGTAGGTGGCAATCAGATTCCCGCTTGAATCCAAAACGCCCAGTTCGACCGGCCAGTCATAATAGAATGGCGCGACCCCGGTATTCTGCAAGCGCACCGCCACCTCGAGCGGAGCAGTTGAGGCAATATCAGGCAGTTTGACCGCGCTCACAAAAAATTCGTAGCCCATGCGCCGCGCGCCCTCCAAAGCCGCCTGGTACACCGGTGTCTCAGAGGTAATGCTCCGGATAGTGAAAAGATCGTGAGCAATAAGCCAGGAGACGTGTGTACCATCCACCGCCGCACCAAAATCTTCGACATCGTTACGGGTGGGCGGGTCCACCCATACGGCGATCTGAATTTCTGGACGCAGTTCTCCTCCAATCGGCTCTGTCTTCCACTTATTGATACCCCCGGCCCACTCCATTTTTCCCATGAAGTACCAATCTTCGCCAAAGAGTGTGTTGTAGGCAAAGGAATCATCATGATAGCCAACATTAAAATCCATACTTTCGTAATGGACCATCCGTCCCGGACTGGCACCGCGCCCCCTATCGGGCAGCATCGGATAACGCAGCAGCAAACGAGTTATATTAAACGCATCGTCATAGGCTTGCAGGATACGCTCCTGCGTTTCAGCAGAAGGCATCCAGTTTTCCTCATTGGGATCGGGCAGGGCGCGGTAGACGTTGGTTTCCTGCGTATACCCGTCCATCGGCCAGGTATGCCACTCCCCCCAAAAACCGATCAACCCGATCGTTACAAACCCAATACGCGGATCGTCATCATAGCGTCGACCAAACTCAGCGATAAAAGATTCCAGCGCTGCGACTAGCCGAGGATCGTCATAATCGGGCGAAACGCTGTCATTGCTACGCAGCGAATTTCCAAAGAAAGTATACGGATGCACCTCAAGGCCCTGATCCAAAAGGAATTGGGGGATGCCAGAAGGGTGGGTAGGATAGTCTAGGTAAACCCGCAGCACGGCCTGGTGTCCTCGGCTGGCTATCGATTGCAACTGCGGTTCCATCCCCGTCTCGAAGGAAAAACTGTCGGGGCCGTTCATCAGATTCCGCAGTGGGACGTAGAACCATTCCATACTGTGCGGAAAATCATTGGCAATGGGCGCATTTCGTGACCCATAAGCATCATAAAACGGCATAAAACCCTTAAGCGGATTGTCCGCGGGGGCCGGGACATAATCCATCGTTTCCCACTGGGACCCCATCGTAGGCAGTGAATCCATTCCCCGTGCAGTGTGACCCATCAGGGTGAAAGACTCGAGTAGAACGATCACAAAGAGACAACCCAACAGGCAAAACGGCATCAGTTTTTTCATGACACGCCTCATACGAAATTAATCCAGGGGTGGGTACTGGCTGGCACCCACCCCTGTGTACCCAGGGTATTAACTAGAACAGAGAGTTGATCTCGTCGTTAATCTCCGGCAGCGCCTCGTCAGCGGTTATCATGCCGTCGAAAATGTCCTGCAAGACAGGCTGAAGAATGTCACGAATTTCGATACCGTGTTCAGTTATTGGGAGCAAATAGGTTGCATCCGGGTCAGCAGCGATATCAGTAAACGCGGAGACGTCAAGGCCCCTTGATTCATAAGTGGCCATAGCTCGATCAACGCCGGTCTGAATAGCTGGGAAAACAACACCGTAATCGCCCACAATATTGGCGCAATCTGTCGAAGCCAGGAACCTGACCCACTGCCATGCTTCTTCGGGGTGCTCGGTACCGGCGTAAATGGCGTCGGACAGGCCATTGATCGGGGAACGACGGCCAACCGGACCCGCCGGAAGCGGAGCGAAGCCAACATCAAATGTTGCATCATTAGAAATCCAGCCAATCACCCAAGAGCCCATCGGGAACATGGCCGTCGTTCCTGCCAGGAACAAGCTTTCAATGCCGCTGCCGAGTTCATCAGTTCCAGGCGCGAACCCATGAACCAGGTGCAGGTCTGCCCACCATTGAACTGTCGCAATCACGCGCGGATCATCATAATGATAGGTGGTGGTCCAGGGGCCATCCGTCAACTGGAAGCCGGTACTGGCTGCAAAACCTGACCAATCAGGCTGAGCACCGCTGCTGGCATCACCAGGGCCACCAGCGAAACCCCACTGAACCACATCGTTTATATCAAAATCGGGATCCAGTCCGTTCCGGCCACTAGCATCCAGCGTGAGCTTGGCGATGCTTTGCATAAAGGTGCCGCCATCGTCGGGGTTCCAGGTCCAGTTAGCGATTTCTTCTTCAGTGATCCCGGCAGCCTCGAACATGTCAACGTTGTAGAAAATAGCGATGGTATCCCAGTCTTTCGGCAGGCCGTATCGGCCACCATCTTTCACCCATAATTCAGGGTCTACCAGGTAGATACTGGTGTCAACGTCATCACGTTCCACATACGGTTGAATATCCAACAGTTGATTCCGGCTCAAGAGTTCTGGGTAGCGGCCCCCATGATTGGTGAACACGTCAGGAGCAGTCCCGGCGACAAGCGCGGTTGTCAATCCATCCCAATACTCGTTCCAGCCAGCCTGCTCAATCGTAACTGTAATGTCGGGATTGCGGCGCGTGAACTCGTCGGCGCAAGCCTGGTAAGCGGGCTGTTGATTTGAATCCCATAGGGCGTAGCGCAGTTCGACTGTATCTTGAGCTAGAGAAACACTGTTTCCCAAGGGAAACACCAAGGTCGCCACCAACAAGACAACCATAATTGATAGTAACTTGCCGGATTTCATGTTTATTCTCCTTTTTAAGCGAATCAGACTCAGAAATACGAACGCCATACTTGAACTATCTATAGACGACCACCTCCTTAGATATGGAAATCACCGGTAGCCCTGGAATTTGATCGAATCAACCAGCTTGCGTCCAAATAGCAGAAACAGGATAAGGATCGGGATAATACTGAGCAGCGTACCAGCCATCAGACCGGTGTAATCGGGCAAGCCGCGCTGGGTTTGGGCGCGAAAGGCCATCATTGCTACGGTGAGGGTTGTGGTTCCTTCGATGCGTCCGCTGCCACCAGCAAAATAGGCCCACTGTAATTCGTTCCAGGCCCCCATGTAGGAAAGCAGAAACATCGTGGTCAGGGCAGGCACACTCATGGGAATAATGACGCGTCTGAAAATCCCAAGCAGGCTGGCCCCATCTAGCATCGCGGCTTCTTCCAATTCTCGGTTGATTCCCAAGAAAAACTGCCGCAGGAAAAACACGCCAAAAGCGCTGCCTAAGAAAGCCGGGGCGATAATGCCTTGCAGCGTGCCAATCCATCCCAGGCTTTGGATCAAAATGAAGTTCGGGATCAGCCCCAACACAGAGGGCATGATCTGGACAATCAGAAACATGTAAAAGAGTTGGTTGCGTAGCGGAAACCGGAGGCGGGCAAAGGCATAGGCCGCCATCGCATTAAAAATGGTGGAACTGATACTCACGGTCAGGGTGATGAGAAACGTCGTGCGCAAATAGAGATCGAAACGCATGACTTTGGGCGATCCCCCCTGATCAAGCACCGTCTGGAGTGGAAGCTGCCCAAGCACACGCTTGAACGCATCGGTTGTAAACTGTACCGGCGCAAGGCTGGTCGGGTTGGCAAGCAGCATCTTTTGGGTAGAAAAGGCCATTCGAGCCGTCCAGTACACCGGGAAGAGGGTCATGAATATCCACAGTATCAGAAATCCCCAGGCAAGCAGTCTGCTCCATTTCACCTTACGTATCTGCATTGCTGTCGTGTTCTTCACCTGCTGACTCAGGCGGGTATCAATAATGTTCATTTTGTTGTCACCCTAAATCCGATGTATCGGCCCGGAAATACCACATCTGGCCTAACGCGATCAGCAAACTAATTACGAAGAGTGCGACAGCAACCGTAGCAGCGTATCCCATATCCAGGCGGGTAAAAGCCAGATTTGTGATGTACCAAAAGATCACCCGGCTGGCCCCACCTGGCCCACCAGAGGGAGTTGAGGCAACCGCCACACTATCCCAGACCTGGAAGGAACCCACGACTGATGTGATCAACACAAAGGCGGTCACAGGTCGCAGCAGAGGCCATGTTATGCTTCTGAACGATTGCCAGGCAATGGCCCCATCAATCGTGGCGGCCTCATAAACTTCGTCAGGGATGGTTTGTAGTCCGGCGAAAAACAGGAGTGCTACGTAACCGGAATGACGCCAGGTGTTGATCCAGGCAAGTGACGGAATGATGGTGGTTTGGTTAAAAAAGGCGAACTTGTCAAGTCCGATGAGTTCCAGAAAGCCGTTGATCGGACCAAACTCGTAGTCCATGATAGTCATCCAGATCATCGTGACCATGACCATAGGAAGTAGGTAAGGCAGGAAGGTGATGCCGCGTATGATATTGGACTTGGCGAATTGTTTTAGAAGACTTGCTAATACTAAGGCGATGATGGTCTGAAGTGGAATATTCCACGCAACATACTTGACTGTAATCAGCAAAGATGACCAAAACTGGTTATCATCGAACAATCTTTCGTAGTTCTGGAATCCAATAAAATCAGATCGTGTCAGCAAATCGGAATTCGTGAAACTCAAGTAGAAGCCCCGTACAGCCGGGACAAGCACAAAAACTATGATGCCAATTAGACTTGGCAGAATGAATAAACAAGCTACAAAGGTTTCACCACGAAGCCATTCTTTCAGTAATTTCGGTCGTGAAGGCGCGTGAACTAGCATTAGTTTGAATCCTTATTGAAGCAATTAGCTTAGAATGCTCTTTAACACCTCGCGCAGAGTCGTGGGCAACACAGGTTTGACCAGATAGGCAACCGCCCCCGCAGCCAAACCGGATTTTCGATCATCCAGAGCACTACAAACAATAACGGGAACTGAATATTCGCTCGATATTTTCTTTAACAATTCCCAACCGTTCTGTCCGGCAACCGCCGGTTCCAAGATAACCAGTTGCACGCTCTGTGCGGAGAGGATGTCTGCTGCATCTTGCGAATTCGAGCAGGTAAAAACATGATGATCCGGGCGAAGTATCTCCGCATAAAGAGCTAACATTGGGGCATTGTCGTCAATGACTAGAATAATTGGCAGGTGAACTCGACCGTCGTGTGTTTTCATAACTTCACTGTATAGAAGGTGAAGAACTTTGTCTTGGACTTGTTTCTCTAACTTTTGGACAAATGACGCATGTCAGTCGCCAGATGACACGCGTATGGCCCTTGGCGGTCCCTCAGAATATGGCACAGGTGTTTTGAACGATCACATCCAGATCGTCAACGCGGATGACGTTCAATCGCCCCTGATGACACTCTCGCTGGAAGCACCAGTATTCCGTGTCAGAATTGAATGGACAGATTGAGGGGCTAAAATAACGGAGACTTTCAACGCCAAATCAGAGAGTTAAAGGAGTCAAATCATGGCGAAGGAAGGCTCAGCAGAGGCCACCATCCGGAATATCAAACACAAGACGCGGCGCAAGTACAGCGCCGAAGAGAAGATCCGCATTGTCGTTGAAGGGCTGCGCGGCGAGCAGACGATCGCCGATTTCGTCGCCTACTACAACCACGAGCGTTATCACGAGTCGCTCGACAACGTCACGCCCGCCGACGTTTTCTTTGGCAGGCAGCAGGAGGTGCTTACCCAGCGCGAGATCATCAAACAGCGGACCTTACAGCAGCGGCGCAGACATCACCTGCGCATCGAGGAGTACGCCGTTTAGCAGTGGACCGAAGTCTCCTTTACTTTTAGTGTGCTTTTGTCTCATTAATTCTGGCGACGTACACTCTTACGAGGACAAACAGAACATCGCCCGCCTGATGTTTGACGAGCTTGTTTACGACCTGGACAAGCGCCAGGTGGTGGACTTCACCCTCAAGCCCTGGGCGGATTGCTGGCGATGGATCCCGCGAAGCTGCCCCTCAGTGATATCATGTATCGTCATCGATGCTCGTTCTTTGCATGTTGATGGTTACAACATCGTCTGTGTACTTCATATCAAATCTGGCGACGATTCTTCCACCCCGGCATGGAAATCCTTTTCCCGGAACAGATACTCGATCTTGTAACAGCCTGCGCCAAGAGTCAATTCCACGCTATCACCGATCTTCTCTCCTTCAACCAACTGATCGCCATTGATCGATATCTCACCCATTTGTGCATCGGGTAACACGACCCTGGCCGATGCGTTGAACGGAATAGTGATTTCGATGATGAGATGCCCCGCTTCATCAATACGCCAGCCGCTTTCGTAAAAGCCAGCCGCCGAGCGGTAGCGCGCTTTGGCCCATTGGAGTGATTTGTCCGGTTTAGGTGCGATTAGGGCGTGACGGAAACCGGTAACACCATCCTCGCCGGAAGATGGGTTCAGCCCGCACATATCGCGGTACATCCATTCGACGATAGACCCGTAGGCGTAGTGGTTGAGCGAGTTCATGCCCGTCGAGCTGATCGAGCCATCCGGGTTGAGGGCGTTCCACCGCTCCCAGATGGTCGTCGCGCCCAGGTTGACGGCGTACAGCCACGATGGGTAATCCTCGTTGAGCAGCAGTCTGTAAGCCAGGTCGTTGGCCCCGGAGTTCGAAAGCACCCGACAGAGATAGGGTGTGCCGACAAAACCAGTCCGCAGATGTGTCTTGTCCTTATCGAGCCTGGAGATGAGATCGTTCTTCACCCGCTCACGGTGCGCATCTGGCGCCAGACCCATGAAGAGCGCCAGTACATATCCCGTCTGGGTAGGAATGGCCAGCCGTCCGGTCACAGTGAAGTATTCCTTTTGAATCGCCGCCTTGACCTCTGCGGACAGGCGCCCATAGGCATCAGCTTGCGCCATCTTACCGAGCACCGCGGCAGCTCTCGCCACCAACCGCGCCGAATAACAATAGAAGGCCGATGCGATGAAGTCCTCGGGTGTACCGCCCTTGCGCGAAGCCGGATCGTCGCCATCCAGCGCCAGCCAATCGCCAAAGTGAGAGCCTTCCGTCCACAGACGCCTGTTGCCGGATGATTCATCAATGCCCCTGATATAATCCACCCAGGCACGCATACTATCAAACTGCTGCTCCAGAATGCCGATGTCACCGTAGAACTCGTATACATTCCACGGCACGATGGTGGCGACATCGCCCCAGGCGCTAGAGCCGCCGCGGCTCAGATTGACCATCGGCACGATGTGAGGCACCATCCCGCCCATCTTCGATTGCTCTTTACCCAGATCGTAGGTGTATTTGGCAAGGAAGGCACCAGCATCCATATTGAAGCAGGCGGTGCCTGAGAAGATCTGTATATCGCCAGTCCATCCCAGCCGCTCGTCACGCTGCGGGCAGTCGGTTGGAATGTCGAGGAAGTTGCCCTTCTGTCCCCACATCGCATTCTTAAAGAGCTGGTTGACCTTCGCGTTCGATGTCTCGATCTCGCCGATGGTGTCAATGCGCGAATAGACCACGCAGCCGGTGAAATCGTCGATGCTGAGATCGCCCACCCAGCCTGAGACTTTGACGTATCTAAAGCCGTAAAAGGTGAAATATGGCTCTACAACCGCGTCAGTGCCATCGGCGATGTAAATATACTCCGCCCTGGCCGTGCGCAGGTTATCGCGGAAAAAATTGCCTCCTTGCAGCACCTCGCCATACTGGAGATGGATGCGAGTGCCTGCCGGTGCGCTCGTTCTGAAGCGAACCCAGCCAGTCATGTTCTGCCCCAGGTCCAACACCGTCTCACCCGCAGGCGTGTGGATCACCGCCACGGGCTTGATCTCTTCGTTGATACAAACTGGAAGCGACCTTCTAGCCTCCAACCGGGCCATGTTGATGTCGATCGGGTTCACATCGAAAGACTTACTTGGCGATGGCACGACCTTCTCGATCCGAGCATCGTACGTCTCACCGTCGAATATATCGCTCTCGATGACCGGGGAAGGTTGGGCTTTCCACGATGGATCTGTGACGACTATCAGCTCGTTCCCATTGTCTAGTGTGATATGCATCTCGCAGATCAGGGCAAACCGATCCCCATAGAACCCCAGGCTACCCCCATTGGCACCATAGCGGCCCTTGTACCAACCATTGCCCAGCATAACGGAAACCAGATTCGAGCCAACCGTAAGCTGATCGGTGATATCAAATGTTTGATACTGGATCCACTGGTCGTAGGCATTGCAGTAGGGCGTGAAAGTTTCATCTCCAACTTTCTTTCCATTCAGCTCAAAGTGATACAGTCCCAACCCGCAGATGTAAGCCCGCGCTGCAACAGCTCGTGAGGGAAGTTCAAAATACCGATACAAAATCGGGTGTATCCGGTTGTCCTGGCAATCAGGTGTAATCCACTCTGCTTGCCAGTCTTCGTCCATCTTGGCTGTCTCGAACCAGGCGGTGTCGCTTTCGGCGCTTTCGGTTTCTCCCCAGACCCTGACCTTCCAGAAATAGCGGGTGCGTGGCTTGAGCCAGATCGGCGGGCGGTAGGCCAGACTGTCGATGCCGGGGCCATCAACCTTGCCGCTATCGAAGATGACCTGCTCGAAGTCGCCGTCACGACTTACCAGGATTTGAGCGGCAGTTTGTACCGTATCGCAAGTACCCTCAACGATCCAGGAAAAGGTCGGTTTTTCTATAGCGAAGCCCAAGGGATTTACGATGTGGTTGGTCTTGAGATGGGTTATTTTCACGATTTACCTCACGGTACGGTGTAATCATCCTCAACAGTTTATCCAGGATTTTCCCTCAGCATCCTCATCTTTTGCCAAGTCCAGCATCAGTTTGGCGCGCCAGGCTGTTTGCTCTGATGTGGTTCGATTTTGTATTGACACCTCAAGAGAGCCTTGTTATTGGACTTTGACATGATTGACGAGTACGGAAAAGAGGTGAAAAAGAGGTTTACAAACCTTGGGCAATTGTTAAAAAGTCACAGGCATTGCCATACTCGATAGCAGCCCGTGATAGCTGGTGTTCATAATACTTTGGGTTGATGGTTCCGATAAAATCCTCCCGATTTTTCCTCAATCCGCTTGCTCAGAATTGGATAGCGTCTTCGCCCTTATCACAAAAATGGGTCAGGTAAAAGGCGCAGGATCGTACGACCCCGCGCCTTTAGTAACCGCTACTTTTGCTGGAAGTTACTTGACCGCCAGACGCTCGATCAATGCCTGCAAGTTCTCAGCGGCCTCGTCAACCGTGGACTCTCCATACGCTACCTGCTGACCGATCAGCGCAAGCTCGTTCACAAACTCCTGGTCGTTCGGGAGGTTCGGGTCCTGCGGGATCGTGCGATCGGCTATCGCGTTGTAGATCCTGTAAACCGCCGCGTCAGTCGCGGTGGCCTGGTCGGAGATTGACTCACGCACGACCGGCGAGGAAGGCACACCTCTATTGGTTTCGAGTATCGCGCCCGCCTCGGGGCTGGTAACGAAGAAGTTGATGAACAGCGCCGCCGCTTCCTTGTTCTCGCTGGCATTGTTCATGCCCAAGTACTGGCTCATCTGGATGGCGTACGCAGGTTCGCCGCCCGCGGGGAGCGTCGTCATGCCGATCTCGTCGGTCATGGCCGCCTGATAGGCTGCCCCCTGGTTGCTCCAAATCAAACGGATAGCCGCCTCGCCCGCCACGAACGCCGAGCTGTCCGGCCCCAATTCGGTGTAAGTGTAGGTGGTGTCCGCGTCGGGGATTAGCCCTTCGTCGCGCATATCCGCCCACATCTGAAGCCATGCCCTGGCGGACTCAACTGTCGCGTAGGATGTGCCGCCTTCGTCGGAAGTCCAGAGCGGGGTACCCTCTTGACGGTAGAAATAGCTGAGGTAGTTTGCCTGCTGAGTGCTGTTGTCCACGAAGGGGAAGACCCCCTCGGGGAGATTCGCCTGAAGCTCCCTGCCGTAGTCGAGAAGCTCATCCCAGGTCATGTTGTCCTCTGGGAGTTCGCCCCCCGCCGCCTCGATCATCGTCTTGTTGTAGACAAGGACGAGCGTGTTCGTGCCGAGGCTGATGGCATAGAGATTGCCGTCGGCGTCCGTCGCGGGGATAAGCGCAGTCTGGTCAAACCGCTCGGCGGTGTCGATCAGGAGCTGTTCGCCGAGATAGTCATTGAGCGGTTCAAGGTACTGCTGGTAATCGGGCCAGTTGCCGCCGAACTGGATAATGTCGGGGGCGTTGTTACCCGCTAGCTGTGTGTCGATAATCTGGAAGTGGTCAGGCGTACCGCCATTGGGCTCACCCACGACTGTGATATCGGGATACGCAGCCTCGAACAGCTCGATAACCGCCAGGGTTCTTTCGGCGCGGTCGTCGTTGCCCCACCAACCCATGCGGAGCTCGGCGGGACCGCCCGTGTAAACGGGGAGTTCGTCGTCGGAGCCGGTCTGTGCCCTGATCGACGGGATGTACGCCACGAGCATCACCGCGAGCAGTGCCATGAGCGTGATTGTGCGGATTTTCCTCATCTTTGAATTCTCCTGTTTCTGTATAGTTTCAACGGACAAATCCGAAAACCGTCACCTATCATCATTTCATATATTTTCTCCTGTTATTGTACTAACCCTTTATGCCCGTGGTCGTGATACCCTGTACGAAGTATTTCTGCAGGGAGAAGAACAGGATAAAGGCGGGAACTATAGAGAGCGTGCCCATCGCCAGCGCGCCGCCCCAGTTGGATACCGCGCCCGCGTCGCCGACGAACGTGCGCAACGCCCTCGATACAGTGAAAGTATCCGGCCTTGTGAGGTACAGCAGGTGGTTGAAAAAGTCGTCCCACGTCCACAGGAACGTGAACAGCGCTGTCGTCACCAGAGCGGGGCTCGCGAGCGGTATGATGATACGCAGGAATACCCCGACTTTCCCGCACCCGTCGATGATCGCCGCCTCCTCGATCTCTTTCGGCAGACTGCGTATGAACTGCACGAGCAGAAACACGAAGAACGCGTCCGTCGCGAGGAATTTCGGCACGACTATCGGGAGTATCGAACCCACCCACCCGAAGGTGTTGAACAGGATATAGCGCGGCACGAGCGTGACTTGACCCGGGAGCATAAGCGTTGCCATCATCACCGCGAACCAGAAGCCCCTGCC
This sequence comes from Anaerolineae bacterium, assembly GCA_034430555.1. Lineage (GTDB taxonomy): Bacteria > Chloroflexota > Anaerolineae > Aggregatilineales > Ch27 > DAOTXK01. The sequence continues at coordinate 6,357 of DAOUEM010000446.1, read as the reverse complement.
CGCGAATTTGAGCCGCGCAAACGCGTACGCCGCCATTGTGCAGGATATCGTGTTCCCGACGATGGCCACTGCGCAGATTGTGAGCGCGTTTACGAAGAAACCCCCGAAGGACGTACCCGCGTAGCCTTGCCACCCAGTGATGTAGTTTTCAATGGTCACGGCTTTCGGTATGAGCCCCGGGTCGCTGAAGATCATATTGTTGGGCTTGAACGAGCTGACAATCATCCAGACGATGGGGTAGATCATAAGCAGCCCCAGGGCGATTATGAACAGATGTGTCAAAGTATGGCGAACCGTACGGGTTTTCATGTCATTCCCCGACCCCATATGACACCCACCAACTCGATGATCTGAAGACAATCACCGTGAACACCCCGATAATGAGCAGTAGCACCCACGCCATAGCTGACGCGTACCCCATCTCGTGGTATGCCCATCCCTGAATATACAGGTGGAGGGTATAGAACAGTGTGGAATTGAGCACGCCTCCCCTGCCACCGCCGATGATATAGGCCTGGGTGAACGTCTGGAACGCGGAAATTATCTGCATGATCAGGTTGAACAGAATAACCGGCGAGAGCAAGGGTATGGTTATGGCGAAGAACTGCCGTACCTTGTTCGCGCCGTCCACGCTTGCCGCATCGTAGTACTCCTGTGGAATCTGCTTCAGCCCCGCGAGGAAGATAATCATCGACGAGCCGAACCGCCACACCGTCAGCAGAATAAGCGTCCCGAGCGCGTAATTGGGGTTGGTGATCCAGCCGGGGAGGTCGGTAAAGCCGATGGCTGCCAGTAGGCCGTTTACCAGGCCGTCTTTCTCGAACAGCTTCCTCCACAGCACCGCGATAGCCACCGATCCGCCGAGGAGCGTGGGGATGTAGTACACGGCGCGGTAAAACGACACCCCCCGCAGTTTCTGGTTCATCAGCATCGCCACAGCGAGCGCGAAGATCAGCTTCATCGGCACGGACACGAACACATAGGTTAACGTCACGGTCAGCGACTTTATGTAGTACGGGTCCACGCGCATAACCTCGCCCGTGGACGTGGTGAACTCGGACAGCCCGAACACCGACCCGAACATTTTCAGATAATTGCCAAACCCGATCCATTGCGTCGAATTGGGCTGTGTGAAGTCATAATCCGTGAAACTCAGCCCCAGCGAGTATATCATCGGGTAAAGCGTAAGTATGAGGAAACCCAGGAGCCACGGCGTGAGGAACATATAGGCGACGGCGTTGCCCCTGAGAAACTTGATGATACCGGACATTTTGCGCACAACGAGACTTCCTTATACTCCCGTTTTGTAGGCATTCAAAGGCCATCAGTGAGGCCGCGCCCCGGCTGTCATTATCTGCTGAAGATCAGGTCTGCGACGTGCCTGAGATGGCGCCGGCCCCTGCACCTGCCGTCAAACGTAGAAAATCTCGACGTGAAAGTTTCTTATCCATTTGGTCCTCCAACGCAGCGATTGTTTTACACACAGCACTTACTGGCTCGCCGGTGGATTTCATTCTTTCTCCGATAGACAGACCGGGCCCGTCGACTCCCGAACGATGAGCTGTTCCTCCGCCGTCGTCACCTGCCGGGGAAGCTCAGGCTCCGCGAGGCGCCTGAGAAGCAGCCGCACCGCATCGCGCCCGCTTTCTTCCGCCTTCCCGGAAACCGTGGTGAGACGCGGCAAGATATAACTGGAAAACGAGATGTCGTCGAAACCGGCAACGGACAGGTCATCGGGAATAGTCAATCCCAGGTCACTCGCGGCACGCATCACGGCTATCGCGAGCATATCGTTGATTACCAGCAGTGCTGTCGGGCGATCCGGGCGGCTCAGCAGAGTGTAGGCAGCTTGATAGGCATCTTCCAACTGGTCACCGCAGTGAACCTCAAAGGGAGTATTGTCGGACAGCCCAGCTTCCTGCAGCAGCTGGCGATAGATGAGCAATCGATCAAGCCCCTGCACTTCCTGGGTAACACCGTAAATGAATCCAATTCGCCGGTGTCCCAGCTCAAGAAGATGCTCCATCAGTGCGCGTGTTCCACTGGAATAACCGTGGATGACATGATCGAACTCGGCCTCGGTGGCCGTAATTTCGACCACAGGCTGCCCCGCCTGCCGCAGGTAATCGGTCAACTCGGGCACCAGGTACTTGACCGCTGCCAGGAGGATGAAGCCACCTACGTGCTGGCGCGTCAATTCGCGGACGAGGTTGGCTCCCTGTTGCGAATCCTGGGGATTATGGGACAAATGAAGGCTGTAACCGGCTTCCTGCAGCGCATCAGAGATGCCGGACAGGAGTTGCCAGAAAAATGGATTTTGGATGACGGGGATGATCACGCCGATGATTTTTGTATGGCCCTGGCGCAGAGATTGCGCCCGAGCATCCGGTTCATAACCAAGTTCAGCAATCGCCTGCAATACCCGCTGCCGGGTTTCTTCTGAAATCGGAATTTTCAATTGGTTCTGGTCGTTCAACACATAGGACACGGTGGATCGAGAGACGCCTGCCCTGCGTGCAACGTCTTTTTGTGTCGGGCGTTTCATAAAATCTAAAATTCTTTCTTTTCCTGTATCGTGTCAATTGACACGTGTGAATACAGTGTATAGCCAGTTTTGATGTGCGTCAAGTAGTTTGAGAAGGGGGGCAGGGCAATCGCATACTATAGGTGAATGGAGCATAGTTCTTTCCCAAAACAAGAGGAGAGGAAAATGCCAAACCCCGTGTGCAGTCTGCATCGTGCATTGGTAGCAGTCCTGAGTGCCCAGTATAATGACACTATTCCAGGGGTTTGACACCGGATCGATCCAGAGAGCACTATCATGTAATTTCCAGTGAAGTATCGTCTCATGATTATGAGCCGCCCATTGAGGAGACATTGATGACCACCTGGCACGAGTATCTCCAGTCCCGCGGTTCGCTACCAGAATGGCCCTATCCGATACGCTACGATGAAGAGCGCGTCATCCAGACCGACGTGCTTGTGCTGGGCGGCGGAATAGCCGGGTGTCACGCGGCGATCAACGCCCGCCGCCAAGGCGTGAAGGTCGTCGTCCTCGAAAAGGCTGCAACCAAGTGGAGTGGCAATGGCGGCGCGGGTGTGGATCACTGGCTCTCCGCCTGCACCAATCCGTGTTCTGAGGTATCGCCGGAAGCATTTACCAGGCAGGTAATTGAAGACAGCGGCGGTTATGATTGTGGCCCGCTGCGCTATGTAAATGCCAGGGAAGGGTGGGATACCCTGCTGGATTGTGAGCAGATGGGGGTTCAGATTCGGGATGTTCATGGTGAATTCATGGGAGCCGGTTTTCGAGACGACGATACCGGGCTCCTATTCGCCTACGACTACCAGAGCAAATACGATCTGCGCGTCTACGGCTGGAACATGAAACCTGCTCTCCACAGAGAATTGAAACGCCTGCGCGTGCAGGTCCTCGACCGCGTGATGGTCACGGCATTATTGACAGAAGAAAACGAACAGGGCAACCGTGTCCTCGGGGCAATGGGGTTAAATACCCGCACCGGGGAATTCATCGTTGTGAAGGCAAAAGCGACGATATATGCCACGGGATTGCCGGGGAGAATTTGGGTGTTTTCGACCGAGTACCGGCCCACATTCCGCGATCCGAACCTGGCGTGCGATGGGATGGCCGCCGTCTGGAATGCCGGCGCTGAATTCACACGTCTAGAAGAAGTCTATCCGGATAGCAGTCCGCTGTCGTTTATTGCCTATGGGGTCGGTAATGCGCATAACACCTGGCACGGTTGTCCCATCGTTGATGCAAATGGGAAGGAAGTGCCCTGGGTTGATAGAGATGGGAATGAGTTGAACTCGTGGGATGAACGGTTTCGACCTTCACCTGGACAGCGTTTCATGGTGGGTCATGGGCTGCGCATTCCATCTTCGTACGAGAATCACGTCAAACAACTGGCGCCAGACCTGCCAGACCGTATCAGGAAGGGCGAATTTGTATTGCCTCTTTACGCGGACCTCTCGCGTTTACCGGAAACGGAACGCCGGGCGATTTTTGGGTTGATGGTCGGCAATGAAGGGCGTACACGGGTTCCTGTGTATGAAGCGTTGACTAAGGCAGGCTTCGATCCTGATCGCGACATGTTACAGGTGCCTGTGATGGATCCTGCTGCATACGTTCATGCCAATTTCTGGGCAGGCATGCAGGTGCCCTACTGGCGTCAGTGGGGATCGGGCGGCGTTGTCGTGGACTGGGATCTCAGGACGAATCTTGAGGGGTTGTATGCGGCGGGCGGGACCATCTACGGAGGCGGAGCGCATTCCAGCGCTGCGGCGAGTGGGCGCTACGCGGGTCGAAAAGCGGCTGTCTATGCGCTGACGGCGTCGGAAGTTACCGTCGACCCCGCGCAGATGAAGCGGGAAAAGGCGCGCGTGTATGCCCCGCTGAAAAAACGGGATCGAAGCATCGGTTGGAAAGAACTCAACGCTGGTATTGCCCGGGTGATGCACACCTATTGCGGTGAATATAAGTCCGAAGCCGCACTCCAGGAAGGACTCAGAATCCTGGGCGAGATCAGAGAGACCGAGGCAGCAGCCGTCTATGCCGCCAATCCCCATGAACTGGCGCATGCTGTCGAATGCCTGTCGATCATTACCGCTGGCGAAGCCATCATCCACGCTTCTTTGGCGCGTAAGGCCAGCAGTGCCATGTTGAGTTTCTCCCGGTTGGATTACCCCGAAGTCGATCCGGAGGAATGGCAAAAGCTGCTCACGATCAGACGGGTGGATGGCAAAGCGTCTGTGAGGGATGTACCACTCGACTATTATCTGCGACCGCCATTTGCCCCCACGTTTGAGGAAAACTATGCACGCCACAGCGGTCTCTAGACCAGATACGACGATCAAGACTGCGCTGGGGGATCTTGAGAGGTAATACAGCATGACATCAAAAGTGTACGCGGTTCCCAACCCGCCAACGCCCAATCGGGCCATTGATTTTGATCCGGAGATTTGCACTGGATGCAACCAGTGTGTGGAGATTTGCCGTTCGGATGTATTGATGCCGAATGCTGAAGCTAAAAAGCCTCCTATCGTTCTGTATCCGGATGAGTGTTGGTATTGTGGGTGCTGTGTGCTGGAATGCAACCGTCCTGGGGCAATCAGTATGCTCCACCCACTTAATCAGAGCATCTCGGTTGTCTGGAAACGCAAGGATACAAACGAGAGTTTTCGACTGGAAACACTCAAGATGTGACGGCGCGAAAACCGTACCACCATCGCGCTGTCTGGACTAATCGCCACGCTGAGGAATTCCGTATCGTTGTCCTGATCGCTTAGGGGTGCGAGTCCAATCACGCCTGCAGCGTTGGTGTTTGTAATGGGCGGGCGTTCTCCATCCTGCGCAGTCGCAGGCAGAACTCCGGCAATGATAACGAGTGAGAATAGAAAAATAAGTGTTGAAACTCGTTTCATCGTGGCATAGAAGGTCGTTTCCCGATAATGGTCCGGATTTATGCAAAGCGTGCTGATCAAACGAAATGGTTTGAACATCGAACACCTCCTCTAACAGACTATGAATTGGAAATCATCTCATCGTGCGATGTGAATAAGCAAGCATAGACGTTATTTTTTTTTCGCAAATTGAGGGTAGTTCGTATGTTACAGCTTGCGCAGTTGCTCTTGCAGCCGTCATCACACCCCGCACCAGCCGGGCAAGGAGCTATCGCCAGCCGCCCCGACGGTGACCCTGGTACGCAGCAGGTATCGGTCTTTGATGCCGGCCACCTCAGTCCAGCCGCACGATACGGAAGCCAATCGAAGAATAGTACAGCTTGGGCTTCAGATAGTAGCGGAACGAGATCTTGGCCCGCTGGGCAGGGCCGATGTAAGCGCCGCCATGGACGGCCCGCTCACTGTCACTGACGATCTCCGGCTCATCGGCCTGGTCGGTCTTGGTGTTCAGGCACCATTCCCAGACGTTGCCGGCCATGTCGTACAGGCCGAAGGGACTGACGCCGGTCGGATAGCGCATGACGAGTGTCGTCATCTTGAGCTTGCTCTCACGCGTGTTGCACCGGCTGCTGTCGAAGCGATCCCCCCAGGGATAGGCGCGGTTGTCATCGCCGCGGGCCACGCGCTGCCACTGGTTTTCGGTAGGCAGCGTGATCTTGACGTCCAGGCGCGTGCTCAGCCAGTTGCAAAAGGCCATGGCGTCATACCAGTTGACCATCTCGCGCGGGCGCTCGTTGCCCTTAAACTGGGAAGGCTTCGACTCGGGATTGGCGACCCGCCACTCATGGGCAAACGGTGAAAACTGCCACCAGCGATCGTTGGCGTAACCAGACGGCTCATCCAGGAAAACCTGGTACTGGGCGTTGGTCGCCG
>DAOUEM010000445.1:0-3442 GCA_034430555.1 Anaerolineae bacterium | reverse complement strand
AATCATGCTTTGACCCGCGGCAATGCGCAGTCCATCGGTATTCGGCCCCGCCTGGCTTCCATCGAGTTCAATGCGCAATGCAGGTGGCCAACCCGCACAATCTGCCCCCGACTGCGTAAGGCCATCGATGACGAGCGGTGCGGTGATCGTCGGGAGAGGGGTAATTAGCTGGATGGTGTGAACGCCCTCTCCGGGAATACTAAAGGCAACCTGGGTCTCACCCGGAGACTCATTAGCTGCGAGGATCGCCTCGCGCAGCGAACCGGGCCCGGAATTGCGGGTATTGGTAACGATGATTGTTGCGGCGGGTAGATTAGAGGAAACGCGGGTTCCGGCTGTCAACGTTGTGGGGTGCGCGTGTACGGAAGAAGCCGCCAGCAACACACTCATCGCTATGGTAACATATAATACGAATGGTCTCGTTTTCATCGGTAGTGCTCCTTAGTCCTTTTTCGCTCTCCGTCGTTCCAAACGTCTACCAACAGGTAGATAGCTACCCACATCGTAGGCACACCCTTGGTGAATTGTCGCGCCCCGAAGGGGGGGGGTATGGGGGGTATCAGGGGGTGTTTGTGGGGGGTATTCCAACGAAATCAGGCGCTAGCGGTCGTGAGGAGGGTGCTTTTGATGGAGTCACTCACCAGACGTGAGCTGGAGGTGCTGACACTACTGTCCGAAGGGTTGACCAATCGCGAGATCGGCCAGCAGTTGTGCATCGAAGCAGAGACCGTCAAAGGACACAACAAAAACATCTACAGCAAACTCGGCGCTAAAAGTCGAACTGAAGCGGTGAAACAGGCCAGGGAATTCGGCCTGTTGGGCACTGCCGACCAGACCGTACACCCACCACCAACCGACGGCGATATCCTTCTCCCTCCGCCCAGCCCTTACGTGGGGCGAGAGCAAGAGCTGGGGGGACAAAGGCAGATTCCCAATCCCTATAAAGGTTTACGAGCATTTCAACAAACCGACGCCCACCTATTCTTTGGTCGAGACAATCTCACTCAACGCTTACTTGACCGTATGATGGAAAGCGGCGAAGCATCCCGCTTTCTAGCCGTGGTGGGACCTAGCGGCAGCGGTAAATCCAGTGTCGTCCGTGCCGGTATGATCCCGGCGCTAAAGCAAGGCCACGTGTCAAGCAGCGAAAACTGGTTCATCGCCGACATGATTCCAGGGCCTCGCCCGATGGATGAGCTAGAAGTCGCCTTGACTCGTGTAGCTGCCAGACCCAGCGTGGACACTATGGCACAGTTGGCACGCGATGATCACGGGCTGCATCGCGTGGCCGGCATGCTCTTGCCAGACAATGGCGAACTACTGCTGGTGATTGACCAATTTGAGGAGGTGTTCATCCTCAGCCACGACGATGAACGCCGCAAGCACTTCTTGGCCTTGTTATGTGAAGCGGTAAAACACCCCCGCAGCCGGATGCGGGTGGTGATCACCCTGCGCGCCGATTTCTACGACCGTCCTTTGATGTATCCAGCCTTTGCTGAGTTGATGCGCACGCGGATGGAAACCGTGCTGCCCCTGACCCCAGAAGAACTGGAGCAGGCCATCTGTCGCCCTGCCGAGCGGGTGGGGATGACCGTCGAGCCAGGCCTGGTGGCAGCGATGGTGGTCGAAGTCACCGAGCAGCCCGGTTCATTGCCGTTGATGCAATATACACTCACCGAACTTTTCGAACGGCGCCAAGCCCGCACCCTGACGCTTGCCACTTACAACGCGATGGGAGGAGTGCTGGGGACGCTGACCAGGCGTGCCGATGAAATCTACGATGGCTTGAGCGAGCCTGAACAGGAGGCGTCGCGCCAGTTGTTCCTGCGACTGGTGACCCTGGGTGAAAGCACCGAGGACTTGCGGCGGCGTGTGTCACGTTCGGAATTGGCGAAAATGGACATTGACAGTCGCATGTTGGATGAGTTGATCCACAAGTTCGCGGACTATCGCCTGTTGACAATGGATCACGACCCGGTGACACAGGAAGCTGTGGTGGAAGTGGCTCACGAAGCGCTGATCCGCGAGTGGGGACGGCTGCGCACATGGCTGGACGAAAACCGGGATGACATTCGATTACAGCGATTGCTGGCCGCCGCAACGCAGCAGTGGCGGACTATGAATAACGATGTAAGTTGCCTGCTGTCCGGGACTCGGTTGGCTCAGTTCGTGGAGTGGGCGCAGGTAACCACGGTGGCGCTGACGACGGAAGAAAGAGCGTACCTGGATGCCAGCATTGAGGAACAGCTGAGACAGAGAGCAAGACGTCGATTTGTGCGCAGGTTGGCACTCACGATCACGACCCTCAGTGCAATCTTAATGATGGGTTTGATGCTGCTTGCGTTTGACCGTGAGGGCAGCGCTCAGGAAGCCCGCGCGACCAGCGACGCCTATGCGATGGCCGCGTTTGAGCAGCAACAGGTGGCCATCCGGCGGGCAAATGAGATTCAAAGGGCTGTACACGATAGCTGCTTCTTCCAGCGCTTCAATATAAGGGAACATCGCCGGGTATTCCACGAACAGGGAACGCAGGGGAAAGCTGACCCCTTCGCAGGCAACCCTGACGATCTCCGACCGGTCGGTGGCCTCGTTGAGCATACGGCGCATAGCCGGGTCATCCCAGGGTGGGCGTGTATGATTCAAAACCAGATAGCGCGGGCAGGGATCGATCCAGACCCAGGGAAACTCATCCTCCCAGGCAATGATGCTGGGATTCAGGGTCCGAAGCAGTTCGAAGGAATGCAGATTGATGTCCATCATACTGTCCAGCTCGCTGTTAGCGGCCAGCGTGGTCCGCACCTGGTCGCTCCCGGTGACGACCCACTTGAGACGCAGGGGTTCCGGCAGGTCAAAGACGCCGGTCGCAGCGCCCCACCAGTTGTCGTCGCGCTCGTAAACGACCTCCGTTTCGCTGACGCTTACCAGCCGGTAGGGGCCGGTCCCCAGGGGCCACCCCTGTGCCGGGTCCAAATTGGTGAAGGCGAAGGGGTCTATGTCCGCCCAAACGTGCTCTGGCAGGATATGGATTGAAGCATAGAGTTTGACCGTGAAAAAGGACAGCTGGAAACGGGGATTGGGGGCTGTCAGGTTGAACACTACCGTGTAGTCATCAACCTTCACCACACTTTCGATCCACTGCTGGACCAAAACCGTGTTGTTGAGAGTCATGGTCTCATCATTAAGCAATAGCTCATACGTGAAGACCACATCATCGGCGTTGAAGGCTTCACCATCTGCCCAATAAGCGCCTTCCCGCAGGTGCAGTGTCCAGACGTCCAGGCCCTGATTGGCGTCCATGCTTTCGGCCAGCCAGGGCTGGATCTCACCGGTTTCATAGTTCAGAATAAAAAGCGGTTCCGAGACCGCCTGATGGTAGCCGGCGCCCACGCGAGTAGGGCTAACCAGTGGGTTGAAGTTGTATAGGTTGACCTGGACCTGTGGT
>DAOUEM010000444.1:0-15027 GCA_034430555.1 Anaerolineae bacterium | reverse complement strand
ACGGTCGTGAGCTGCCCCGGCGCACCGGAACCGCGCCTGGAGGTCGGCGGCACGGCCGTCGTCATCACCGACCCCGATCCGCTGCGGGTGCGCGAGCGCGCGCCCGGCGGCGAGATCGTCGGCCTGCTGTACCGTGATTACCAGATGCCCGTCATCGGCGGCCCAGTCTGCGCCAACGAGTTGTACTGGTGGCAGGTGACGCTGCGCGACGGCACCACCGGCTGGGTGGCTGAAGGGGTGCCCGGCGATTACTGGATCGACCTGCTGACGCCGAGCTCGGCGGACGGTGGTGGTGTGTCGGCGGGCGCGGTCGGCGGCGAGGAAGCGCTGCCACCGGGCGTCTACTACCTGATGATGACCTCGCCGGAGACCATCCTGGACGGTGACTCGCCGCTGCGCCACGTCATGGTGGTGGCGACGGCGAACGTCTCGCTCAAGGTCTCCAACGATTCGGCGCTGGCCTGGGTCACCGATATGCAGACCGGCCAGCCTATCGCCGGCGTGCCGGTCACGATCTATGACGAGCGATTTGAAGCGATCACGACCGGGGTGACCGACGACGATGGTCTGTTCACCGCCGCCATTCCCCGCCTGGAAGACCTGTACGACTACGTCTATGCAGTCGTCAACACTGCCGATGTCTTTGGCTTCACCGTCAACGACTGGAGCTGGGGCCTGGAGCCGTATGCCTTTAACCTCTCGGCCAACTACTACCCGCAGGATGTGAGCGTTTACCTCTACACCGACCGTCCGATCTATCGCCCGGGCCAGCCGGTATACTTCCGGGGGGTGGCCCGCTCCCGCGATGACGTGACCTATACGCCTCCGACGTTTACCGAAATCCCGGTGCGTATCGAGGACAGCCGCGGCGAGACGGTGTTCGAGTCTACACTGCCGATCACTGAGTTTGGCACTTTTAACGGTCAGTTTGACCTGGCCGACGACGCCAACCTGGGCTATTACCGGCTGGTGGCGCGATTGGACCCCGACTCCGCGGATTACTACAGCCGCCGCAACTTCACGCTGTCGTTTGGCGTGGCGGAATATCGCGCGCCGGAGTTCCAGGTGACAGTCACGCCGGAAACCGACCAGGTTGTGCAGGGCGAAACCATCCGGGTGGCGGTGGAGAGTGCCTTCTTCTTTGGCGGCCCGGTCTCCAATGCCGACATCAGTTACTCGGTCCTGACCCAGAACTACTTCTTCACCTATCAGGGCCGGGAGCGCTATTCCTTCATCGACTTCAACTACGACTACGGGCCGGGCGAGTACTATGGTTACGGCGGCTACGGTGAGGTCATCGCCGAAGGCGAAGGTATCACCGACGAACAGGGCACCTTTATGATCGAGCTGCCCGCCGACCTCGGCGAAAAGACTCAGAGCCAGGCCCTGACCATCGAGGCGCGCGTGGTCGACGAGAGCGACCAGCTCGTGGCCGGGCGGGCCGAGGTGATCGTCCACCAGGGCGAGGTCTACGTGGGCCTGCGCCCGGAGCGTTACGTGGGCCAGGCCGGGCAGGAGAACACCATCAACCTGATCGCCGTGGACTGGGACAGCGAAGGGGTGGCCGGGCAGGAAATCACCGTAGAAGTATTCGAACGCCGCTGGTCAAATGTGCAGGAAGAGGATGAAAACGGCCGCACCACCTGGACGTGGGAGGTCGAAGAAATCCCGGTGAGCGACGCCGCCGGCACCGTGACCAGCGACGAGGATGGGCTGGCGATCTTCACCTTCGTGCCGCCCAACGCTGGTACCTATAAAGCCTACGCCGTCGCCCGCGACAGCCGGGGTAACGAGGTCCGCGCTTCGGCCTTCATGTGGGTGTCCGGGCGGCAGTTCGTCTCCTGGCGGCAGCAGAACAGCAACCGCATCGACCTGATCACCGACCGGGACAGCTACCAGGTGGGTGACACGGCGGAAATCCTGATCGCCTCACCCTGGCAGGGGCAGGCGATGGCCCTGGTCACCATCGAGCGCGGCGACGTGTTTTACCACGACGTGATCACGCTGGAAACCAACAGCACGGTCTACAGCTTCCCCATCGAGGATGATTACGCGCCGAACGTGTTCGTTTCCGTGCTGCTGGTCAAGGGCGTGGACGAGTTCACGCCTGTCGCCGAGTTCCGCATGGGCATGGCCCAGATCGCCGTCGACCCGGGGCGCCGTGAGCTCACGGTCACGGTCACGCCCGATCGGGAGCAGGCCGGCCCGCAGGAAACGGTCACGTACACGGTGGAGACCATCAACTACGCCGGCGACCCGGTGCCGGCCGAGGTCGGCGTTGGCCTGACCGACCTGGCGGTGCTGTCTATCGCCGATCCCAACAGCCAGCCACTGATGAGTCACTTTTACGGCCAGCAGGGCTTGAGCGTCCGCACGGCCATGCCGCTGACGCTTAGCGTCGACCAGCTCACGCAAACCACGCTTGATACCATCAAGGGCGGTGGCGGCGGCGGCGGTGAGGGCGGCATCTTCGAGGTGCGGCAGGAGTTCGTCGATACGCCGTACTGGAACCCGGTGGTGGTCACCGGGGAGGATGGCCGGGCCACCTTCGACGTGACGCTGCCCGATAACCTGACGACCTGGCGGCTGGATGCCCGCGCCGTCACCGCCGGCAGTGATGGGCTGACGCTGGTCGGCCAGACCACCCAGGACCTGCTCAGCACCAAGCCGCTGCTGCTGCGGCCGATCACGCCGCGCTTTATGGTGGTGGGTGACGCGCTGACCCTGGTCGCCGTGGTGAACAACAACACCGGCGAGACCATGACCGTCGACGCCTCGCTGCAGGCCGCCGGCCTGACCTTCAACAGTCCCCAGGACCTGACGGTCGACATCGAGTCCGGGCAGCGCCATCGCTTTGAGTGGATGGTGACCGTCGACGATGTGGAAGCGGTCGACCTGACCTTTTTCGCCAACGGCAATGACGGCGCTTTCACCGATGCCAGCAAGCCGCCGCTGGGCCAGGGCGACGATCGCCTGCTGCCCGTCTACCGCTACGAAGTGCCGGAGACGGTTGGCACCGGCGGTATGCTCGCCGAGGCGGGCACCCGCACCGAGGCCATCGCGCTGCCGCGCCGCTTCGACGTGACGCAGGGCGAGCTGACCGTGCGCGTCGATCCGTCGCTGGCCGCCACCACCCTCGACGGCCTGGACTACCTGGAGCACTTCCCGCACCAGTGCATCGAGCAGACGGTCAGCCGCTTCCTGCCCAACGTCATGACCTACCGGGCCCTGGAGACGCTGGGCGTCGCCAGTCCCGATTTGCGCCAGAACCTGGAGCGCGAGGTCAGTTGGGGCTTGCAGCGTTTGTACGCGCAGCAGAAGTCCGATGGCGGCTGGGGCTGGTTCGTCAACGACACCAGCAACCCGCTGACCACGGCTTACGCCCTCATCGGTCTGGCGGAAGCCCACAACAGCGGCTTTGAAGTCTCCAATGACGTGATGCTGCGGGCGGTGTCTTACCTCAACGGCCAGATGGTCGTCGCCAACGAGAGCACCTCGACCTGGCGGCTCAACCGGCAGGCCTTCCTGCTGTACGCGCTGGCCCGCGCCGGGCGGGGCAATGTCGCCCGCTCGATGCGCCTGTTCGAGATGCGCGAGCGGCTGGACCTCTATGCCCAGGCCTTCCTGGCGATATCGCTCAACCGCATGGCGGTCGAGATGGACGCCGAGATCGAGGGGCTGGTCAGCAGCCTGATCAGCGAGTCAATCCTGAGTGCCACCGGCGCGCATTGGGAGGAAAGCTGGGACGACTACTGGAACTGGAACACCGACACGCGCACCACGGCCATCGTGCTGGGGGCGCTGATCGAGCTGGACCCGGCGAACGACCTGCTGGCGCAGGCGGTGCGCTGGTTGATGGTGGCCCGCACGGCCGACCACTGGGAAACCACCCAGGAAACCGCCTGGGCGTTGATGGCGCTCACCGACTGGATGTTGGAAACCGGCGAGCTTCAGCCCGACTATACGATGGCTGCCTCACTCAATGGCGAGCGTATCTTGCAGGAGCAGGCCACGCCGGACACTGTCCGCGAATCCTACGTACTGCGCTTCCAGGTGGCCGATCTGCTGGCCGACCAGGCCAATATGCTGGCCCTGACGCACGGCGACGGCCCCGGCGCGATGTACTATACCGCTCACCTGCGGGCCTTCCTGCCGGTGCCGGAAGTCGAGCCGCTCAATCGGGGCATCATCGTGGACCGGCGCTACAGCCTGGCCGGCGACCCCGACCGGGCACCGATCAACAGCGCGCCGGTGGGCGCTAACGTCCGCGTGACGCTGACCATCATCGCGCCCAATAACCTGCATTACGTCATGGTCGAGGACCCGATCCCCGCTGGCGCCGATGCGGTCGACCCCAACCTCAATACCTCGCAGCAGATCGGCACCCGTCCGGAAGTGGACCGCACCGATCCGCTCAGCCGGGGTTGGGGCTGGTGGTACTTCAGCCACACCGAGTTCCGCGACGAGAAGGTCGTGATTTACGCGACGTACCTGCCGCGCGGCACCTACGAATACAGCTACACCATCCGCACTGGGCTGTCGGGCGCATACAACGTGATCCCGCCCACCGGGCAGGAGTTTTACTTCCCGGAGGTGTACGGGCGTGGGGCGGGTACGCTGTTCACCATCACGCCGGAGCAGGAGTAACCCTCCGGGCCGGGGGTGGGTCGGCGACCTGCCTGTTGACTGCTGAATAACCGCATGGCCGGGGTCTCATGGAAAACCGTGAGGCCCCGCTTCTTATTGGTATGGGGCTGCTGCCGCCGCTGTTATAATCTTCTGAACGGTGTAGAACGGGAGCACAAGATGGCCGAACACACCCTGCGTGAGGTACAGGAAACCGTCGACGACTGGGTGCAGACCTACGCCGGCGGTTACTGGAAGCCGCTGGCGATCCTGGCGCGGCTGATCGAGGAAGTGGGCGAGGTGGCGCGCCTGGTGAATCACCTTCATGGGCAGAAGCCCAAAAAGCACGGCGAAGCCACGCAGGACCTCGGCCTGGAACTGGCGGACATCCTGTATACGGTGGTGTGCCTGGCGAACCGGGAGGGCATCGACCTGCAGGCCAGCTTCGAAGCCGTGATGGCCAAACTGGAAGGGCGCGACCGCGATCGCTTCGACGGGGAAGCCGAGTCGCCATGACCGGCCCATCGCCGCTGCCTGCTGCCTGCCAGGATGTGGACGAAAATCACAATCGTAAGTGACTGATGTGGCACTTTGCGCGTGGCTAAGTCCGGTTTCCGCGTTAGAATAAACGATGGCTAGTAACCCATGTTGAATGCTGAAAGGACCTACCGATGGTAGCCATTGCCCCAGAAAAAGTTGGCATTGATCCAATTGTTGAATACCTTGGTGATGAAGCGGGCGCGCTGCTCGATTTTGACAGCCCGGCCATCGCCAAAGATCGCCTGCACCTGCCTGGCCCGGACTTCGTCGACCGTGTCTTTGCGCCCAGCGATCGTAATCCGCAAGTGCTGCGCAGCCTGGCGCAGATTTTTTATGCAGGCCGGCTGGCCGGAACCGGTTATCTCTCCATTTTACCGGTCGACCAGGGCATCGAACACTCGGCGGGTGCTTCTTTCGCGCCGAATCCCGACTACTTTGACCCGGAGAACATCGTCAAGCTGGCTATCGAGGGCGGCTGCAATGCGGTGGCCTCCACCTTTGGCGTGCTCGGATCGGTCGCTCGTAAGTACGCCCATAAGATTCCGTTCCTCGTCAAGTTCAACCACAACGAGCTGCTGAGCTACCCCAATACCTACGATCAGATCATGTTCGGCACGATCAAGCAGGCCTGGGACATGGGCGCGGTGGCCGTCGGCGCGACCATCTACTTCGGCTCCGAGGGCAGCAACCGTCAGATCGTCGAAGTCGCCAAAGCCTTCAAGACGGCCCACGACCTCGGCATGGCTACGGTGCTGTGGTGCTATGCCCGCAATTCGGCCTTCAAGGTGGACGGCGTCAACCACGAAGGTTCCGCCGATATCACCGGCCAGGCCAACCACCTGGGCGTGACTATCGAGGCCGACATCATCAAGCAGAAGCAGCCGGAAAGCAACGGCGGCTACAAGGCGCTGAATATGGGCGGCTCGTCTTACGGTAAATTCGACGAGCGCATCTACACCGAGCTGGCCTCCGACCACCCGATTGACCTGACCCGCTACCAGGTCGCCAATAACTACATGGGCCGCGCCGGCCTGATCAACAGCGGCGGCGGCAGTGGTAAGAACGATTTCGGCCAGGCCGTGCGCACGGCGGTCATCAATAAGCGGGCCGGCGGCATGGGCCTGATCAGCGGTCGCAAGGCTTTCCAACGCCCGATGGAAGATGGCGCCAGACTGCTTAATGCCATCCAGGACGTGTACCTCTGCGACGAAGTCACGGTCGCCTAGGCGGCGGTATTCGCTGGTTTACAGGAGGGGCGTTCATCGGAGCGCCCCTTTTTAGGTTGACCAGCAGTACGGTTGGGAGGACCGGTATGGCAGGTATGGCTGAAAGTTATGCGGCGTTGGAAACACGCGTCCGGACCTGGGCAGCAGCCCGCCCGGACATCCGGCTGGCGCTGGTGGTGGGGTCGCGGGCGCGTTCGGAATTCCCCGGCGACGACTGGGCGGACCTGGACATCGTGATCTTCACCACGACTCCCCAGGTCTATCACAATTCCGGCTGGTTGTCGGCGTTCGGCGAGGTGTGGGCCGCCTACCGCGACCGGCTCAACAGCGGTGACGCCGAATGGCTGGTCGTGCTGGCGGGCGGCCTGGACTTCGACCTGGCCGTGCTGCCGGCGGAAAACCCGCTGACGGCGGGGTGGGTATGGAGTCGGCTGGACGATGTGTTGGCGCGCGGTTACCGCGTCCTGCTCGATCGGGATGGCGTGGTGCCACGGCTGCCGACCGCAACGCCCCAGGCCGCCCCGCTGCCGGATGCCTTCACCTTCCAGAATACCGTGCACGGCTTCTGGCGAACCGTGGAGCGCATTGCCAAAAAGCTGCGACGCGGCGAGGTGTGGATGGCTCACGCCCTGTGCGACCGCACCCTGAAGGACTTCCTGCTGCAAATGGCGGCGTGGTATGCCCGGTCGGCGGCGGGGGGCGTCGATACCTGGTACGAGGGCCACTTCTTTGAGCAGTGGGCCGATCCGCGCCTGGTCGATGGCCTGCGGACGGCCTTTGCGGCCTATGATACCGGCGATATATGGCGCGCGCTGTGGGTCACCATCGACCTGTTCCGCTGGCTGGGCGCGGAGACGGCAGTGCGTCTGGGATACGATTACCCGGCCGAGGCTGACCGGCAGATCATTACCTGGGTGCGGCAGTTGGACGAGAAACCCGACCAGGGCTGAATCCGTATAACCCTATGAAGGCAATACACATAGGAAAGAACGTGAATATGGTTTCGACGGCAGAAGCATTTGCGGCGCTGGAAGCGCGTTTCGTGGCCTGGGCGGCGGGGGTGGACGACATCCGCGCGGTGATGGTGGTCGGCTCGCGGGCGCGGGCGCGGACCCCCGCCGACGAGTGGTCTGACCTGGACCTGGTGGTGATCACCACCGACCCGGCGCGCTACAGCGCCTCTGAGGATTGGCTGGCGGCGCTGGGCGCGTACTGGGTGACCTTCACCGAGCCGACCATCGAGGGCGAGATAGAGCGCCGCGTGCTGTTCGAAGGCGGCCTGGACGTCGACTTTGTGCCCATTTCGCCGGGGGGACTGAAACAGGCTAATCAAGCACCGGAGATTCCCGACGTAGTGCGGCGTGGTGTGCGGGTGCTGCTGGATAAAGACGGCGCGCTCACCGCCGTTACGGAAGGATTGCCATCTTCAGTGCTGGCGACTCCCGCGGAACCACCTTCGCTGGACCGCTTCCGCAACGTGGTGAATGATTTCTGGTATCACACTGTATGGACGGCCAAGAAGCTGCGCCGCAGTGAGCGTTGGACCGCCATGGCCTGCCTGGATAGTTACCTGAAGCGGAACTGCCTGCTGCCCATGATCGAATGGCATGCCGGGGCGTCGTTCGGATGGGAAATTGACACCTGGCATGGTGGGCGCTTCCTGGAGCAGTGGGCCGATCCGCGCGTGATCGAAGCCCTGCGCGGCACGTTCAGCCACTATGACGACGACGATATGTGGGCGGCCCTGTTTGCCACCATGGCCCTGTTCCGCTGGCTGTCGGCAGAGACGGCGAACCGCCTGGGTTACGCTTATCCGGATGCGGCGGCAGAAAAAACTACGGTCTACGTGCAGGCGCTTTATGCCCAACGTCAGGCGGATTAATCGGCGGTTTATTCCGCCTCTTGCTGTCGGCTGCCGCGCCGTCTCAGCAGGTCGATAATGCGCGGCATCAGGGTTTCGTAGGCCCAGTACAGCGGCGGGTAGGGGGCATAATCCCAAGCCCCGATGTGACGTTTCACCGTCCCGCCGAAGCCGCGCTTGAACTGGTACACGCCCCACATACCATCCGATTCGTCGAACACGTCCGGCGCGCCCCAGAAGTCATACACCGGGTAACCCTGCGCCTGCGCCCACTGCAGGGCGGCCCATTGCAGCGCGTAATTGGGCATACGCTGCCGTTCCTCGTTAGCGGACGCGCCGTAGAAATACCAGCACTTCCGCCCGAAGTGCAGCAGGATCACGTGGGCGATGGCCTGACCGTCGTATTCGGCGATCAAGGGGTGCGCCAGCCCGGCCTCCATGAACGCTCCCCAGGCTTCCCGGTAGTAATCCAGCGGGCGGGTGAGGAAGCCGTCCCGTGCGCCGGTCGTCCGGTACAGGGCGTAGAGCGTGGCGATGTCCGCGGTGGAGCCGTCGCGGATCGTCACGTCTTTTTTAGCCGCCGTGCGGACTTTACGGCGCGTGCTCTGGCTCATGTTTTTCAGGAGATCGTCGGCCGGCGTCGCCAGGTCGACGGTGATTGTGTGGCGATACTGCACCTGGCTGGCCGAAAAACGCCAGCCGCGTGCCTGGAGCAGCCCGGTGACCGCCTGTCCGGTCGGATCGTCCACGGCGTCCTCACCGGGTATGCCCGTGCCGGCCACCACGTCCGGGTCGATCTTGAGCCAGACCGCGCCGCGCCGCCGCGCCAGCCCTTGCAGGCAGTCCAGGATGTCGGCCACGTGATCGTTCTTCGTGTAGTCGAGGGCGGGGCCTTTGGGCACGTACATGATACGTAGAGGGCCGAAACGGCGGGTGAGCACCTGGGCCGCGCCGACGGTCTCCCCGCCAGCCTGGAAGGCGAAGCGCTCTGGTGACCAGCCGGTGGTGCGCCGCTTGAACTCGCCCCATTCCCACGTTTGCAGGACGTGCGCGCCGGGCAGGGGACGCAGCATGTTATTCCAGCGGTCGCGGTCGGTGATGGGAGTCGCTGTTACCATGATCGTTTCATACCGTCTTTACGAAATACACGCCGCTGATCAACTGGCCGTCAGTGGCTTCCTGCGTGGCCGGGTGCATGCCAAAGCCCAGGCTCAGCTTGAGGGTGTGATTGGCCGGCTTATCCAGCGACGACCAGGATCGCATCTGGATGCAGCCCAGATCGCGGGTCAGCCGTAACGCCGCTTGTTGCAGGGCGCGCCCGTATCCCCGGCGGCGAAATGCTTCCTCAACGGCGAAAGTCTGCACGAATGTCTCCCGCAGTGGTTGGCCGTCCGGACCGGGCATCGTGTGGGTTTTGTCGCCGCTCCACGCGGTCGCGGGCACCGTGATCGGCTGGGCCAGGATCGATATGTGCCCGACCACCCGCGCGTCTATTGGCACGCCCAGGAAGCACACGCCCGGGGGCGGCTGATCGTCCGGCGGCAGCGCCCAACGGGTCATACCTGCCCGATCGAGGTGCGCCGCCAGCGCCGGCCACCGCCGATCACCCGGCGTTATCGATTCAACCGGCATCGTCTTTCCCCGCGATCCTGAGGGCCACCTGGTACAGGCCGTAGATGGGCCGATGGTAGACGTGATCCCAGGCGGGCATCTGGCGGACCAGGCGGCCGCCCCAGCCGCGCTTGAAGCGGTACACGCCCCACAATCCATCGTGCCGATCCGTGAACCCTCCCTCTAGCGTCGCTGCGTCGGCGTCAGGCACGCCCCACAGATCGTAAACCGTGCAGCCGCGCGCCCTGGCCCATTGGATGGCTGCCCACTGCACGCCGTACGCGGGCATTCGGTTGCGCTCCTCGTCCGTGGAAGCCCCGTAAAAGTACCAGGTCGTCTTGCCCAGCGCGAAAACCATCACGCCGGCCAGGTCGCGCCCCTCATAAGAGGCGAGAAACAATCCGGCCCGTCCGGCTGACCCGAAGTGGTGGTAAGCCTGTGTAAAGTATTCGGGCGCGTGCACGCCGAACGTGTCGCGCTCCCCGGTGATGGTCATCATCTTATTGAAGCTGGCGATGTCGTCCACCGTGGTGCCTTCGCGGACGGTCACCTCCTTGCGGGCGCTGAGCCGGATGTTGTAGCGCGTTTTTTGTTTCATGCGTTGCAGGATGGTCTCTTCGTCGCCGCTGATGTCCAGCATGATGGTGCGCGGCGGCTGGATCGTTTGCGGGCTGGGGCGGAAGCCGGCTGCCTGCAGCGTCTTTTTAATATCCGGCCTGTCCTCGCAGGGAACCTCCACCTTGAGCCAGCGTGCCCCCTGCTGCCGGGCCGCGTGGTGGATGGCCTGCCACAGCGGGGCCATGCGGACGGGTTCCGCCCACCAATCCGCCGGCGCGAGCGGCCCCTTGGGCAGATAAGCCATTGTGCCAAGACCGAAGGGCAGGGCGCGGTATAGGATCGAGGTTCCGGCTATGATCGTGCCCTTTTCTTGCAGCGCCACCCGCCCGGCAGACCAGCCGAAGCGGCTCTTAAAAGCGCCCCAGGCCGGCGTTTGCAGGAGGTGGCCCTGTGGATGGCCGGCCACGAAAGTATCCCATTCGTCGGCGGTTGGTGTATAAACGGTTTCGTCGGTCAAGGCTGGCGATTCTCCCGGTCAGTGAACGGTCCTCGTCGCGAAGTATACCCGATGTTGATGGGCCGTCCGAACCTGATCAACGGGACCGGGGCTGCTTTCGTGGGCGATGGTTGGTATTCCTGTAGGCTTAAGTTATAATTCCGGGCAGTTTGCACACCCTTATCGCTAGCGTTTGACAGGACACGCGGTGGTGAATCCTGATACGGCTTGTCATATCTGGCCCAGGATGCTATGCTAGCGACGTTTGTCACAAATAGCATGCTAGCAGAATTCTAACCACCCTTTTATCATCTGACTTGCTGACTTGATTGCCCAAGGAGCCACGATTTATGGATCTGAGCGAATGGGCCTTCGTGGGCGTGTTCCTGGCCATCGCCGGGATTCTGCCCGTTGTGCCGATGGCGCTGGGTCGCCTGCTCGGCCCGCGCAAGCCCAACCCCATCAAAACAGACACCTATGAATGCGGCATTGAGACGGTTGGGGATACCTGGGTGCAGTTCAAGGTCCAGTATTACATTTTTGCCCTGGTATTCCTCGTCTTTGACGTTGAGATGGTGTTTCTCTTCCCCTGGGCAGTGGCCTACAACAGCTTACAGCTTTTTGCCTTCGTAGAGGCGCTGATATTCATCGCCTTGTTAGCGGTTGCCCTGGTCTATGTATGGCGGAAGGGCGCGCTGGAATGGACATAACGATTGTCAGCAATTATGGCCGGTAGTTGTTCATCGGCCTTTTTGCTTGTCGTTTCGAGGGGAAAGGTATGCTCAAAGACGCTTTGATTCAAGCTGGCATGGCGGCCGGACTGGCGAGCTTCATCGACATCCTGTTGGGGGTGATTGTGGCCGCCAGCTTTGGCATGGTCTGGGTATTGTTTGGCATCTGGGTGGAGCGGAAGCTGGCGGCGCGCATCCAGAACCGGGTCGGTCCCAACCGGGTCGGCCCTTACGGCCTCATTCAGAATATCGCCGACGCACTCAAACTGCTCACCAAAGAAATCATCGTGCCGCGCAATGCCGACAAGCCGGTGTACTTCCTGGCCCCGTTGCTGTCGGTGCTTTCGGTGATCATGATCGCCGCCGTGATTCCCTTCTCATCGGTCGTGATCGGCACCGACCTGAGCATTGGCCTGCTGTACGTGGTGGCTATCTCGTCACTGGGCGCCATCGCCATCCTGATGGCGGGGTGGGGCAGCAACAATAAATACGCCTTGCTGGGCGCATTCCGCTCGGTGGCCCAGTTGGTCAGCTACGAGGTGCCGATGGTACTGGCGCTGCTGATCCCGGTGATGTTCACTGGCACGCTGAGCATGCAGGGTTTGGTCAATGGGCAGCATATCTGGTTTATCTTCGCCGCCCCGGTGACGGCACTGCTCTTCCTGATCTCGGCCCATGCGGAAAACGGCCGCGCGCCCTTCGACCTGCTGGAAGCCGAAAGCGAGCTCGTGGCCGGCTTCAACATCGAATACAGCGGCATGGCCTGGGCGATGTTTTACCTGGCGGAGTTCATGCACGCCTTCTTCACCGCCATCCTGTTTGCGGTGTTTTTCCTGGGCGGCTGGCGCGGGCCTGGCGCGGAGCAGCTCCCCATCCTGGGCATGTTTTACCTGGGCGCTAAGGCCATGCTGGTGTACTTCGTGACGATCTGGCTGCGCCTGACCGTGCCGCGCGTGCGCATCGACCAGCTTCTGGACCTGAACTGGAAGGTGCTGGTGCCTATCTCGCTGGCGAACGTGGTTTTTATGGCCTTCCTGTGGAAGATCATCCCGGTGCCTGATTTCGCCGCGGCCCAGGCCACGGCCAGTGCGGAATTTGCTGGGATGGCCTCCGGCTTGTACAGGTTGCTGGGGCCGGAGTTGGTGGCGGAACTGCCACGGACCGGCCTGCTGCTGCTGAGCAATATCGCCTTTTTTGGCGTGGCGGCCTATGTGATGCGCCTGGCCGGGCAGCGGGCCCGTCAGCAGGTGGAAGACCTGGTTGACGAGACGGATTACACCATTCCGGAGCCGGCCAGCGCCGAATCCGAGATGGCTGCGGCCAAGTAGCGGAGTTTGCCGATGGAAATCACGATTGAACTGCTGGTTTTTGCGCTTTTCGCCATCATCACGCTGGCCGGGGCGCTGGGCGTCGTGACGGCCAGCAACCTGTTCCGGGCGGCGCTGCTGCTGCTGGTGAGCCTGTTCGGCGTGGCGGGGCTGTTCGTGCTGCTGTCGGCGCCTTTCCTGGCAGCCGTGCAGGTCCTGATCTACATGGGCGGCATCGCCATCCTGATCATTTTCGCGGTCATGCTCACCCGGGGCATGGTCCAGGCGCGCCGCGAGCGCAACTCACAGTGGGACCTGGCCCTGATCATCGCGGTGGCCTTTTTCGCCCTGATGCTGGTGGTGATCGTGCAGGTCGGACAGGGAGACGACGCGCCGCTGTCCGCCGAGCCGGTGGCCGAAGTAACCGGCGATGCGACCTTCGAGCTGGGCCGGGCGCTGGTGGATCCGAACCGGTTCATGCTGCCCTTTGAGGTGGCGTCGGTGCTGCTGGCGGGCGCTTTGATCGGGGCGATTTACATCGCCCGTGATGACGAGGCGGAGTGATATGGTTCCTTTGTGGATGTTTTTACTGGTAGCGGCGGCGCTGTTTGCCATTGGCCTTTATGGCGTGCTGGGGCGGCGTAATGCCGTGGCCATTCTCATGGGCCTGGAGCTGATGTTGAACGCCGTCAACATCAACCTGGTGGCCTTCTGGCGCTACCGGACGGAAATTCCCGGTGACATCACCGGGCAGGCATTTGCGGTTTTTGTCTTTGTGGTGGCCGCTGCCGAGGCCGCCGTCGGCCTGGCGCTGATCGTCGCCATCTACCGGCGTCGTCAGAGCGTGGTGGCCGAAGAAGTCGACATGCTGAAATGGTAATCGTACGGGTTCTTCGCAGGGCCGGTTCCCACCCGGTGGGGATGGGCCGTGTAACATATAGGACAGTCATGCATGATTGATTGGACAAACGCGAACTATTTACCGTGGTTGATCCCGGTGCCCCCGCTCATTGCCTTCGTGGTGATTTTCCTGTTCACCAACCGCAGCTGGTGGCTGACCGTTTTCACCGCCCTGACGGCCACGGTGGCCTCCTGGCTGCTGTCGGCGTCGATGGTGCTGCGGGCGATCGGCGCGCCGGTGATCGGGCTGGTAGCCCCGGATCACTTTGGCCCGAACGCCTTCGGCTCCTCCGTGGCCTGGATGGATATGGGCGCCACGCAGTTCAACATGGGCGTCCTGGTCGACCCACTGACGGTGGCCATGCTGTTCATGGTGCCGCTGGCTATCCTGATGATCATGATCTACTCGGTCGGCTACATGGCCCACGACCCGCGCAAAGAGCGCTTCCTGGGGTATATGACCCTGTTCGCCGGGGCCATGCTGACGCTGGTCGTAGCCGATAACCTGCTGCTGCTCTTCATCGGCTGGGAGATCATGGGCTTCTGCTCGTACTCGCTCATCGGCTTCTGGTTCGAGAAAGATAGCGCCCAAAAGGCTGGCGTCAAAGCGTTCATGACCACGCGCGTGGCCGACGTGCTGATGCTGCTCGGCATCGCGTATCTCTTTGCCGAGACGGGCACGCTGAATTTCCGCGATATCTTCTTTGACGAAGCCGTCCTGGAACAACTGGTCCAGACCCCCGCGCTGCTCATCGGCGGCGGCCTGAGTGCTGCCGGCCTGATCGGCGTGTTCCTGGTGTTCGGCACCATTGGCAAGAGCGCCCAGTTCCCGCTGCATGCCTGGCTGCCGGACGCGATGGAAGGTCCGACGCCGGTCAGCGCCATGATCCACGCGGCGGCGATGGTCTCCGCCGGTGTGTACATGGTGGTCCGCATGTACCCGCTGCTGGAGGCGGGGGCGGATGTTCACCACGGAGTCTACAGCGCGCCGCTGCTGCTGATGGCCTACGTCGGCGGCTTCACGGCGCTCTTCTCGGCCATCATCGCCGTCGCTCAGAACGACATCAAACGGGTGCTGGCCTACTCTACCATCAGCCAGCTGGGCTTTATGGTGGCGGCGCTGGGCATCGGCGCTTATGTGGCGGCGGCCTTTCACCTGATCACGCATGGC
>DAOUEM010000443.1:0-2978 GCA_034430555.1 Anaerolineae bacterium | reverse complement strand
CGACCTGTAGCTGTGTTACAGTGTCCATTGATGCGGCTCCTGTGATTGAGTTGTTGGGTCATGCTTTCAACTTTATCACGGAGTCGCATTTTTATTGAGAATACTGCGCCAATGGCCACGGTCCGGCCAAGAAAATCGGATGGACGCGCGATGCCGGAATCGGCCAGGGCCACAAAGGCCATCGGGTTGCGCTGGTAGATGGCGGAGATGGCGATGATAGGATGCCCCTGGCTGCGTTGCACGAGGATCTGCTCCGGTGCATCTATCCCGAAATCGGCTGCGCCGCTGACTACCTGCTCGATGATGTCAAGGCCCGGCCCTCCTTCAAGCAAGGTGACGCTGAGGTTCTCTTCGGCGTAGTAGCCACGCTCTTGCGCCAGGTAGAAGCCGGCAAACTGGGCCTGGTGAATCCACTTCAACTGAACGGTGACTTCGTCGGGGGGCGGCTCAGCCTCACGCGATCCGCAGGCGACGCACAACATCGCCACAACGAGCCACACCATCCAGCGTTTTGCTTCTGTTTTCATCGTGTCATCCTCACTCTACTGTCAGGGCGCGACAGAGACACTGTGACCTTGCCCCGCTTTTGGAAAAGGTCACTGAGCGGGCAGTCGCTCGATGGGCCTCCGTACATCTATAATACATTATATATGCGGCATTAAGAAGGTGGCAAACCCCCACGTGGAGCGAACTCTTCAGCGGCGAGATTGCTCAATGTATAGGAGTGTTCCATGGATTTTGAATTGGCTTCCGCCATTACCTTGCTCAAAAGCACGCCGCAGACGCTCGAAGCGCTGCTGGGGGCGCTTCCTGGCGACTGGTTACATGCGACCGGAAACGAAGACAGCTGGAGTCCGTTCGATGTAGTCGGACATTTTATTCACGGCGAGAAGACCGATTGGATTCCACGGGTCCGTATCATCATGGAACATGGCGATGCCCGGCCATTTGAGCCGTTCGATCGTTTCGCTCAATTTGAAGCTTCGCGCGGGAAGACCCTGCGGGATTTGCTCGACGAGTTTGCGACTTTGCGCCAGGACAACATTGCGGCCTTAGAGGCGATGAACCTTCAATCCGCTGACCTGGCGCGGAAGGGCTGCCACCCAGAGCTTGGAGAAGTCACACTTGGTCAGCTAATTGCGACTTGGGTTGTGCATGATCTGGACCACCTGCAACAGATTGTCCGTACCCTTGCCAATCAATACACGAGTGAGGTTGGTCCCTGGCGTGAGTATCTGACTATTCTGGATGGATAGGGAAACCACTGGCGGCGGTGGACAGGTTGGTATAGGGCCAGGAAACAGTACGGACACAAGACGAACGTGTTATGCTTCGGCATCGAGTAAGGCATTGTTACAAGGGGGGGGACACAATGGCTCGAAAGCTAATGTTGGTGACGGTTACGGTGTTGATGCTGATTATCGTGCCTTTTACGTCACAGGCACAGGATGATGGAGACTCTTGCCCGGCATTAGTCACTACAGCTCTGGCGACCCTGAGTGATGCCTGTTCCGGTCTCAGCCGTGGTGAAGCCTGCTACGGTCATTATCGCGTCGATGCCGAGTTCTGGTCAGCTTCCGATGACCTGACGTTCGCCGCGCCCGCCGACAGCATCCCGGTGGTTGACTTGCAGACGATCACCACCCACCCCCTCGACCTAAACAATGATACCTGGGGACTGGCCGTCCTCCACTTACAAGGGGGCATACCCGATACTGTGCCAGGTCAGGCGGTGACCTTTCTGTTGATGGGGGACGCTACCCTGGAGAACAACGTCCCGCCGGAGGAGGCTGCCGAGAACGCCGTACTGGTCACGCCGGTCGAGGCTACTGTCGCCACCACCGATGGCAGCAATGCCAACCTGCGAAGCGGCCCCAGCTCGACTCACAATGTAGTGGCAACTGCTGCATCGAACGACACGATCGCGCTCGTCGGCATCAGCGAGGCCGGCGACTGGTACGAGGTGGCGTTGGAGGATGGGGCAGTTGCCTGGATTTGGGAAGGGCTGGTCGCTGTCGATGAGAATCTCCTGGTCGACCTCCCTGTGGGTCAGGCCACTCGCCCGTTCGCCATGCAGAGCTTCTACTTCACCACCGGTCTTGGCGAGCCCGCCTGCCAGGAAGCCGCTGATGCCCTGGTCGTGCAAAGTCCGCAGGGCGTCTCTGTGGCCTTCACCATCAATGGGCTGGACATCAACATTGGCTCGACCGTTGTGTTCACCACCGTTCAGACCTCCGCAGGAGATACCGCTCTGGTCGGCGCTCTGCTGGAGGGTCACCTGGCTGTTCCAGACTTCAATATCCAGCTGGCGGAATCCGGCGAAACATTCGCTATCACCCTCAACGAAGACGGGCTGGTTGATGACGATTCACAGGTGATCCAACCACCGGTTGATGCAGTCGAGTCCTTGATCGCCAACGCCTGCCAGAATGCAGCAGGTACCGGTCTGATTGAGGAACGCGGCGTCGCCTGTGACACAGCTATCACCACGGTTATCCCCCAGGCAGTTGACGCTTCGACTCCTGTTCCGCCATCGTCTGCTGATAACCCACTGGCCGGTGTTGGACCCGACGATGCCTGCACGGTGGCAGCTATCAACACGGTCAACTTGCGTAGTGGGCCTGGCACGAATTACGCACAACGAGGTCAGCTTGGCGCGGGTCAGGTCGCTAACCCTGATGGTTACGCCGAAGGTGTTGATGGTTTTCGCTGGTGGCGGCTCGAAGATAGTAGGTGGATTCGAAGTGATTTGGTAAATACAGCCGGTGTGTGCAATGCGGTCGGCACTGTTGCGCCTCCACCTGCCGCGGAGTATCCGCAAGATGCACCGTCTTCTCACGTTGGGGGTCAAGTACATGTCTACCTGGTAAACCATTGCCGCAGTGTAGACAATATACCTATTCGCTCAGGTGATCAGGTGAACTTCGGACTAGGAACATATACACGACCCACGTACGAGGAAGCAGTGGCGCTGACAT
>DAOUEM010000442.1:0-1565 GCA_034430555.1 Anaerolineae bacterium | reverse complement strand
CCGTCAGCGCCGCCGAGACTGGGTAGCCCGGCACGCCGATCACGGGCACGGTATGCCGGTCCACGTGCAGCAGGCCCATGATCACCGGGTGGCCGGGGCGCACGGCGATGCCATGCACCAGCAGCTCGCCCAGCGACCGCACGACCGCCGACGTATGATCTTCGCTGCCCGCCGACGACCCGGCGTTGACCAGGATCAGGTCGGCGTGGCCCAGGGCGGCGTCGGCCACCGCCGTGCGGATGTGGGCGGCATCGTCCGGTACGGGATTGAGGCGCAGCGCCCGCCCGCCCCACGTTTCCACCTGCGCGGCCAGCACGATGCTGTTGTACTCGATGATGTGGCCTGGCTGGAGGTCCGCGCCCGGCTGGACCAGCTCCGATCCCGTCGCCATGATGGCCACCAGCGGCTTGCGGCGCACCAGGACGGTCTCGTGCCCGCTCCCGGCGACCGCCCCCAGGTCCACCGGACGCAGGATATGATTGGCCGGCAGCACCAGTTCCGTGGCGATCATGTCCTCGCCCATCGGGCGGACGTGCTGCCAGGGGGCCACCGGCGCGTGGATGAGCAGGCCCTCCGCCGTGGGCTGGACGTGCTCGATCATGATCACGGCGTCGGCCCAGGTGGGCAGGGGGAAGCCGGTGTTGACGGCCTGCGCCGGGCGCTCGGTTTCGTCCGGGGTGCCATCTTGCAGCAGGACGGGGGCGGTTTCCGTCGCGCCGACCGTATCCCGCGCCCGGACCGCGTAACCGTCCATGGCGCTGGCGTGGTAGTGCGGCGCGCTGATCCTGGCCCACACCGGGGCCGCCGTGACCCGGCCCAGCGCTTCCGCCACCGGGATCGATTCGCCCGGCAGCGGCCCCCACAGGCCGGCGGCTTGCAGCGCGGCAGTGAAGTGCGCCCAGGCTTCGTCCATCGGGATGTCGTGCAGGTAGATGTTGCGCTCGTCGGTCATATGAGGATTCCCGCAAATCTCAGTGATCGTTGTGTCTGGCTGCAATCATGAGTCCGGCTGGCGTGGGAGAAGTCACGCCGGTGTGATGCTGCCCGCTCACTCCCCCTCGGTGATAGTCACCCGGTCGGCGGCGGTCAGGCCGTGGTGCCGGAACAGCACCTGCCACACGCGGAAAGCCGCCTCGATCTGCACGTCGAGGTTCATTTTACTGGTGCCCTCGCGCCGTTCCGCGAAGTGGATCGGCACCTCGTGAAGGTGGTAACCCAGCCGCTCCGCCACGTAGGCCATCTCCGCCAGGAAGATATACCCGTTCGAATGCACCAGGTCCAGGTTGATGCTTTGCAGGGCGCGGCAGGTCCAGGCACGGTAGCCGCCCGTGGCGTCCCTGACGCGCATCCGCAGGATCAGGTGGATGTAAACCCGGTTGGCCCACCAGCTTACCAGCTTACGCCACCAGCCCCATTCGCTGTCCAGGCTGCCCCCGGCGATATAGCGCGAGCCGATCACCACGTCGTGTCCGCCCTGGATGGCGTCGATCATGGCCGGCAGCCTATCCGGCGGGTGGGAGAAGTCGCAGTCCATCTGGACGATGATATCCGCCCCCATCGCCAGC
>DAOUEM010000441.1:0-5735 GCA_034430555.1 Anaerolineae bacterium | reverse complement strand
AAAAGAGACGTGGTGTCACCATCATGGACGTGGCGCGCGCTTCAGGTGTGTCCTACTCGACGGTATCGCGCGTTGAGTGGGTACGAGTTTGTCAGGGAATCCACGCACAACCGCGTGATGGAAGCGGTGGAACACCTGGGTTATGTCGCCAATTTGCAGGCGCGTAGTTTGGCAGGTGGGCGTTCTCAGATTATCGGGCTGCTCGTGCCGAATCTGGATAACGGCTATGTCGGCGCAATCACGCAGGGCATTGATCAGGCGTTGGCACGCGCCAACTACGACCTGATGTACATAAGCCACCGCCACCCACGCAAAGAATCGTTCTATGTCAGCGCCATCGCTAACGGACTGACAGAAGGGTTACTGCTGGTCGCCCCGCTGGTTCCGACGACCTACCTGGACGCGCTGCGTGAGCAAAATTTCCCCTACGTTCTGATCGATCAGGCGGACATCACAGAAAACAGCAATGTTGTTGAAGCAACCAATTGGCAAGGCGCATATGAAGCTACCCGTTACCTGAGCCAGTTGGGCCACACGCGGATAGCCTTTATTACGGGCGCGCTCGCTATCCGAAGCGCCGTAGACCGACTGCGAGGCTACAAAGCATCCCTGGTCGACTGTGACATTCCTGTCAGGGAAGAATTGGTCATCAAAGGCGATTACCAGCAGCAAACCGGTTACGAGACCACCAAAAGTCTGTTGCAGCGCGTAGATCCTCCACCAACGGCCATTTTTGCATCCAACGATCTGTCAGCTTTTGGCGCGATGGATGCTGCACGCGAATGTGGCCTCCGTATTCCCGACGACATCTCCATCATTGGCTTTGATGATATTCCTCAGGCGGCTCTCGTCTACCCCAAGCTAACGACGGTTCGCCAACCGCTCGCACAAATGGGGCAAGTCGCCGTCAAGGTGCTAATGGAGCGGATCGAGGATCAGAGCCGTCTGCCACAACGAGTTGCGCTGGCGACGCAACTCGTCATTCGCGATTCGTGCGGGCCGTGCCAGACCCAAAGGGATGAGCACAGGAAAAACGTTGAAAAGGACAGGAGGCAGCCTATTGCGAACAAATTAACACCATTTTCACCCTAAATCTGATTAACTAAGCCGTTTCGCAATCGTTTAGAAAATCCTGGAGGAGAAAATGTCACAGGAAATTAGTCGCCGCGATTTCATTAAGCTAGTAACTACTGCCGGCACTGGCTGTTTTGTGCTTGGACCCTTGGGGCTAGTACCCATGCCCGAAGGATCTGCCGCTCAAGTGGGCACTTTCCCTCGCGAGGAGACTCTGATCGCCAGGATTCTCACTGGGCGTGTTGGCACACCCGACAACTTCAACCAATGGGTTGGCTGGAAATGGCAAGACCGTGGCATGCAGAACCTGGCTGACGAGCCGCTGTGGTCGGTCGACTTTGCCACCGGTAATATCATCAATGGCGTTGCCGACGGCGACCCGGTGTATGGCCCGGATTTCATGAGCCTCACGGTCCCGCTGCGCCAGGGCGTTACCTGGTCGGATGGCGAGCCCTTTACTGCTGCCGATGTGGTCTACACGGTCGAAAGCCTGATCGCGTATGAGGGCTTCAACGCCCACAGCTTCTTCGTCGACAATGTCGAGGCTGTGACTGCGCTCGATGACTACACAGTCCAGTTTGATCTGAAGCAGGCCAACTCGCGCTTCCACACCACCTTCCTCGACCGCTGGGGCTGCACCCGCATCTTCCCCAAGCACATCTTTGAGCAGCAAGAGGACCCGATTCAGTTCACCTTCAATCCGTATGTAGGCTGCGGTCCTTACAAGCTGCACAGCTTTGATCCCCAAGGGAGCTGGACAGCCTGGGAGAAGCGTGACGACTGGGACAAGAGCCCGACCGGCATCATGTATGGCGAGCCTCAGCCCCAGTACATCATCTATCAGTACTTTGCCGACGAAGGCGCTCAAATCCTGGCCCAACTGACGCATCAGCTGGACGTGGCGGAACTCTCCGCCGATGGTCTCAAGGCGCTGTTAGCACAGGCGGATACCTCCCGCGCCTACCAGCCAACCTTCCCCTTCGTGGTCAACAACGACCCCTGCATCACCGGCGTCCTGTTCAACACCGCCCGGCCGCCGTTCGATAACGTCGATGTCCGCTGGGCCCTCACCCTGGCGATTGATATCGTCGAGTACACGAGCATCGCCGTCGATTCCTCGGGTACCCTCAGCCCGGTGCACGTCCCGCACCTTGGCCCATACCCTGCGGACTACATCGCGCCGATGCAGGACTGGCTGACGGAGTTCACCATCGATATTGGTGATGGCGAAACCTTTGCACCGTATGATCCCACTGCGCCGCAGCGCGTCGCAGAATATGCCAGGAGCCGCGGTTATGCCTTCTCTGACGATGAGGCGTTTCTTGAACAGGCGTTCGGACTTGGCTGGTATAAGTATGCCCCGGATATCGCCGAGAGGCTGCTGATGAATAATGGCTTCTCGCGGGATGCGGATGGCAACTGGCTGCTGCCCGATGGCACCCCATGGACGATCTCCTTCATGTGTGGCACTGTGCTTTCCAACCATGATGCGCGCAATGCCGCGGCTGCCGTGCAGCAGTGGAAGAAGTTCGGCATCAATGCTGAGATGTATAACACGGAAAATGGAGATGGTTTGGGAGCCACCGGCGACTTCGATGTGAGCGGCGCCTGGCCTGCGCAGGAACCATGGGGCGCGGGACCCGATCTTTATCGCGTGCTCGACCGCTGGAACTCCGCTTATAAGAGACCCGTTGGAGAGCGCACCCAGGGCATTTACTCGCGCTGGTCAAGCGATACGATGGATGACATCATCCAGAGGCTGCGCGAGACGGATCCCTTCAACACCGAAGCGGTCATCGCCGTCGGCATGGAAGGCCTCCAGGAAGCGGTCAAGAATATGCCCGGTATCCCAACCTACGGCTACATCGGCTTTGTCGGCTGGGACGAGAACTACTGGACCAACTGGCCTGGCAGCGAAAACGCTTACAACGAGCCCTACACTCACTGGCCCAACTTCAAGTACACGACGCCTTTCCTGAGACCCGCTGGCGGATAACCTCAGGATCGACTTCGAACATGTTACAAATCCCCCTGGGCGGGCTTCCCCGCCCAGGGGAACGTCTTTTTACTTTGCCCATAGTTTCTGCTTACAAAGGGTATAGACGCGTGAGGGCAAAACCGTGACATTCGTAAAACGATATCTCATCCCCCGTCTGATTTTGTACTTGTTAGTCATTTGGCTGGGCATCACCGTTGTTTTCCTCATTCCCAGACTCACCCCGAATGACCCTGTTATGAGAATGATCGGTGAGATGCGGGGGCGAGGGTCAACATTAGAACCGGGCGCGATGGATGGCATCATCCATGACCTGACCGAGATGTATGGCCTGGAGGGCTCCTGGCTTGAACAGTACGGAGCTTTTTGGGGCAGGCTGGTCCACGGTGATTTCGGCGTTTCTTTCTTCCAATTTCCCGCACCCGTCAGCCAGCTCATTGCCAACGCCTTGCCCTGGACTTTGGGACTCCTGCTGACCACGACCGCCACGTCGTGGACATTAGGAAATATCATTGGCGGGTTAGCGGGTTACTACTCGCGTAAGGGTTGGTCGCGAACGCTGGACGCGTTTGCCATGGTGGTCCGCCCGCTGCCCTATTACATTTTCGCCTTCGCACTGCTCCTGCTTTTTGCTTATGTCGTGCGCTGGTTCCCGATTACAGGCGGGGCGTCATTGGGAGCTCTACCCACTTTCACCTGGGACTATATCAAAGATGTCCTCTGGCATTCGTTCTTGCCTGCCATCTCGCTAACCATCCTGGGTGGGGCAGTCAACTTCCAAGTTATGAAGCTGCTTGTACAGAACGTCAATGCAGAAGATTTCGTCCAGTATGCCAAGCTGGGCGGCGTTACAGAAAACCGCATCGTGGGCAAGTACGTCATTCGTAACGCCTTACTGCCGCAAATCACTGGCCTGGCGCTTTCACTTGGACAAATCTTCAGCGGGGCGCTGATTACAGAGATTGTATTTGGTTACCCTGGCCTGGGAATGTTGCTATATAGAGCGATCCTCAACGGAGATTACAACCTGATCATGGGGATCACTATTTTTTCTATCGTTGGTATCACAACGGCGATCCTGATCGTCGACCTGACATATCCCTTGATTGACCCAAGAGTAAGATATACATAAGGAAGCCAGTGATATGAAAGTTCTCAGGGATTTATTCAAAGATTATCGCTTCACCTTCAGCTTCTTCGTACTTGTGATCATCGTGGTCATGGCCTTCCTGTCCTTTTTCTCGCCTTTTGAACCTGATTTATGGAATGTTGTCCCGAGAGATATGAGGCCGTCGGCTGACCACATACTTGGCACCGATTCGAACGGGCAGGATATTTTCTGGCAGGCCACTTTCGCAGTACGCAATTCCTTGATCATCTCCCTCATCTCCGCATTGGTTTCAAGGGTGATCGCCATCCTGGTTGGCACGGTTGCCGGATATAAAGGCGGCTCACTCGATCGGATACTGATGTTTTTAGGTGACAGCCTGCTGGTCATCCCGCTCTTCCTGATTATGGTCATGTTGGCCATGTTGGTGCGGGAACATATGAATCTGGTGGTTCTAGGATTGATGCTAGCGGCCTTCGGCTGGGCATGGGACGCGCGATTGATCCGCTCGATGATCTTGAGCTTGCGTGAGCGCGAGTTCACCATGACTGCCATCCTTTCGGGTACGGGGACGGTCAAACTGGTATTGAAGGAATACATGCCCTTTACCACGCCGTTGATCTTCTCGACTCTGATCAACAATATGTCATGGGCAATTGGGTTGGAGATAACACTAGCATACCTTGGATTGACCAATCTCAACATTCCCACCCTGGGCACGATGCTAAATTGGGCGATCTTCTACCAGTCTATTCTGCTAGGACGCTGGTGGTGGATCTTGACGCCGGTGGTCTTGTCGCTCATGGTGTTCATTGCTCTCTACTGGCTCTCGACCAGCATCAGCGAATACCTCGATCCCCGCACCCGCATCCAGCGGGTTGGAGCCTAGGGAGACGCAGACATGGCAGAAAAGAAACAGACCATTCTACGAACCGAACATCTTAAAGCTTTCTATATCCTGGAGGTGCAGGGCACCCAGAAGATTGTCAAAGCCGTTAACGACGTGGACATGCAGATTTATGAAAACGAAATCTATGGCATCGCGGGCGAAAGCGGCTGTGGCAAGACCACGCTGTTGAAGACGCTTTTCAACGAAATCGTGCCCCCCCTGCGCCTGATTGACGGCAAGGTTTATTATCGTATCAATTCTGATGAAGTGGACGTCACCGAGATGAGCGCAGAAGTAAAGCGAAAGCTGCGCATGGAGTACATCTCTTATATTCCGCAGGGTTCGATGAGCGTGCTCAACCCGGTGCTCAAGATAAAAGGGACCTATGAGGACTTCATTGGCAGCCACATCAACGGGCAAAGCCGCGCAGAAATCTTCGAATTGGCCCGCAAGCGAATCCTGGAACTGGGCTTACCCAAAAATATCCTCGATGTCTACCCCCACCAGTTGTCGGGTGGAATGCGTCAGCGCGTGACCATCGCCCTTGCATCTTCGTTGAGTCCGCGCATCATGATTGGCGATGAGCCCACCACGGCGCTGGATGTGGTGGTGCAACGCGGCGTGATCCAGATGTTGAAAGATATTCAGAAAAATCTAAAGAATACGAT
>DAOUEM010000440.1:0-4145 GCA_034430555.1 Anaerolineae bacterium | reverse complement strand
CGGCTATGTGCCCCAGGAAGTCCACATTTGCCACGTACAAAAAGAGCAGTTCGGCCCCGCGTTCTTGGGCCAGTTCGATGGCCTTCATCTGCGTCCGGATACTGGCCTCGCCACCGCGCGTCGCACATAAGATGGTCGTCATGCGGATTCTCCTAACCTCCCAGGACAACAAAACGCAAGAACAACCAGCCTGCGCCCGTTGCCAATGTCAGTAGGGTAATAGGAACGCCGATCTTCATGAAGTCGGTAAAACTGATCGTATAGCCGGCGCGCTCGGCAATCCCGACTGTCATCAGGTTCGTCTCGCCGCCGATTAGCAGACCGTTGCCGCCCATGGCCGCCCCTATCGAAAGGGCGTAGTAGAGCACGTTGCTTTCCGCGCCGGGGACACCCGCGCTCAGGAAGCGTACCACCGGCAGCATGGCCGCCGCCAGCGGCACGTTGGCGATGGCGAAGGACAGCAGGCCCACGCCCATCACCAGCACCACGATGCCCAGGGCAATGCTCTGGCCGATCAACTGGCCCATCACACCGGCCAGCAGCCCCAGGATGCCCACTTCCTGCACCGCGCCCACCAGCATAAACAACGCCATGAAAAAGACGAGCGTCGTCCAGTCCACGGCACGCAGCATCTTCTCGATGTCCGGCTCTACCCACAGCAGCAGCACCGTCGCGCCGACCAGGGCCGTCACCGCCGGGACGAGGTGCAGGCCCTCGCCAATGACGAAAAAGAACAGCATCCCGGCGAAGACGACGCCGGAGCGGATCAGCGCTTGCGGCTCTTTGATTTTGGCGTTTTCCTGCAAGCGATCGTACAAAGCCTGGGAGATGCCGCCGCCGTGCTGGCGCAGCTCCTTGCGGTAGAAAAACAGCACGTACAGAGTCAGCACGACCATCGCCATCACGACGCCAATCGTCTGGTTGATGAGGAAGTCGTTGAAGCCGATGCCGGCATAAGCGCCGATCAGGATGTTGGTCGGCGTACCGATCAGCGTGCTGATGCCGCTGACGTTGGAGGCCAGGATTTCCGGGATCAGCAGGGCCAGCGGGCTGATGTTGAGCGCCAGCGCGATCTGGATGCTGATCGGTGCCATGAGCAGCATGGTGGTCACGTTGTCCAGCGTGGCGGAAGCAATCGACGTGATCACGATCAGCACGACGATCAGCCAGGAGATGCGCCCGCGACTGATGCGGTAGGCGGCGAAGGCCAGCCACTGGAAGATACCCGTGCCCTCGATGATGCCGACCACGATCATCATGCCCATCACCAGGAAGATCACCTCCCAGTTGATGTAAGTCAGCGCGCGCTCGAAGTTGATGACGTAAAATTCGGGGCTGATCGCGCCGCCGATGAAGGTCGCCACGAACACGATCGAGACGCCCAGCAGCGCCGCCAGCGTGTTTTTGAGTTTTTCCATGGCGATCAACACCAGCACCAGCAGGAAGGTCGCGCCGGCCACGTAAAAGCCGATGCTGATGCGATTCTCCAACGCGATCTCTTGCAAGCTGAAGGCGCCGTCGCTCACCAGTTGCAGGACTTCGCCGGCGTCCATCTCGTAGGTGAACGGCTCGAAGTGCGCCCGTTCGATCTCGATGTGGACGCTTTCCGTCGGGATCACCGGCAGGCGCACCCGCCAGGAACCGTCCTCCTGGCTCTCGGTGTGGGCGGCGGCTTCTTCCGCCCCATCCACAAATACCCGTATCTTGGCGGCGGGGATTGGCTGGCTCTGCGCGTCGACCAGGATACCGGTCAGTTCGGGGCCGATGCCAATTCCCTCCTGCGCGAGAGCAGGGGGCGCTTCCGCCAGCAGTATCGTTGCGGCGCAAAATAACAAAAAGAAAGCAAAACTATAAAGCCCAATTTTACGCAAAGTCAGGCGTCCTTTCGCAGTACAAGGGTGTTCAGCTTGTTTGGCTCACCATTATGACGAGAACCGGCGCGCGGGGCAAACCTGGAGG
Source organism: Anaerolineae bacterium (assembly GCA_034430555.1). Lineage (GTDB taxonomy): Bacteria > Chloroflexota > Anaerolineae > Aggregatilineales > Ch27 > DAOTXK01. The sequence continues at coordinate 2,186 of DAOUEM010000440.1, read as the reverse complement.
GTTATCGTGTTAAAAATCGCCCGTCTCACCCGGTACCTCTTGCTGCGCCACGGACAGCTCCTCCGGCGTGTTGATGTTGATGAAGGAGCGCAGGTCGGGGTCGAAGCGGCGCACCTCATCCTCCTCCACGAAGCGCACCCGCACCTTGCCGTAAAAGCCGATCACCTTGAGCCGGTCCTGCTCGATCTTCTCACGCATGGGTTCCAGGCACGCTTTGCTATAGACGGCGTGCAGCGCTTCCGGAAAGTTATCGAGGCGCGGTACAATCACGTCGTAGCCGGCCCGCTGCGCGACCAGGTATCCCAGCAGGGCCGGGTCTAGGAAGGGCATGTCGCAGGCCACGCACAGGGTATGTTCGGTCGGGCTGTAGGTCAGCGCGGTGTAGAGGCCGCCCAGCGATCCTTTGTCCGGGATCACGTCGGTGAACATGGGCAGGTTGAGCGTCGCGTAATTCTGCGGGTGGTTGGTGATCAGGATGGTTTGCGACCCCAGCGGGGCGACGCGCGCCACTACGTGCTCGATCATGGTTTTGCCCAGCAGCGGCACGAAGCTCTTATTGACGCCCATCCGGCTGGAGCGCCCACCGGCCAGCACGGCCACGGTAATCGGTTCTGGCATCAGCCCTTCCCTTAAACGATAATTCTGACGACAAACGTCCCACCATTGTAACGAATAGGCTACGGAACCGGCACATGGCTGAATTCTTTAACGTCCTCCCCCCCGACGAGGCCCGCGCCCACTGGTTGAACGCGGTGACCCATCGCACCGGCACCACCCAGGACCCGGACGCGCTCGACCGGGCCATGCTCAGCCGCGACCCGCTGATCGTGACGGCGGCCCTCAGCCCGGAGGATTTACCGGCCTTCCAGCGCTCCACGGTGGACGGTTACGCGGTCCGGGCGGCGGATACGTTCGGCGCGAGCGAATCGCTGCCCGCTTACCTGGCGGTGGCCGGGGAGGCGCGCATGGGCGAACGGCCCACGGTCACGGTCGGCCCTGGGCAGGCGGCGCTGATCCACACCGGGGCCATGATCCCGGAGGGTGCTGACGCGGTGGTCATGGTGGAAAACACGCAGCCCGCCGCCGAAGACGAGATCGAGGTGCTGAAACGCGCCGCGCCGGGCGAGAACGTGCTGCAAGTCGGCGAGGACATCCGCCGGGGCGAAAACGTCCTGCCGGCAGTGGCCCGCCTGCGCCCGCAGGATATCGGCGCGCTGCTGGCGCTGGGGTTTGCCGGCGACGCCCCGCCCCTGACGTTGCAGCAACCGCCGCGCCTGGCGATTTTCTCCACCGGCGACGAGATCATCCACCCGGCGGAGGTCCCCCAACCCGGCCAGATACGCGACATCAACAGCAGCACCATCGGCGCACTGGCCGCCGCTCACGGCGCTTTGGCGGAGCGGCGCGGCATCATCCCCGATACGCCCGACGATCTACAAACCGCCCTGCGCATCGCGCTGGCCCCGCCCGGCGCTGCCGACATGGCCGTGGTGACCGCCGGCAGCAGCGTCAGCGCCCGCGACAAAACGGCCGAGGTGATCAACCGGCTGGCGGCGGAATTCGGCGGGCCGGGCGTGATGGTGCACGGCGTCGCCATGAAACCGGGCAAACCGACCATCCTGGCCGTGGTGGACGGCAAACCGGTGATGGGGCTGCCCGGCAACCCGGTCAGCGCGATGGTGGCCTTCTGGCTGTTCGGGCTGCCGGCTATCACCCACCTGATGGGGGCGCGCCCGCCCTTCCGGCCCCGCACGCGGGCCATCCTGACGGCCAACATCCCCAGCACCGCCGGCCGCGAGGATTACGTGCCGGTGGCCCTGCACGAAACGGGCGACGACATCCGGGCGGAGCCGGTCTTCGGCAAGAGCAACCTGATCTTCACACTGGTCCGCGCGGATGGGCTGCTCAAGGTGCCGCTCAATGCCACCGGGCTGCGCGCCGGCGAGGCGGCGGACGTGTTCTTCTTCTAATACTTCCCATTAGCAGATGCGGGCGGCATCAACTGATGCTAACAGCATCAGCAGAGGCTGACATCACACGGAACACGTTTCCTCGTCGCCGTCGGCCCGATCCTGTTCGGGGCAGCCCAGGTTCTGCGCGGCCTGGTCCGGCTGGCGCGGGGTATTTGGATGTGGGATTGAGCGCCGAAACGGGTATAGTAGGAGCGGTTTGCCGGCGTTTCCTGC
>DAOUEM010000439.1:0-23123 GCA_034430555.1 Anaerolineae bacterium | reverse complement strand
CATGGCTTTCGATCACCCTGTTTATCGGTCCGGCGCTGGGGCTTTACATCCTTTTTCTATTGGTGCCCGTCCTGACAACTTTCTATAACAGCCTGCACCGGATTGAGCCGATGGGTGGGAACCTGATAACCACCTATGTTGGCCTGGACAACTACATTGAAGCGCTCACCAACGATAGGTGGTTCGGACAATACGCGGTACCCAACACCATCATCTGGGCGCTGGCAGGACCGGTGCTAGAGATGAGCGTGGCAACCACGCTGGCCCTGATCCTCTACTTTCGGATACCCCTACACCGGCTCTTCCGGGCCGTCTGGTTTTCTCCGATTCTCATCTCTGGGGTGGTGGTCGGCTGGCTTTTCCGTTGGGTGTTCAACCCTGACTGGGGGCCACTGACCTCGATTCTAGAGGGGGTAGGGCTGGGCAATCTGGCCGTCAACTGGTTGGTTGATTCACCACTGGCTGCCGTGATCCTGGTCCATTTCTGGCGTACCTTTGGCTTTTCGATGGTGATTTTGTTGGCGGGGCTGGCCGGCATTCCAGAAGAACTGGTCGAGGCAGCACGAATAGACGGCGCCGGCACCCGGGATGTGGTTCGCCATGTGTTACTGCCGCTGCTGCGCCGTACAGCAGTTAATGTACTGATTCTCTCGTTCATCGGGAAGATGAGCGCCTTTGATACCGTATTCGTCCTGACGGGTGGCGGTCCCATGCACCGATCGGAGACCGTTGCCACCTGGGTCTATACACGGACCTGGAACTGGCGCGGCCTGGATCTCGGTTATCCCTCAGCGATGGCTGTCATCTGGTTCCTGGTTATCTTCGCTGTGTCGATACTGCTCCAACGCTATTTGCAGAGGCGCGAAATCCTGGAGTTTTAACATGTCTGCTGCTTCCCTACCGACACGCCACAGCCGCGCTCGCCTATGGACACTCACCGGTTTGCTGGGGCTCTTTACCATCCTGGTTGGATTTCCCTTTGTGTGGATGGTCATCCTATCATTGCGCAACACCACAGAGATTCTCGCCGCCCCTTTTGGCTTACCTGCCCCCATCAGGATCGAGAACTACATCACCCTTCTCACCGATCCCCAAATCGACTTTCTGCGCTATGTGCTTAACTCCGTGATTGTAACGGTTGGCGCCCTGCTCCTTAGCACTGGGCTGTCAGCACTGGCCGGCTACGGCTTTGCCCGGCCACGCTTTCGCTTCCGGGGCCGGGAACTGCTCTTCGGGTTGATGTTTATTTCGGTCATGTTCCCCAGTCAGATCAGCCTGATCGCTCAGTTCCAGCAGATGGTTTTGTATAAGGTCATCCCGCACTTTGACGTGATCGACGGCCAACTCCAGCTAACCAAATGGGCCCCGTTATACAACAACTTGCTCGCGCTGGTCATCTTGTACAGTGTCACGCGGCTACCGATCAGCATCTTTTTGCTGCGGGCGTTTTTTAGCCAAATCCCCCAGGAACTGGAAGACGCCGCGCGCATCGATGGTTGCACCGATTGGGGCATGTTTTGGCGGGTCATGTTCCCCATCAGCCGGCCGGCCCTGGCGACCATTTTGGTGTTCAACTTTATCTACTGCTGGAACGAATTCCTGTATGCTATCGTGATGGTGCCAACACGCACCTCGCGCACGTTGCCCCTGGCGATCTTCAACTTTCTGGGCGAAAACCGCTCGGATTATGCGCTGGGCGCTGCCAGCCTGGTTTCGAGCATCTTACCCGTGTTGCTGCTCTACTTGTTCTTATCTGAACGATTCATCGAAGGTATGACCGCCGGCGCGCTCAAAGGGTAGATGGCCTGATCCAGGCCGCTCACCCGTGGCGCTACATGCCTGGTAAACACGGCTTCACAAAGCCAGGCGGGCGGCCTGAACAGCCGTGTGATCTTGCTGCTGGAACACCCATAAGAGAGGATGGCATATGCCTCGGATGGACCCGAAAGAAAACCTGCTGCGCGCCATCAAAAGAGAAGGGCCGGATTATCTCCCTCACCAGTACGAACCGACCTGGGTTCGACTCAGGTATCGTGGCTCCTTCCCGGATGATTGGGCTGATGGCCGTACGGTGTGGCAGGACAACTGGGGTGTAGGCTGGCAACATAACGACGATAACTGGGGAGCCACCCCTTTTGCCGTAGTCCACCCCCTGGCCGATCTCTCCAAAATTGTTACCTACCAGCCACCGGATCCCGATGAAGCCGATTTCACGCCCATCATCGATGGCATGCAGGAAACCGAGAAGCTGCATCTTGGCCACCTGGAATTCGGGCCATTCGAGCGTTCCTGGGCTTTGGTTGGTATGGAAAATTTCCTGATGGCGATGCTGACCGATCTTGCCTCGGTTAAGACTGTCGTCGACATGGTGACCGACTTTACCGTTCGAATCACCCGGCGCATGGTCGCTGCCGGGCTGGAAATGTGCTGGCTCACCGACGACTACGGCTCGGAGCGCGGTTTGATGATGAGCCCGGACACCTGGCGCACCTTATTCAAGCCTGCCTTGGCCGAGATCTTTGGCGTATGGAAGGACGCCGGCTGCCTGGTGGGACTGCATTCCTGCGGGTCCATTGGAACCATTGTGGGCGACCTGGTGGAGATCGGCCTTGACGTACTTCACCCGGTCCAGGCCAGCTGCAACGATGCTTCTGCGCTCAAAGCGTTATGGGGAGATCGCCTGTCCTTCTGGGGTGGCGTGAGTTCCAGGGTATTGCTGAACGGCACACCGGATGACGTGCGTCGCGAAACACTCCAGATGATGCGTGCGCTCGGGTCTGGGGGTGGTTATGTATGTGGTCAGGACCAGACCATGCCTTATTCGGAGGAAAACATCCAGGCCCTGGCGGAGACGGTCGAGCAGTTTGGCGCCTACCCATTGCACCTGCCGTCACTGGAATAGTCGAGGCTTCCCCTTTCTACTGAGGAGTTCACAATGAAAGTCGCCATGCTGCATGGTGAGCGTGATTTACGCGTAAACACCCAGCCAGACCCGGAGCTGCCATCGCCCCATTGGATGCTGGCCCGAACTATGGCCGCTTCTTTTTGCGGATCAGACCTGGCCCGGTACATGGGTGCCCAGGCGTACAGCTCTCGAGGGCTGGATTTCACGGCAGACAACAAGCCCGTCGAGTATCCTTACTGTTTCCAGTCGCACGAGGCAGCGTTTGAAGTCGTGGAAGTTGGCACCGCGGTCACCCGGTGGAAGGTGGGCGATCGCCTGGCTACGGCCCTGGTGCTGGCCGGTGGATGTGGACGCTGCCCGTCCTGTGTCCGTGGTGTGCCCCATACCTGCACCGGGATGCGACTGATGCCCCAATGGAAAGTGGATTTCTCGCCCTGGCTGGGCGCAGGCGAGCTGACCGCTTTTGATTGTGGCCCCGACTCAGCCGACTGGCTCACGCCGATCCCCGACGAACTCCCAAACAAGGCAGGTGCGCTGGTCGAGCCGGCATCCTGCGCCGTGCATGCGGTCGAGCGCGCCGACATCAAACCCCATCACACCGTGGTGGTGTGGGGCGTCGGGGGTCTGGGCGCCCTGATCCTCAGCGTCGCCGCCCTCCACCGACCGCGCCGGCTCATCGCCATCGACATCTCGGCCTACCGGCTGGAAAAGGCTAAGCGGTTGGGCGCGGATACGATCATCAATGCCACCGAAGTCGACCTGAACGCGGTGATGGCCGACCTGACCGGCGGCGCAGGCCCCGACATCATCATTGAAGTCACCGGCGTCCCGGAAGTGGTGCTCCAGGCCATCGAACTGGCCGGTTTCGGCACGCGCCTGGTGGTGGCAGGTGTGTTTCACCGCCCGGCCGACGGCTTTAATCCGCTGCCAATCCACTTCAAAGAAATCGACATCCTTGGCTCGCGCGGCCCTTACGCGCACTATACGGCAGACGGGGAGTTGGTCGCCGTGAACCTGCTGCGGCGCGGCCTGATTGACGTGGACACGCTGCTGGACACCTATGCCTTCGAAGCGATTAACCAGGCCCTTCATGATGCCGTCAACGGGCTGGCCGGACCAAAGGTGGGTGTGATCTATGGCGGGTAAGGTCAGGGTAGCGATGTTAGGGTGTGGCGGGCTTGCCCGTAAACGGCACGCCCCCAACCTCGTTGCCATGGAAAACGCGGAACTCGTCGCCTGCTGCGATCGCTTGATCGAAAGCGCGCAGACGATCGCTCAGGAAGCCACGGGCGGCACTGCCGCCGTCTACCGTGACTATATTCGCATGCTGGATGAAGCCAAACCCGACGCCGTGTACATCGTGCTGCCACCTTTCGCTCACAGCGACCAGGTTGAACAGGCCGCTCGACGGGGGATACATGTTTTTATCGAGAAACCCATCGCGCTTAACATGGACCTGGCCCTGCGTATGGTTGATGCCGCTGAACGAGCCGGGATTATCACGCAGGTTGGCTTCCAATTCCGGTTCGGAGCTGCCGTGGAATGGGTGTATGACAGCCTACAATCGGGAGAGACCGGTCCGCTGGGCTTGATGCTGGCACGCTATTTCTGCAACAGCTTACATGCCCCCTGGTGGCGCCACAAGGACAAAAGTGGGGGGCAGCTGGTTGAACAGGTTATCCATATGATCGACCTGCTGCGTTACTTTTTTGGCAGGCCCGTCTATGTAACCAGCCGTCAGGCCAACCTGTTTCACCGGGATTTGCCCGATTATACCGTCGAGGACGTGAGCGGCACGCTTATCGGCTTCGAAAATGGTGGGCTAGGCATCATCGCCGCCACCAATGGGGCCATCCCCGGCCAGTGGATCAACCAGTATCATTTGGTGGCACATGGCCTCACCGTTGATTTCACCGATGCCAACCACGCCATAGCTACCCATACCGCGGAAGACCCACCCCGGACGGAGACTATCGCCGACGAGCGTGATCCCTGGCAGGCCGTCTCCGCCGACTTCATCGCCGCCGTTCAGGAGCATCGGCCGGCTCGCGTACCCATCCGCGAAGGGGCGCTCACCCTGGAGCTGGCCCTGGCAGCCTCGCACTCAGCCGAACGAGGAGAACAGGTGCTGATCACTCCCAGGGTTGGAGAATGACTTTGGCCGTCTGGCCCGAGGCTGATATCTGGAAAGCCTCCTGAATGCGGCTCATCGGCAGTACATGACTGATCAGGAGTTCGATCAACGGCGAGCGCAGGATGACCTGCATGATCAGCGGAAACAGCTTCAGATTGTAGTGCCAGGAGCCGATGAGGCTTATCCCTTTGCGCAGCATATCGGGGCTGACGGTGATGGGCAGCGGCTCGTGACTTTCGCCCACAAAGGCGACCAGCCCCTTGCGGCGCACGGCGTCGATGCCCAAGCGCTGGGCTTTCACGCTGCCCGAACAGTCGATCGCGCCGTCTACCCCTCGGCCGCCGGTGAGGTCCATGATCTGTTGCACGATCCGGTCATCGCCGGGGTCGAGCACCGTGGCGCCCATCTGCCGGGCGCGTTCGGCCCGCCACCCTGGGAACTCCGCCACGATCACCCGCGCACCGCGAAAGCTGGCATTGACGATCCCGCCTAATCCGACCGGCCCGGCCCCGGTGATTAATACCGTATCAAATGCCGACAACCCCATCGTCTCAAACGCACCGAAGGTCGGTCCCAGGGCGCAGCAGGCCAGTGAGGCCTGTTCAAACGACATATCATCAGGGATAGGCGGCAAGAGCCAGTCGGGCTTCAGGAGGTACTGGGCCATCGTGGCGCTGCCCTCCAGCGAACCGTGCAGGGCGGCAAAGTCATAACCGTCCTGGCAGTGTATGTAGTCACCTGCCACGCACAACCGGCACTTTCCACAGGGATAGGCTGGCATGACCACCACCCGATCGCCGACCTGGGCCCGACCTGGGCGTGCCACTGCCACCACTTCACCCGCAGCTTCATGGCCCAGGTAATCGGTCGCCCTGCCCTCGACAAAACGTTTATACTCCGTGCACATGGGGGCGGCATGAACCTTGACGACCACCCAATCGTCCTTAGGAAGCGGATCGGGAACGTCAACAATAGCGGCTTTTTGCTTGCCAAGCAGCACAGCTTTTTTCACGGTTGTCTTCTCACATCCTACGAGCCGCGCTTGCGCAGCCGGTTGATGACGCCATCGTCAAACTTGCGGGGTAATTCCACGATACCACCGTCGGCACCAGAGGCATAAATCGCCAACACCACCTGGTAGGCAAGGGCGGACTTCTCCAGATCAGAGACATGCCCGATGGCTGGATCCTGCGCATAGCGCGCGGCGGCATCGAGGTGCGCCGCCTCGGCATGAATGTGATCCCTGTCCCAGCTGGATTCCTCGGTCACAGTCTGACCATCCGCATAGGTGGTGATGGCCAGGGTCCGGTTAAGCGTGACTTTGATGTGGCCTTTCTTGCCATAAACGTCCACGCCAAACTGGTACCACTTATTGCTCTCCCCGGGCAGTTCGTGTCCCACGGTGCCGATGGTCAAAACGGCGCGCACCCCATTTTCAAACTGCACCAGTGCCAGAGCAGCGCCGGGCGCCGGGGTACGCGGTTCATCCAGCTCTTCCAGGCCATCAACCTGGGCCATAACCCCGCACACCGGGTTATAGTCGTTGAAGAACAGCACCATATCACTCAAATGCGTGCCCTGGACCATCAGGTTACCCTGGCACGTGGCCCGTATAAATTCAACTGCGCCGATGGTGCCGGCGGTTATCGTATCATAGGTTTTGCGCCAGGCCGGCAGGAATTTCTTCTGATGGTTGACGGTCAACAGCTTGCCGTTGGCCTGGCAAATCCGCTCAATCTCGTAGGCATCTGAGGGAGTCAGGGCCACCGGTTTTTCAAGGTTAATCAGCTTGATGGATGGGATCGCCGCGGCCAGTCTCACGCCCTCCAGCCGGAAGGCAGGATGCGCGGCAATATCCAGGATATCGGGTTCGGTCTGGCGTAATAGCCGGTCCAGGTCGAGCGAACGCCCGGCGACACCGTGTTGGTCGGCAAAAACATCCAGACCTGGCCGGTTGCTGTGACTGCTCACGCCAATAAGCTCTACCTCGTTACAGACCGCATAAGCGGCAGCATGAACGCCAGCCCATTTGCCAGTCCCGAACAGTACGGCGCGCTGCTTCGCCATCACACACTCCTTGTCGGCGGGACATGAACCGCCATCCCTTGAGCAGCGATCAATCGTGGTCAAACGATCAAGGCTGCCAGTTTCTCTGCAACATCCACGATGTCCAACTCGGCGGCGAAGGATAAACACCGCCCGATCGGTCGTCTCGTCCGTTCAATCCAGGCGGGGGGTATCGCCGCAGCACCCTGAAAAGCCCCGGCCAGGGACCCCACCAGCGCCGCCAGCGTATCGGCGTCCCGACCAAAGTTGGCAGCCGCGATCACGCCCGAGCGAAAGTCTCCACCGGTCAATTTGAAAATGGCATAGGTTTCTGCAATGGCCTCTGCATTGGAGCAGCGCACCGCCGTCCAGAGCTCGTGGTGCAGCCGGTCCCAGGCGCTGTCCAGGTCCCCAATCTCGTCGCAGACGGCCAACCCACGGGCTACCCAGCGACCAAGCCAGCTGTCTTCCGGGACGTGGGCCAGACCGCCGGTGATGATCTCGTCGATCCCGCCGTCGGCCATGGCCACGGCAATACTGGCGGCAATGGCCTGCGCGCCCCACAGACCATCCTGGGCATGGCTGACACAGGCGTCTATCGCGGCTAATTCCGCAGCCCGCTCCGGGTCACCGGCGCATATAATCCCGACAGGCGCGATTCGCATGGCAGCGCCATCGTCATAGTTGTCACAGTTATCGATGCCGGAGTAGGGGGGGAGAATACCGCGCCGTAGATTCTCGGCAGCGCCATGCAGCGGATTGCCGGCTTTGGGCCCCAGGTCCTCCTCCGAGAGCACGTAGCGACGCCACACGTCTACCATCGCCTCGAGGGTGAGCTTACCCTGTGACTCAAGGCAAGCTGTTGCGGTCAGCAGCGCAAACTCAGTATCGTCTGTGCTCCAACTCCCAGAGCTGTGCAGGTCCCGGGTAATCCCATACCGGCTGTGGTTTTCCGGCGAGCGCGCCTGATCGCCCAGCGAGTCGCCAATGGCCAACCCCATCAGGCTTCCCACCGCTTTATCTCGGCACAACGCCTTTTCTGCGGATAACTGATCGCGTGTCTTCATCGATCCCCCTCTGGTAACCCGTGGATTAAGAATGCGGTGGTGGCGCGGTAGAGGCCCGCACCACCAGATGATGCTTCATGACCACGCACTGACCAGCTATCGGTTCGGCAGGATTGCCTTCAGTGATACGCGCCAGCAGTAAATCCGCCGCGCGCTGGCCCATATCGTACGTTGGCTGGTGTACCGTGGTGAGTGGTGGGTTGGTGTAAAGGGTTGCCGGGATATCATCAAAGCCTACCAGCGAGATATCGTCAGGCACTCGAAACTGCGTCTGCTGCAACAAACGCAGGACTTCAAGCGCGACGATATCGGCCGCCACAAAAATCGCAGTCGGTCGCTGCGGATGTTCCAACAATCGCCAGAATGTGGTGTACCCGTCGGCCGGATCGAAGCTATCCTCTACGATCCATTCCCTGGCCACCGGTAGACCTGCCTCCGACATGGCTTGTTGATAACCGTTTAGACGATGGCGGCGCGATGTCTCGCTCATCGGGCCGAAAACGATCGCTATCCGTCGATGGCCCAATTCAATCAAATGTTTTACGGCTTCATAGGCGGCGGCCTGATTGTTTATGCGGACGACATCGAGGTGTGGATGCTCGATGTGCGTACCCAGCAGCACTGCCGGAATGCCTTCTTTGGCCAACGGATGCAGGTCTTCGTAGCCGATCTCCGAGGCAATGATGATGATGCCATCCGCCTGGGTACGTTGTGCCAAATTCAGGAATTCTACCTCGCGGTCGCGCCGGCGATCCGTGTTGCCGACGATGATCGAAAACCCCGCTTTATCAAAAGCGTCCTGGACGCCGCGTACCAGCGGTGGGAAGAAGGCGTTAGAGATATCGGGTATGATCAGCAGAATACTCTGCGAACGCTTGGTGCGCAGACTGGTCGCAATCTGACTGGGGCGATAGGCCAATTCCTCAATCGCGCTCAACACTCGCTCACGCAGTTCATTGGAAACAAAACGCGTATCGTTTAACACATGCGATACGGTGGCCGTCGAGACGCCAGCCAACAGCGCTACATCCTTGATTGTCGCCATAGCTCAGAACACACTTTCGCGTTCCTATCATTAACTGAGAAGCAGGCTGTGCAGCGCGGTGAGATCTCTACTCCCCATCAGCCTACTTCAGAAACAGCTCGATCACTGGCACCTTGACGTCAGGCTTGTGCACGGGGAGTTCCAACGTCAGCGTACCAGGCGGCATATCCGCCATGATGACAAAATCCTTACGTCCCGCGGAGCTGTCCGGATCAATAACCATCATCTTGATCTCTGATGCATCGTTGAGAAGCTGGGCGTATTGAACGCGGTCTGCCAACCCCGGTAGATGTACATAGCGAAATGGCCACGCGAAAAGATGCAAATACAGTCTTTTTCCGTTTTGGGTGTACAGGCAGTGGGGCGGTGGCGAGAACTCACTGGCCTTACAGCCGTAGATTGAGCGGCTATGCAGTCGCATCCACTGACCTATTCCTCGCAGGCATTCGATAGAGCGGGAGTCAAACTCGCCGCGCGCATTCGGGCCAACGTTGAGCAGCAGGTTACCCCCCTTGGAAACCGTATCGATCAGCATTTGCAGGAGAAGCTCTACCGGTTTCCACTGCAAGTTGTCCCGATCGTATCCCCAACTGCCGTTGAGGGTCTGGACGGCCTCCCAGACGACCTGCTTCCCTTCGACCGTCAGCCTATCAGGCAACTGGTGCTGCTGTGGGGTAAAAAAATCCCCGATGTTTTCCGGTGCAACAGTCAGACGATCATTGAGGATGATGTCCGGCTGAAGTGAGCGCACCAGCGCCGCCAACCGCTCCGCACCCCAGGCTTCTTTACCCTTGCCCTTGGACCAGCCATAGTCGCGCTCTGAATACGAAAAGTCGAACCACATGAGGTCTACCGGGCCGAACTGGGTGAGCAACTCACGAACCTGCCCGTGGAGATAAGCACGATACTGGGCGATGTCTCGATTCTTCGCTCGCTCGCGGAACACCAGGTCATCCGCCTGCGGATGCAGCCCATCTAGCGGGAACTCAGGATGATGCCAATCGAGCAGTGAATGGTAGAACCCGACACGCAACCCCTCATTCCGGAAGGCTTCCACCATCGGCCTCAGCACATCCCGGCCCCACGGCGTATGGGTCATGTTGTAGTCCGTCAGTGCTGAATCCCACAGGCAAAACCCTTCGTGATGTTTAGTTGTGATCACGAAGTACTTCATGCCTGCCCTGCTGGCTTCCTCAGCCCATAGGCGTGGATCGTACAGATCGGGGTAAAAGTGATCAAAATACTGTTGATAGTCGGCGTCACCCATCCGCTCCCGTTGTTTGACCCACTCATGCCGCCCCGCCGCTGCATAGAGCCCCCAGTGGATAAACAGGCCGAAACGATCATGGACAAACCATGAGGTGTCGCCTACCGGGTTCACGAGATTCGACATTTTGAGGGTCCCATCAGTCGGCGAGCTGGACCGCCATGAAACCATGTTCAACTTGACTCTAGCGCCAGTTTATGCTAATTTCCACTCAGTAAAACGATTACGTAATCGTTTTACTCGCTACTCAAAGTGTACTCATAATATCACGGGTTGTCCAGCCCGAATCACCAAGGCTACCACACGTCGCGCATATGATGGATCAAGCCATTCCTCGAACGGAGTCGCCATGGAAGTAAGCATCGATCGAGTAAAAGCGCTGATGGACGAGGTGCGCGCCATCGAAGAAAGCGCCGAGAATCAGGCACGCCGGCACCTGTGGCAGGTTATCCCTCACGGGGACTTTCAGCCGGCTTTCATCCGCACCTTACCCTACAAACGTGCGAAAGGCGGGAAGATACCGTTCACTATCGAACCGGCACTGGGTATGTGGGCGCAATTGCTGGGGTTTGGCAAGCATGCTTATTATACGGACCCACTCACCTATCTCGTCGCCGAGCTGGAGATGAAAGTCTATCGGGCGCATCATCTGCCCGATGACACCTATATTGATAAGTCATTCCGCATCCTGATTGCGACAGCCTTAGAAGCCACATTGGTGGGCGTGCCGTATAGCTTTACCGCCGACGGACATCCCTGGCCTGACTATTTGAATCCGCCCGTTCGGGATCCACAAGATTTGGCCAGGCTCCAGTTGCCTGATTTTTACGAGACCGGCTTGATGCCGAACATCATCCAGCACTATGAGGAAATGCGAGACCTGCTGGATGATGACTTCCTGGTAAGGTTTCCCGACTGGATCATGGGGCCTTTTGGCGTGGCAGCCGAGCTGCGTGGCTTCGATGGCCTGCTGGTGGACATGCTGCAGCGGCCACAGTTTATCGAAGCGCTGTTCGCCTACATTGTTGAGGCGCGCTTGCACTGGCAGGCCGAGTGTGACCGGTACCTGGGCATCAGGCGCACCCGGGGATTACTCGGCAACGACGATGTCAACACCCCGACGTTATCTCCCCACCTTTACCAGGAGATGATTTTGCCCTGGGAGCTTAAGTTGTGCCACACCTATGGCGGCATTTTCTACTGGCACAGTTGCGGCGACACCTCACTGCTCATCCCGGCGATCTCCCGCATCCCAACCCTGGAGCTGTTTCACGTGGGTCCCAAGACGGACGTGGCACGCGCTGCCGCGACCTTTGGCAGGCGTTCAACCTCGTTGGAGATCTGCCCGGATCCGGTAATAAAAGTGCAGCAGGCAACACCCGCACAGCAAAAGTTATGGCTTGAGGACATCCTCACCCAGGTCCCGGATGACGTATCCTGCTCCATCAAAGTAGACTCGCTGGAAGTGGTGCGATCCTTGGAGGAGGAACTCCAGACCATTCAGCACTGGATAGCCAACGCCCGAGAACTGCTGGGTTAATCGATACTGGTGCGTTGCCCAGGTCGAGCCTACTCTAAAGGTGCTGTTGCGGGGCAAATACCCATTCTGATCGATCTTGTCACCGTGTCACCGGTCAGGATTAGCGCTTTGAGCCGCCACAACGCACCCGGTCGTAACGCACGCGCATTGGTACGGCCAGATAGCTGCGACTGGTGCCTGGTACAAGGCGCCGGTCTTCTCGCAGCAGATGAGCATCTTCCTGGAGGGCAAGGCGGGGCTGGTGTCCGAGAGTAGCTGCGCTTACAACAGTTCTGGGGCCAGCAGGACGACGTTGCCGACGACCTGCCCGCTTTCGAGCAGTTCATTGGCCTGGGCCGCTTCCAGGATGGGGAACTTTTGGGCGATGACCGGTTTGATTTTGCCTTCTTCCAGCAGCTTGAAGAGTGCCGCCCAGTCTTCCAGAAACGGGCGCGGGTTAAACGTATAGAAGGACGTTCCATAAAGTTTGAAGGATTTACCGTCCGGCAGCAGGTTCACCACAATGAATGTCCCCAGAATACGCGCCAGTGCGCCCAGCCCGGGGGGTTCGCCGAAACTCACCAGCCTGCCACCACGCCGCAGCAGCGAAAGCCCACGTCTGATGTAGTCCCCGCTCATCCCATCAAACACCGCATCGAGGCCGTCCGGTTCCGCCTGACGGATCACCTCGACAAAGTCCTGCGTGTGGTAGTCAATCGGTATCGCGCCCATTTCGGTCAGGCTATGGTGTTTGCTTTGGGACGCGGTCCCATACATTTTAAGATTCGCCAGCCTGCCAAGCTGTAACAAAGCCGTGCCAATACCGCCGCTCGCGCCAATGATGAGCACCTTATCCCCGGCCTTGACCTTCGCCGACCGATGAAGCGACTGGTAAGCAACAATGTAATTCAGGATCAGCGTGACGGCTTCCGCCGGGTCCAGTCTGGCGGGGACGGGAATCAGCCGGTCGCCGCGCCAATACAGGACCTCCGAATAGCCGCCGGTAACCGTCAGCGCCCCGACCCGGTCGCCGACAGCCACGCCGGAGACGCCTTCGCCCACCGCGTCCACCTCGCCGATGATGGCATACCCCGGCACAAACGGTATCTTCTGTCCCAGCGGCGTACCGCTGTACAGTGATTCACCGGTACGGACGCTAAGGTCGGGGCGGCACACTTGCGTCGCCAGGATTTTGACCCGCGCCTCTCCGGCCAGTGGTGCGCGCAGATCATGCTCGGTGATCTGGAGGACTTCGGGGGAGCCAAACCTGGTTACGGTTACGCTTTTGTACGTCATGGCTCTCTCTTTAGGCACGCACGAAGTGATGGGCACACCGCGTGTGCAGGTCGAACAGTCAGCCAGCGGGCCGTCAGCTCGCTGCCGGTTCCGCCAGCAGCCGATCCACCATTTCCGTGACCTGGTCCATGCCGACCGGTTTCATCAGGCAGGCGTCGGCCTCTAACTGGCGGGCCAGGGTATGCGCTTCCGGGTGGGCGGAGATGACCAGCACGCGCGTCCGGGCAATCTCCGGCGTGCTGCGGATGAAGCCGAGCACCACGTCCCCGCTGGCAATCGGCATCTGCAAATCCAGGATGACGAGGTCGGGCATACGCTTCAGGCCGTGCAAACCTTCCACGCCGTGTCCGGCAATCACCACTTCATGCCCCACCTCTTCCAGGATCAACTTGTACAGCTTCTGCATCTCTTCCTGATCTTCGACAATCAAGATGAGCGCCATAATTGCCTCACCCTTCCAATAGATCATTACATCCGTTCACATGTGCCTATGAATCGATGAACCGGGTCGTCGCCGCCGGTAGATACGGATAAAACCACCCTCTATGAATCACAACCGCCGTCTACGCATTATAGCATAAACGGCGATCGTAAAAGCCGGGCGCAGCCGACGCCCAGGCTACGGGCGGGCGACGCTTACCCGGCGCTGGGGCGCGACAGCACTACGAACTCCGGCCACCGCGCATCCCGCCGAAGAAACCGCCACGGCCTGTCATGGGGGCGCGGCCGCCGGCAAAAAAGCCGCGCATCCCCAGGAAGCCCTCACCGTCCGCCAGGTGAGCGCGCAGGTTGGCTTCGTGCAGCGCCTGCATGGCGTCCGCCTGCTCCTGGGTGAGCGTGCCAGCGGCCACGGCTTCGGCCAGTTGTTCAGCATGGGCCGCGACCAGCGCATCGACGATAGCATCCAGGGACACGCCCTGCGCTTCCGCGATCTCGGCCAGGGTCTGGCCGTCCGCCAGGGCCTCCAGCAGCGCGTCCGCCTCCAGGCCGAGCGCTTCGGCCACCTCGGCGACCATCGGCATTTCCGCCAGGCGGTCGCCAAACATGCCGCCCATGCGCCCGCCGAAGTGGTCGCCAAAGCGCCCGCCAAACATATCGTCCATATGCTCGCCGAACCGCCCACCGAAAAAGCCGAACGGAGGCGTGGTCTCGCCTTCATCTTCACCGTCGCCCTGGGCCAGAACCGCCGTACCCGCCAGGGCCAGCGCGGCCACCACCACCAGCACCGTGACCATCCTGAACCATTTACGCATCATCTTCACTCCTGACAACAACTATGGGGCATGGTTCGCCCACAGGTCACTTAATACGCCCCTATCATGCCGCCGATGCGTGACGCGGCCATATCGGTTTTGTGAAGTTTGGATGAAGCGGGACGCCCCGTCAGGGGCCCCGTCAGGGGCTCCGTCAGGGACCCCGTCAGGGGCTCCGTCAGGGACCCCGTCAGGCAGGGTGGGGAGGGTCCGTTAGCGGCAGGGTGAAGGTGAAGGTGCTGCCCTGGCCGGGGCCGTCGCTCTCCGCCCAGATGCGGCCGCCGTGCGCCTCCACGATGTGACGGGCGATGGTCAGGCCGATGCCGCTACCGCCGCTGGCCCGCGCCCGCGATTTATCCACCCGGTAAAAGCGCTGGAAGACGCGTGTCAGGTCATCCGCCGCCAGCCCACGGCCCGTATCCGCCACGGCAAATTGAAGCGCGTCACCGGAGCGGCCTTGGCCAGCACCTTCCGCCCGCGACAGGGTGAGTATCACCCGGCCCCCGACGGGCGTATATTGCAGCGCATTGCCCAACAGATTAAGCAGCACCTGCCGGGCGCGGTCGAAGTCGGCGGCGACGGTCAGCGGCTCGGCCAGCAGGCGCACCGACAGGTCGATCTGGCCGTCGTCGAACTGGGGGCGAATCCAGGCCACGGCGGAGGTCGCCAGCTCGTTGGCGTCACAGGGGCGGACATCCAGGGCGAGCTGCGTCGCCTCCGCCCGGGAAAGCTCCTGCAAATCGTGGACGAGGCGCTGCAACCGGTCGGCCTCACGGTAGACCAGTTGGTAGGTCTCCGGGCCGGGCGGGATCACGCCGTCTTGCAGCCCTTCCATGTAGCCCTTGATGCTGGCCAGCGGCGTCTTCAGCTCATGGGTGACATCCCCGATCAACTGCTGGCGCATGGCCTCGGTATCGGCCAGGGCCGCCGCCATCTGGTTGAAGCTGTGCGTCAGCTCGGCCAGCTCGTCCCCGCCGGAGACGGTCAGCCGCTCCTGGTAATGGCCTTCGGCGATGTGCTGGCTGGCCCGGCTCAACTCGCGCAGGGGGCGCACGATGCGCCGGCTGATGATCCAGCTTACGAGGGCAGCGGCCAGGGTCGCCGCCAGACCGGCCAGCAGCAGCGCACGGTTGACAGCTTCGCGGAAGTTGCCCTCGATTTCGACGTCCAGACCTTGCACAATCGCATTGAGCATCGGGAAGCGGTCCGCATCTTCATAACGCGGCGCGAACATGCCCCGCGCCCGCATATTCTGCACGTGGCCGGAGAAGGCCGCCGGCGCGATGAAGGCCGTCGAGACGGCCAGCACCAGCAGCGCCAGCCCGATCACGCCCAGGTAGGAAAGCAGCAGTTTACTGTGCAGGTTCATGCCGGGTCATCCTCGAACTTATAACCGACGCCGCGCACCGTGAGCACGTGCCGGGGGTTGGCGGCGTCTGCTTCCAGCTTCTGGCGGATACGGCCAATGTGCACGTCCACCACGCGCTCGTCGCCGTAAAAATCGTAGCCCCACACCCGCTCGATCAACTGCTCCCGGCTGAGCACCATGCCGGCGTAGGTCGCCAGCGTTTGCAGCAGCTTGAATTCCAGGGCGGTCAGGGCGATGTTCTCCGTCCCGCGCCGGACCTGGTGGCGCTGCGGATCGATGTGGACGTGGGCGAAGACCAGCGGCGCGTCGTCCCCGGTGGATGCGCTCCGTCCCCGCCGCAGGATGGCCTTGATGCGCGCCACCAGCTCGCGCGGGCTGAAGGGCTTGGTCAGGTAGTCGTCCGCGCCGACGGTCAGCCCGACCACGCGGTCGGCTTCCTCCGAGCGGGCAGTGAGCATCAGCACGTACACCTCCGACTCGCGCCGCATCTGCTGCAAGACTTCCAGGCCGTCCATGCCCGGCAGCATCACGTCCAGCACGACGAGGTCGGGTTTATAACGACGGAACACGGCCAGGCCGCCGGGGCCATCTGCCGCCAGGTGGACGGTGTAACCCTCGGCTTCCAGGTAAGCGCCGACCAGGCTTCGGATGTTGGCTTCGTCATCGACGACGAGAATGGTGGTCATCGTTTATCCATCTTCACACGGTGTCGAACGAGTGGATCGAACATACCACGCCGGGCGCTGCCGGGTCAACTGTCTCGATTGTCAAACATGGCATATCGCGATTGCCGGGGGCGCAGGGGGGCGGTATCATCGAGTCCTGTGAAGGTCCCCCGCTCACTACCCGATGGAGTCAGAGATATGGCCGAAAAAGACGAAAAAGAACCCACTCCCCAGGCAGACGCCGACAAGACCGAACCCAAACCTGAAGAAAAGCCGGAAGTACCGCCGGTACAGACTCAGCACAGCCTGACCATTGGCGGAAAAACGCTGCAATACACCGCCACCGCCGGGCTGATGCCGCTGCGTAAAGACGACGAAGACGAGCCGGACGTGGAAGCGCACATCTTCTTCACGGCTTACACGCTGGATGCCGTAGCCGACCCCGCCCAACGTCCCCTGGTCTTTGTGTTCAACGGCGGGCCGGGATCAGCGTCAGTGTGGCTGCACCTGGGCGCGCTGGGACCGCGCCGCGTCCAGATGCAGGACGAGGGTTGGATGCCGCCGCCCCCTTATCGCCTGGTGGATAACGACCATACCTGGCTCGATTTCGCCGACCTGGTGTTCATCGACCCGGTGGGCACCGGCTACAGCCGCGCCGCCAAAAAAGACCTGAATAAAAATTACTGGAACCTGGAAGGCGACCTCAAAGCGGTGGGCGAGTTCATCCGCCTGTACCTGACGCGCTACCAGCGCTGGGAATCGCCCCTCTACCTGGCCGGGGAAAGCTACGGCACCACGCGCGCGGCGGGCTTGGCCGGGCACCTCTTCGAGCGGGGCATCGCCTTCAACGCCCTGTTCCTGATCTCGACCACGCTCAACTTCCAGACGATCCGCTTCGAGCGCGGCAACGACCTGCCGTTCGTGTTGTTCCTGCCGACCTACACCGCCTCCGCCTGGTACCACGGTAAACTGCCGGACGACCTGCAGCAGCGCCCGCTGGCCGACGTGGTGGCCGAGGTCGAAGCGTGGGCCGAAACCGACTACGCCGCCGCCCTGGCCAAAGGCGACCGCCTGACCGACGACGAGCGCGAGGCCCTGGTGGCGCAGCTGGCGCGTTATACCGGCCTGTCGGCGCGTTTTGTCGAGCAGAGCAATCAACGCATCCTGATCTACCGCTTCTGCAAGGAACTGCTGCGCGACGAAAAGCGCACCGTCGGGCGGTTGGACAGCCGCTTCAAGGGCCGCGACGCGCTGGCCGTGACCGAGTTCCCGGAGTTCGATCCCTCGATGACGGCCATCTCACCGCCGTACACCGCCATGGCCAACAGCTACCTGCGCCGCGACCTGGGCTACGAGACCGACCTCGAATACCGCACGCTGAGCTCCGACGTGAACAAAGAGTGGGAGTGGGAGCGCGGCAAGTTCCCGGATACGAGTGAGGCGCTGCGGGGCGCGCTGGCCCGCAACCCGTTCATGCACGTCTTCCTGGGCATGGGCTTTTACGACCTGGCGACGCCGCACTTCGCCACCCAGTACACCATGACCCACATGGACATCGAGGCGGACCTGCGGGACAACCTGCACACGGCCACCTACCAGGCCGGGCACATGTTTTACCTGGACGTGCCGTCATTGGGCAAGCTCAAGGCGGACGTGCTGGCCTTCCTGGCGGACATCGCCGGGGAATAGCCGCCATAATTCCAATATAATAAGGGTGTGGGTATCGCCACACCCTTTCGTTGTTTATTGGATGTTAGGAACGGCACATGTGCAGCAAACGCCTGATCCTGGCCGGGGTGATCGCCTTCGCCACGCTGGGAGTAGTGATGATTTCGCCAGCCCCGCCCGTTTATGCGTGCAGTGGGCCGCCCGGCACATTGGAATATCTCTTGGAGGGGGCCGAAGTCGTGGTGCGCGCCCGGTTGGTCGAGAGCGACCGCGCGCAGCAAACGCACATCATCCAGGTGGAGGAATATGTGGTCGGCGAGGCCGGGCCGGAATACCTGCTGGTCTCGCAGAACACGCCCGCCCTGATCCAGGGCCAGTATGATGGCATCCTGGGCGGCGGGGATTGCAACGTCCTTTACCGGTCGCCGCCAGCCGAGGGCGATTTTTACATGTTCTTACGGCGCACGCTGGCGGGTGATTTTCTCGTGGTGCACGGCCTGGGCAATGCACACGCTTACGACTTCCACACACCGGGCGCTGATTTGCGCGTCTGGCTGTCAACGGGTGACGATCCGCACGACTCCGAAGAAGTGGTGCCAACCGAAGACGAGTTCCTGGCGCTGCTGGCCGAACGCGCCGAAGTCAATCCGCAGCCGCCAGTGCCGGACCAGCCCTATCCGCGCCAGCACCCGCTGCTGCTGACGACCGAAGCCGGGACGCGCTACCTGCTGCCGGTCGACGGCGGCCCTCCGGCGGCGATGGATAACGAAACGCTGACGCAAATGTGGATCGGTTGGCCCAGACACTACTTGTTATTCTGGAACACTGAAACATGCAGCGCTTTCGCCCCGCCAGACTGCGATCTCGAGCTGGTCGAAGATCGCTACGTGCGGCAGATCGTGAACGGCGCGCCGGATGTTATCGTCAGCCCCTATGCCGTCCCGCTGGTGCCGGGTGATGACGCCTTGTACGCGCCCGGCAGCGCCGCCGTCGCCATCTGGGAGGGCGATCAACTGGCCGTCTATGCGCCACATAACCGGTCGGGCTATGGCTATGATCTGAATTCGCCCAGCCCAACCATGGGGCCGGTCGAACTGACCGCTGGCGAGGCGATTTACGGCGCGGACCATGCCGCCTGGAGCCAGGATGGCCGGCTGCTCGCCTTGGCGGATGGAGAGGGTCTGTGGGTATGGGACCTGGCCGCTCCTGAAGAAAGCCCTCGCAGCGTTTTGGCTCCCGAAAACGACACGCTGCTATCGCCCCTGCACTTCTCGCCGGGTGGCCGCTACCTCGCCTACAACGATGGCACAGCAACTCACACCCTCGATTTGTGGAACGGTACCACGCTGGAATACGCTATCTTTTCGCCGGGTGATCAGTATGGGTTGCTGTGGAACCAGGACCCGGATACGTGTCCCGATATTCCGGCCCTGGCCTTACGACAACTGGCCCCGCCGGGGACCTGGGAAGTTTCTACCGATGATCAGGTGGTGGCGGATGCCGCCTGGCTGGACGAGCACCGGTTTGCCGCGGTTATCCAAACCGACGAAAACACGTTCGAGGTGAAAATCTTCGATGTCTACGACGTACGCCAGCCGTACGCCTACCTCCGGCCTGAGGTCATCCCCGGGGACATGATCGCGGTGTCGGCGGCGGGCGACCTGGCCGTGCGCGTCGACGGGCAGACGATCTCGGTGAACCAGGTGGAGATGGCGCTCGACCTGGACGGGCCAATCGCCGAGATGAGGTGGCTGCCCTCGCTGTTCTGGGAGTAGGGCGGCACACTCCACCAGCCGGATTCAACACCAAAGGGGCAGGCCGCGGGACCTGCCCCTTCGATTCATGCGTCAACCGGCCCGATCAGGCGCGGTCTTCGAGCGGCACCCAGGCCACGTCGAGCTCGCCGGTGTAGCTGGCCTTGGGCCGGATCAGGCGGTTGTCGGCCCACTGCTCGATCACGTGCGCCGCCCAGCCGGCGATGCGGCTCATGGCGAACAGCGGCGTGAACAGGTCCGCCGGGATGCCCACCATGTACAGCACGATGGCGCTGTAGTAGTCGACGTTGGCGTACAGCTGGCGCTCGATGAAGTAGTCGTCGGCGCGGGCCAACGCTTCCAGCTCGCGGGCGATGTCGAACCACTGGGCGTCGCCGGAGCTGGCCGCCAGGGCCTGGGCGTACTCGCGCAGGATTTCCGCGCGGGGATCGGGCGCTTTGTAGACGCGGTGACCGATGCCCATGATGCGCCGCCCGCCTTCCTTGACTTCCTGCCGGAACCAGTCGGCCACGCTCAGGCCGGATTCCGCCACCTCGAAGAACATGTACATGGCCGCCTCGTTGGCGCCGCCGTGCTTCGGCCCCTTGAGCGTGCCGAGGGCCGCCGTGATGGCTGAGTAGAGGTCGCCGTCGGTGCTGGTCACCACGCGGGCGGTGAAGGTGCTGGCGTTGAAGCCATGGTCGGCCAGCAGGATCAGGTAGCGGTCGACGGCCTCGGCGGCGGTGGGATCGGGATCGTCGCCGGTCATCATGTAGAGGAAGTTCTCCGCCAGGCTGAGGTCCGACCGGGGGGCGATGGGCGTTTGGCCTTCACGGATGCGCGCCCAGGCGGCGATGATGGTCGGGATGCGGGCAGTGAGGGTCTGCGCCTTCTGGCGGTTGCCTTCCGGGCTGTTGTCCTCCGCTGCCGGGTCGAACAGGCCGGCGGTGCTGATCGCGGTGCGCAGCGCGGCCATCGGGTGCACGTCGGCCGGATAGGCCTGCATCTGCTGGAGCACAGCAGCGGGCAGGGCCATCTGCGCGACGAGGCGCTGCTTGAAGGCGGCCAACTCGGCGGCGGTGGGCAGCTTGAGCGTCCATAGCAGGTAGATGACTTCCTCAAAGGTGGCGTGACGCGCCAGGTCCATGATGTCGTAGCCGCAATAAATCAGGCGGCCGACCTGCCCGTCGACTTTGCTGAGGCGGGTGTCGGCGACGACGACGCCTTCCAGGCCGCGAGCCTGGGTATTGGAAGCAGTCATGTTGTTGGGTTCCCTTCACCAATCGGATCAGCGATATTCACACGTGTCAGACACACTTTATCGACAAAAAAGCGCCGGTTAAGGCCCGTCCTCCAATCCCGTACATGAAGGAAAGTGGCCTAAGTATAACATCCCGTCATGGGTAGAACCATAAACGGCCGATGAGTGCCGGCGGCAGGCTGGGCCATCGCATTGAGGACGGCTTTCCGTCCCACGCTCAACTGATCCCTTGCACCGCTTGCGGGGAGAAGGGAGCGGCAAGGAGGGTAAGCGTGTCTGGCGCTGGTTGGCTACAGTCAACTGCGCTTGCCCACAGGCGGTGGGCCTTTTTTGTGGCAAATGTTACAATTCAAGTCTCAATCCAGGTTGTTCGACAGTTAGCGCCAGCAAGGAGACTCTTTCCGATGGCAACACTGGTCACCACCGTAACCGAGACCCTGCGCTACCGGGGGAAACTGGGGCAGTGGAGCTGGGTCCTGCATCGCACCGCAGGGCTGGGCACGCTGCTCTTTTTGATCATCCACGTGATCGACACCTCCTGGGTGTACTTCTTCCCGGAGCTTTACGAAGAAGCGATTTCGATTTACCAGACGCCGCTGTTCACCATCGGCGAGTTCGCGCTGGTGGCGTGCGTGGTGTATCACGCCTTCAACGGCATCCGCATCGCCCTGTTTGATTACAAGCCGGAGTGGTGGGAGTACCAGGGTATGGCCGCGCAGATCGTCTTCCTGGCGACGGCGGTCGTGCTGGTGCCGGTCTTCGTGTTGATGGGGCAGCACGTGATCGAGTTTTACAGCGGCCGTCCCTTCGACCTGCACCTGGGCCTGGTCGTCAACAAGGTCGCCATCCCCTTTGGCGGCGGCATGGCGCTGGCCCTGGTGGCGGGCGCGGTGATCTCGCTGGGCTTCGGCGCGGTGACCGGCAACCGGGGATTGGCAGGACCTCGGCTCCGGCAGCGCAGCCGCTACGACCAGATCATGTGGATTTTCATGCGGCTGTCCGGCGTGCTGATCCTGCCGCTGGTCTTCGGGCACCTGGCGATCATGCACGTGATCGAGGGCGTGTTCGCCATCAACGCCTCCGGCACCGGGCTGGCGGCCAATTTCGTGGCGACGCGGTGGGCTTACCTTTTCTGGCGGCTGTACGACACGGCCCTGCTGGCCCTGGCGCTGATGCACGGCTTCAACGGCCTGCGCTACGTGATCAACGACTACGCGCATAATCCCACCCTGCGGCGCGGCCTGAACTGGGCGATCTTTTTCGGCTGCCTGGCGATCATATTCGTGGGCGCGGCGGCCCTGCTCGGCGGGGTACCTGCCGGATGACACATCCGGGCGGATCATTCCATTTTGAGTGTTTCATTGGCCATCGGCAGGCGACTGCTGAGCGCGAATTGCTGAAAGCTGAGAACGCATATGCAAACACATGAATTTGACGTGGTGGTGGTCGGGGCCGGCGGCGCGGGCCTGATGGCGGCGCTCTATGCCAGCCAGGGCCTGTCCGGTGGACAGGGCGGCGCGTCGGTCGGCGTGGTCTCCAAGCTGTACCCCACCCGCAGCCACACCGGGACGGCGCAGGGCGGCATCGGCGCCTCCCTGGGCAACCTGGAAGAGGACCGCTGGCAGTGGCACGCCTTCGACACGGTCAAGGGCAGCGACTACCTGGCCGACCAGAACGCGGTGAAAGCGCTGGCCGAGCACGCCATCGAAGCGGTGATCGAGCTGGAGCACATGGGCCTGCCCTTCGACCGCAACCCGGACGGCACGATCAGCCAGCGGCGCTTCGGCGGGCACACCAACAACGAAACCAAACAGCCGGTCCGGCGGGCCTGCCACGCCGCGGACCGCACCGGGCACATGATCCTGCAAACGCTG
>DAOUEM010000438.1:0-8014 GCA_034430555.1 Anaerolineae bacterium | reverse complement strand
GCCACACCTATCCCCACCGCAGATGAGGAGAAGCACTAATGGCTGCACAGCTTGAATCTACACCGACCACGCCCTCAAATGACACGCTGCTGCGCGTCGAAAACCTGAAAATGCACTTCCCAATTCACGGCGGCTTCTTCCGTCAGGTTGTGAACTATGTCCGGGCGGTAGATGACGTGAGTTTTTCGATCCGGCGCGGTGAAACGCTCGGTTTAGTGGGGGAAAGCGGCTGTGGCAAAACCACTGTTGGGCGCTGTATCGCACGCGCCTATAAACCCACCGCCGGGAGCATCTTTTTTACCGAAGATGACGACCTGACTGACGTTCAAAAAAAACTGCACGTTCATATGAGCGATTTTAGCGGGGAAGATGGGGCCAGCCAGGGACACGCCATCGATCTCGCGAAACCTGACCGGCAGGACTTACGGCACTATCGCCGCAAGATCCGTATGATCTTTCAGGACCCATACTCGTCGCTTAACCCGCGCATGACCGTCTTTGACATCGTGGCCGATCCATTGCGGATTCACAATATCTTGAGCGGCCAAGCGTTGGAAGACAAAGTTGTGGACTTGTTGGAAAAGGTCGGGCTGCGCCCGGAATTCATGCGGCGTTATCCCCACGCGTTTAGCGGCGGCCAGCGACAACGTGTTGGCATTGCGCGCGCACTCGCCCTTGATCCCCGCCTGGTCATCGCCGATGAAGCCGTTTCCGCGCTGGATGTTTCTGTCCGCGCTCAGATTCTGAATCTGATGATCCAGTTACAGCAAGAATTTGACCTGACGTACCTGTTTATTTCGCACGATCTCAGTGTAGTGGAATATGTGGCGGATCGGGTTGCGGTGATGTATGTCGGCAAGCTCGTTGAGTTGGCCGACACAACCGCGCTCTATACCACGCCCAAACACCCGTATACCGAGGCGCTGTTATCTGCGATTCCGAAACCGGACCCGGAAAGACGCTCCAAGCGCATCGTGCTAGAAGGCGATGTTGCCGATCCTGCACATCCACCGGGTGGATGTTATTTCCATCCGCGCTGCCGCTTAGCCAAAACAATCTGCCAGACCGATACCCCCGCACTGCGCGATATAGGTAACGATCATCTGGTGGCGTGTCACTTTGCTGAAGACCTATCGTTGAGTGGTATTGATGTGCTGGATCAGGCTCCGGCTATAACCAATGCTTCTTGACGTTTACATTCCAAACTAAAAGGAGAATAGTGCGGATGTTATATCCACAATCCAATCGCTGCCGTCAGATGCTCGATCTATCCGGTTTCTGGGATTTCCGTTTCGATCCTGCCAATGAGGGTACCGATAAGCAGTGGGGGACGGGTTTTGATCCAGTTGAGGTGATCGCTGTGCCCGCCAGTTGGAATGATCAATTCGAAGATTGGCGCGATTATATCGGTGCGGCGTGGTATCAAACCACCTTCGATCTACCCTGGGGATGGCGCGATCAGCGCATTTTGGTGCGCTTCAACGCCGTAAGCTACATGACCGAGGTATGGCTGAATGGGGAACACCTCGGCGAACATGAGGGCGGCTATCTGCCCTTCACCTTCGACATCACAGATCGCGTGCAGGATACGGGAAATGTGCTTGTAGCGCGTGTTGAAAGCGAACTGGCTCCTGATCGAGTGCCGCCTGGCAATCTGGAAGGGCTGCCTGGGGCGGGGTTCCCAAATATCAATTTCCCGAGAACCAGTTTCGACTTCTTCCCCTATTGCGGAATTCAGCGCCCGGTGCTGATCTACACCGAGCCAGCAGACGCGATCAACGATCTGACCGTAATCACCAGAATCGACGGTAAAAACGGCATCGTAAATGTGGCTATCGAACAGACAGGATCGCTGCCCGCGCGTGTCACGCTCACCGGGCACGGCGCGGAGTTAGTGATCGAAACCTCTTCGTCGGAGGCAAACTTTACGGTTCCTGATGCGGCACTGTGGTCACCGGATACGCCAAATCTTTACGACCTGCGTGTAGACTTGTTAAGCAACGGGGCCGTCGTTGATAGTTACACGCTGGCAATCGGCATCCGCACGATTGCGGTAGAGGGTGATCAATTATTATTGAACGGTGAGCCGGTGAAATTGGTTGGTTTTGGCCGCCACGAAGATTTTCCGGTGGTGGGCAAGGGTTTGCTGCCAGCGTTAATCATCAAGGATTACGCGTTGATGCGTTGGATCGGCGCGAACTCGTTCCGCACATCGCATTATCCGTATTCCGAACAGATGATGGACATGGCGGATCGGTTGGGCTTCCTGGTGATTGATGAAACGCCTGCCGTTGGTCTATTCTTTCTCGAAAACGGCCTTGAGAAGCGTAACCGTATCTGCGAGCAGATGATCCGTGAGATGATTGATCGCGATAAAAACCATCCAAGCGTGATCATGTGGTCGCTGGCGAACGAGCCGCATACTGCCAAACTGGAAGCACGCGCAGAATATTACCGAGACTTCACGGTAATTGAGCATCCCAGTCACCCTGCGGCTGTAGAATCGTTTAAGGCTCAGGCTGAGTTGGTCCGCGAACTCGATCCCACTCGCCCGGTGACGTTGGTCAGTCACGAAGGGGCAATGGAAGAATCGTTTGCATTTGTGGATGTGGTATGCCTCAATCGTTACTGCGGCTGGTATACACAGCCCGGCCAGATTGACTTGGGGCTGGAATTTCTCGATAAAGAGATCGAATTAGTCCACAAGCTGTATCCTAAACCGTTTATCCTGTCGGAATTCGGTACAGATACGATCCCCGGCCACCACGCGCAACCGCCGGAAATGTTCAGCGAAGAATACCAGGCGGAGTTTCTCGTCAAGCAAATCAAATTGACGGACAGCAAACCATTTGTCGTCGGTCAGCATATCTGGAATATGTGTGATTTCAAGACCTCGCAAGCAGTTCATCGGATGGCCGCGTACAACTACAAGGGCGTTTTCACACGAGACCGACGGCCCAAGCTGGCGGCGCATCGCGTGCGCGCACTCTGGCGTGGTGATGATGAATCATGACGTACACTGAAACACTTGCTCAAGCCTTCAGCACAATTCGGCGCACGATTCCAATAATGGGGACGAGTGCGCCATGTGTTGGTAAAGGCGATCTGACGTATACACGCTGCGAACGAGATTTTTGGGTTGAAGGGTTTTGGAGCGGGCAGCTCTGGTTGGCCTATGCCGAAACCAAAGAGACCGTTTTTTATGATGCGGCACGGGCGCAGACCCCGTACTTCTTCGGGCGGTTGGATCGCCCAGAGACGCACGATCATGATATGGGTTTCTTGTATTCGCACTCGCTGGTAGCCGATTACAAACTGACCGGCGATACCGATGCACGTCAGGGCGGCTTGCGCGCCGCCAGTTCGTTAGCCGGGCGTTACAATGCCAACGGGCGCTTTATCCGTGCCTGGAATGACTGGTCACCTGACGTCGATAACCGGGGCCGGATCATCATCGACTGCATGGAGAATCTGGGACTGCTGTTTTGGGCGACGGAACAAACGGGCGACGCGCGTTACAAAGACATTGCCATCGCGCACGCTCACAGCACCGCCGATCATATCGTGCGGGCGGATGGGTCGAGTTATCACTCCTTCCACTTCGATCCAGACACGGGGGAACCCCTGCGCGGTGAAACTGTTCAGGGCTACGCTGATGAATCGTGTTGGAGCCGGGGGCAGTCTTGGGGCATACACGGTTTCGCGCTGGCATACAGCTATACCCAAGAGCCGCGTTTCCGTGATACGTCTGCTCAACTGGCGGATTTCGCCCTCGCGCGCTTGCCAGCGGATCGGGTTCCTATCTGGGATTATTTACTCCCAGAAGGCGAACCTGCCTATCGTGATACGTCCGCCGGGGCGATTATGGCGGCGGGCTTGTTCCTGTTGGCGGATCAATTCGATGATCAGGAACAGGCCGATCACTACCGGACCTCAGCCCGCGCCATCCTGGACGGATTGATCGCTGGATACACCACCTTCGACCATCCTGGTGCGGAAGGACTACTGGCGCAAGGGGCAAGTCATGTAAAAAAGGGCGGCTTCGAGCATATGCTGCCCTATGGCGATTATTTCTTTGTTGAGGCACTGCTGCGAGCGTCAGGGCGCACGGCTTTTTTCTGGTAGGCCGATATCAATTAAGGAGCTGGCATGTTAAGCCAATACGATCCAATTAACATAGACCTGATTCTGCGTGAAGAAACCGCGCCGCCACCTTTTCCACCTGCCGCAGACCGAGACGCGTGGCAATCCATTCGCACATCAATTGGAGAAGATCACTACCACGCGATCATCACAGAGGCTGAAGCCGCCGCCGCCGAAACTCTACCGTCACTCCCGGCGACACTGTTTCTGGAATTCTTCCGGAGCGGCAGCCGCCGCGAATACGAAGACCCGTGGTTCCGGCGGCGGGTCATAATGGCCGATCTCGCCCTGGCGGAATGCCTGGAATACGAGGGGCGCTTTCTCGATCCACTGCTGAACGTCGCCTGGGCGATTTGCGAAGAAAGCAGTTGGGAGTTCCCTGCTCATCACAGCGATCTGCCTGATGTCGAACACCCGGTGATTGGGTTGTTCTCGGCCCTGACGGGGACTCAACTGGCAGAACTGGTACTGCTACTCGGCGAACAGCTGCATCCCCTGGTGGAAAAACGCATCCGTCATGAAGTTGATCAACGCATTCTAGCGCCATTCTTGACGCGCCATGATTTCTGGTGGCTGCACCCTCGACCCGGACGTAAACTGAATAACTGGACGGGTGTTTGTGTCGGCAACGTGATCGCGACAGCGATTTACCTGGAACGCGATCCCGCGCGGCTGGCGGAAGTGATTGCGCGCGGCGCGCGTTCGCTGGACGACTATCTGGAAACGTTTGATTCCGAAGGCGGCAGCACGGAAGGACCGGGTTATTGGGGATTTGGTTTTGGCAATTACGTGCTGGCCGGGCATCTTGTTCATCAGCGTACCAACGGGCGTGTCGATTTCTTCGCCGATGACCTGATTCGTAAGATCGCGTTATTCCCACTGCGGTCGATGCTCAGCCCAGATACGTTCGTCAATTTCTCTGACTGTGATGCGGATATTACACTGTCGGTGTCGCTGCTGGCGTTCCTGGCGCAGCATTATGGACTCGATGACTTGATGCGGCTGGCGAATATGCAGGACACGGGTAATTCGCGCCGCAGTAACAGCGCTTTATCATGGAAACTGCGCGATCTGGTGTGGCTGCCCAATAAGGCGTTGGATCAACGCACACTGCCGGCCAAACACGATTGGTATCCTGAGATGCAGTGGATGATCGCCCGGTATGATCCCACCGATCCCGATGCGTTGGTGCTGGCGGCGAAAGGCGGCCACAACGACGAAATGCACAATCAGAATGATGTGGGCAACATCATTGTGCATTTCAAGCGAACGTCGGTGATCGCGGATATTGGGCGAGGGCGCTACACCCGGCAGTATTTCTCTGACACACGCTACGAATTTTTCGTCAATACATCAGTGGGACACTCACTGCCGGTGCCGAATGGTTATGCCCAACTCCCCGGCGAAGACTATGCCGCGCGTGTCGTGGATCATCAGGCGGATGATACGCACGACCTGCTGGCGCTGGAACTGAAGGATGCCTATCCACCAGAAGCGGAACTTGAATCGCTGATACGTACGGTTACGCTACATCGCGAAGCGCCGCACGGCTGGATCGAACTGGTTGACGAGGTCACATTCACATCCGATACGGGCACGTTTGAGTCGGTATTAACCACTTTTGGCAGTGTTGATATCGGCCCGGATTCGGTCCGGATCGAAGACAGTGGTGCAGTGTTGGCCGTGCAATATGATCCGGCGGTGGTGGTGGCACGGGCTGAGGTTGTGAAGGACGTCGATCTCGCTACTGGTGCGCGCGATGTCATCCGTGTGATTTTCGCACTGCCATCCCCAGCAAAATCGATGTTCGTCCGATTAGTCTTGGTGCAGTCAGGAGATTAGTGCTACAGCCGCACTTGGCAAGATAAAATAGAGACTCATGTCGGACAAGGAGACCTGTGAGTGAAAAATACCAGAGTTGGAAACGGTTGAAGGTTGGGCAGGAGAATGAGAGGTGCTCGGCCCACGGATCGGTAGTCGGTTCACCCGGTCGGAGCCTTGCAAGCGCGTTGTCGCGTATTTGAAAGGGCTGATGAGCGACATGCCGCGCAAAAACGGCTGGCAGTTAGCGGAATTTGCAGGGGAAGCAACGCCCGATGGGATGCAACGTTTGTTAACCACAGCGACCTGGGATGTGGATGGGTACGAGATGACCTGCGCGCCTATGTGGTCGAGACGTTGGGTACACCAGCAGGGGTGTTGGTCGTAGATGAGACCGGATTTCTGAAGAAAGGTAGGCATTCGGTCGAAGTGAAACGCCAATACAGTGGCACCGCCGGGCGGATTGAGAACTGCCAGGTCGGTGTTTTTTTGGGGGTTGCCAGGGAACGAGGGCAGGCCCTCATTGACCGCAAATTGTACTTGCTACAGGAATGGGCGATGGATAAGGAACGGCGGGCAGTGGCCCAAGTGCCTGCCGACAGGGCGTTCATGCCCCAAAAACAATACCAGAGGGCATGATCTGATCCCGAACCATGGCGGAAGTATGGTGTTTGTTGTTGCGCTTAGTTTGGCACTTTTCACGCTCTATTGATCAGGTGCTGGCTTGGTCGGTTTGGCGACGACGGCACCCAGTTCGCGCGAAAGCAGCTCATTACCGTCGCCGTATAGCCCGCTCACCGACTTAAGTGCGGCTGTAGTACTAAGTTCGTCTCAAAGATTTCGATGACATTCACCAGGCCAAGACTGCCTGTGTCGCCAACAGCATCTTCTAGTCGCGATACCGGTGGACACACGATTATGCGTGATGGAGATTTCCTATGATAGACGGATCAGAAACAAACAAGGCAGGCCGTCCCAACTTGTACAACGCGCGCCCAACCATCGGTCTTATGGTGCATTCGATTACGGATGCCTACGGTTCCGAGGTATGGTCCGGAATAATGGATGCGGCCCTAACACATGATGCCAACCTGATCTGTTTTGAGGGCAATCATTTGATGGGTCCCGAAGAGTTCATGGCGCAAGGTAACATAATCTACCAGTTGGCGAGCGCAGAAAATCTGGATGGTCTGGTGTTTTGCAGTACAACATTGGCAAGGCATATTAGTATGGACGCGATTCAGCGCTTCGTCGACAAGTACCGCCCCTTGCCAAGGGCGAGTCTAGGACTACCACTAAGCGGGATACCAAGCCTTACCATAGAGAATTATCAGGGTATGCGTGAGGTCATTACCCATCTCATTGAAGCGCATGGTATTCGCCGTATCGCTTTTATCAGTGGCCCTCCAGGGCATCCGGTATCCGAGACGCGGTATCAGGCCTATGTGGACGTACTGGCTGAATATGATCTGCCGCTCGACCCGGCGCTTGTCAGCCCGCCAACCACATGGAATGAAATCTCAGGTCGAGAAGCCCTCAGCGTGTTGCTCGACGAACGTGGATTACAGCCGGGGATTGATTTTAAGGCTGTAACAGCCACCAATGACTATACAGCCATAGGCGTGCTAGCCGAGTTGGAGGCGCGGGGATTTCATGTGCCTAATGATATAGCCGTGACGGGTTTTGACGGCTTCGAGAAGGGTGAGTACTGTGCACCTCCCTTAACTACAGTGCGCCAGCCTGTACGTGAGCAAGCCTACCTGGCTGTCGAGATGGTCATTGCGCAACTACGAGGCGAGGAAGTGCCTCATCAGAAAAACATGCCCACCGAACTGGTGATACGCCAATCCTGCGGCTGCCCCGACCCAATGGTAACTCAAGCTGCAGCGGGATCGATCGCGCAACCGCAGGGGAAGGCGGCCACTAACGAGACCCTGCCTGCCATCTTGAATACATATAGCGATCAAATTCATACCGAGATGATCAAAGCGGCAGGCCCTGCATTTGAGGACCTTGATCCGGTATGGATAAACATGCTGCTGGTCGCTTT